>CAYJOP010000086.1:0-8592 GCA_964371835.1 uncultured Desulfovibrionaceae bacterium
TTTGCACTAGGTATTATGCCTTACATTTCTGCATCAATTATCATGCAGTTAATGCAAGTTATGAGCCCCTCCATTAAAAGCATGGCCAAAGAAGAAGGCCAAGCAGGAAAACGTAAAATAACTCAATATACACGTTACCTAACAGTTTTAATAACCATAGTTCAAGGTCTTGGTATTGCCGTTGGCCTTGAAAGCATGCGCAGTCCTGCAGGTGGACTTGTGGTATTAAATCCTGGCTTAGAGTTTCGTGTAATTACTGTATTAACCTTTACAGCAGGTACAGTGCTTATAATGTGGCTTGGTGAAAAGATCACTGAAAAAGGCATTGGTAATGGCATATCATTAATCATCTTCTCTGGAATTGTTGTGGGTATTCCAAGGGCTATTATGCAGTCTGTTTCCCTCATAGAAGCTGGCGATATGAGCATTTTCTTAGCCATTACAATTGTTGTGCTTATGCTTGGTGTAACCGTGGGTATTGTATTTATGGAGCGTGCTCAACGCCGTATTCCTATTCACTATGCCAAGCGCCAAGTGGGGCGTAAGATGTATGGTGGTCAAAATACACACTTGCCTTTGCGTATTAATACCGCAGGTGTTATACCACCCATTTTTGCATCATCATTATTGTTGTTTCCCGCAACCATCGGGCAATTTTCACAACATGAAATTGTACAACAAGTGGCCATGATTTTTTCACCACAAACCATTAGCTACAATATTATATTTGTGGCCTTAATATTCTTCTTCTGCTACTTCTATACAGCCATTATTTTTGACCCAAAAGAAGTGTCTGAAAACTTGAAAAAAGCAGGTGGTTTTATCCCTGGTATTCGTCCAGGTGAAAAAACTGAAGAATATATTAATACAGTGCTTTCACGTTTGACATTAACTGGTGGTTTTTACATTTCGCTAGTTTCTGTATTACCTATGCTATTAATTGCTAACTTCAACGTACCTTTCTATTTTGGTGGTACAAGCTTACTAATCTTAGTAGGCGTTGCCATGGACTTCATGAGTCAAATGGAATCTCATGTAATTTCCAATCAATATGAAGGGTTAATGAACAAAGCTAAGAAAAGGTAGAGCGTGAAGAAATATCGTGGAGCTTTCATTAAGAACGATCGCGAAATCGATCTTATGCGTGAAGCAAACAGGCACGTTGCAAACGTGTTAGATATCGTTGAAGAAATGGTGCAACCTGGCATTAGCACCATGCAGTTTGAAGAAGCGGCAAGAGCATATTGCGATAAACACAACTTAAAGCCGGCCTTTTTGGGTTATCATGGTTATCCATACGCCCTTTGTGTTTCGGTAAATGAAGTTGTTGTACATGGTTTTCCTTCCACGCGGCTGCTAGAGGAGGGCGACATTGTAAGCGTTGATATGGGTGTAGTGTATGAGGGGTTTGTGGGTGATGCGGCAAGGACATTTGCAGTTGGAGCTGTAAGTGATGAAGCCAAACAACTCATGAAGATTACCGAAGATGCATTATATGCTGGAATTGCCGTAGCCAAAGCTGGTACAGATGTATATTTAATTGGTGCAACTGTACAAAAGCTTGTGGAAGATGCAGGTTTTAATGTGGTGCGCCGCTTTGTGGGGCACGGTGTGGGTGCAAAAATGCATGAAAAACCAGAAGTACCCAACTTTAAACCTGGTTACAGCGGTATGCCATTGCAAAATGGTATGGTAATAGCCATTGAGCCCATGGTTACAATAGGAACATACGAAGTTGACATCTTGGAAGACAAGTGGACAGCTGTTACTCGTGACCGCAAGTGGGCTGCTCATTATGAGCATAGCATAGCAATCACACCCCAAGGCCCAAAGATACTTAGTATCTCTGATAAAGGCCTTAGGCGAATGAATGACTAAGTTAGCAATGGAATATATTTGTTGACAGCAGCAATAAAGATAGATATAAGCCTCTGTTCCTGCTAAATTTAGCAGTAATAGGGAAAATCATAAGGCGAGTAGTCGCACTATGAAAAGAATATTTGGAGATTGGTATGAAAGTTAGACCTTCCGTTAAGAAAATTTGCCCCAAGTGCAAGGTCATCCGACGTCGGGGCGTACTCAGAGTAATCTGCGAAAACCCCCGACATAAACAACGTCAGGGCTAGGCAGGAGACAACTGTGGCGAGAATTGCAGGTGTAGAATTGCCTCGTGGCAAGCGTGTGGATATTGCTTTGACCTATATCTATGGTATTGGTCGCACCACATCATTGAAGATTTTGGACAGTATCAATATTGATTGGACTCGTAACATTGACGACCTCTCCAATGAGGAAGTTAATGAAGTTCGTAAAGAGCTTGAGCAAAACTACAAGGTTGAGGGTGACCTTCGCCGTGAAGTAGTTGGCAATATCAAGCGTTTAATGGATATTGGTTGTTATCGTGGCCTTCGTCATCGTCGTGGCTTGCCTGTTCATGGGCAACGCACACACACCAACGCTCGTACCCGTAAGGGGCCGAGGCGTGGAGCCGTTGGCAAAAAGAAATAAAAATCTGTTGAAAAAAAGTAATCTGCTTCGTCAGTGATAAATTTTAGTCAGGTCATGGGGGAAAGAACCCACTCCCTTCCTAAAATTCACCACTTCCTTGCATCTCACATTTTCTGAACAGATTTTGGAAGTGATTTTTAAGTAGATTATAAATCAACTACAGAGGAATAATTATGGCTAGACCAAGAAGAGCGGTCAAAAGAAAGGAAAAGAAGAATATTCCCGTGGGCATAGCTCACATTCAAGCTTCTTTTAATAATACTATTATTACCTTTACAGACACTCGTGGCAACGCTGTTAGCTGGGCTTCTGCTGGGCAAAGCGGCTTTAAGGGGTCACGCAAATCAACTCCATTTGCGGCTCAAGTTGCAGCAGAAACTGCTGCGCGCAAAGCCCAAGACAATGGAATGCGCACTGTAGGTATTTATGTTAAAGGTCCAGGCTCCGGTCGTGAGGCAGCCATGCGCGCCATCAATGCCGTGGGTTTTAAAGTGGCCTTTATTCGCGATATTACGCCCATTCCGCATAATGGGTGTAGACCTCCCAAACGTCGTCGCGTTTAGTGTTTTTGAGCATGAGCAATCATGCGTTTTAAGGTAAAAAAAATTTGCTTATTTATTTAGCAAATTTTTTAACAGGTGAGGAAGCTAGTATTGTCTAGCGTAAAGCCAACAGAGGAATTAATATGGCTAAATATAACGAAGCCAAATGCCGTTTGTGCCGTCGTGAAGGAACTAAACTCTTTCTTAAGGGTGATCGTTGCTATACTGACAAATGTGCTTACGACCGTCGTCCATACGCTCCCGGCCAGCATGGCCGAGCCCGTAAAAAGTTAAGTGACTATGCAGTGCAGTTGCGTGAGAAACAAAAAGTGCGTCGTACCTATGGTGTGCTTGAGAAGCAATTCCACGGTTACTTTGTAAAAGCTGACAAAGCTAAAGGTGTTACCGGTGAAATTTTGTTGTCATACCTTGAGCGCCGCTTAGATAACGTTGTGTATCGCTTAGGTTTTGCCAACTCTCGTAACCAAGCTCGTCAACTTGTACGTCATGGAATTTTTACCCTAAATGGGCACAAAGTTTCCATACCTTCATTACAGGTGCGTGTGGGAGATACCATCGAAGTTCCTGAAAAGAACCGCAAAATTCCTGTGCTCATGGAAGCTCAAGAAGTTATTGCTCGTCGTGGTTGCCCAGTATGGCTTGAGGCTGATGGGGCCGCTTTTAAAGGCGTTGTTAAGGCATTGCCTCAACGTGAAGACATTCAGTTCCCCATCAATGAGAACATGATCGTCGAACTTTATTCAAAATAAATGGGGGCCGGAATGCTTATCAAACAAGGCGAACGGCTTATCAATTCACGCAATTGGGCAGAACTTGTCAAGCCAGATATTATTCGGCGTGAAAGTGACCCTGCAAGCGTTATGCATGGCAAATTTGTGTGTGAGCCTTTGGAACGTGGTTATGGTAATACCATTGGTAATGCCATGCGCCGTGTACTTTTATCATCCTTACAAGGAGCTGCAATTGTTGCAGTAAAAGTGCAAGGTGTTCAGCATGAGTTCACAACACTTCATGGTGTGCATGAAGACGTTACACACATGGTACTTAATTTAAAACAAGTGCGCCTTTTAATGAACACAGAAGAGCCACAACGCTTGACTTTATCTGTTAATAAAAAGGGTGATGTAACTGCAGCTGATATTAAAACAAATCAGCATATTACTGTGCTAAATCCTGAGCAACACATTGCAAAACTTACTGAGGACATTGAGCTTGTTATGGAGCTTGAAGTTCGCATGGGTAAGGGCTATGTGCCAGCAGATATGCACGAAGACCTTAACGAAGAAATTGGCTTAATCCGCATGGATGCAAGCTATTCTCCTGTGCGTAAGGTTGCATATTCTGTGGAGCAAGCTCGTGTGGGTCAAATGACCAACTTTGACAAACTTATATTAGAAGTTTGGACAGATGGCTCTGTTACCCCTGAGGATTCAATTGCTTATAGTGCAAAAATTATTAAGGATCAAATCTCAGTATTCATTAACTTTGATGAAAAAATAGCTGGTGATGCAGCAACTGGTACATCAGATGGTGCTGACCTTAATGAAAATTTATACAAAAATATTGATGAACTCGAACTTTCAGTACGAGCCACCAATTGCTTGCGTAGCACAAATATAGCCATTGTTGGCGAGCTTGTGCAACGCTCTGAGGCCGATATGCTCAAAACCAAAAACTTTGGGCGTAAATCTTTGGATGAAATTAAGCGTGTATTATTTGATATGGGCTTAGATTTTGGTACAAAGATTGATAATTTCGACAAAAAATATCAAGATTGGAAGAGGAAGCAGCAAAATGAGGCATAGCAATTCTGGCAGAAAATTGTCGAGAACTCCATCGCATCGTAAGGCTTTATTCCGTAATATGGCAAAAGCTCTACTTACACATGGGAAAATTCGCACTACTGAAATTAAGGCAAAAGAATTGCGTAAAGTTGTTGAACCTTTGATTACTTTAGCTTTGCGTAATGATTTACACGCTCGCCGTCAGGCTTATCGTGTACTTGGTAACCACCAATTAGTTAAAAAACTCTTTGACGAAATCGGCCCACTTTTTGTTGGCATTGCTGGTGGTTATACTCGTATTTACAAGCTTGATACCCCACGCCGTGGTGATAATGCACCTATGGCCATTATAGAGTTAACCCGCAGAGCCGATGCTGAAGAAACTCCAGCTCCAGTTGAAGAAGTAAAGCCAAAAAGTGCTCCTGCTAAAAAAGCAGCACCAAAGGCCGAAGCTAAAGAAGCTGAAAAGCCAAAACCTGCTCCAGCAAAAAAAGCAGCCGCTAAGGAAGATGCAGAAGTTGCCGAAAAGCCAAAACGTGCGCCTGCTAAAAAGGCTGCACCAAAGGCTGATGCTGAAGCTACGGAAAAGCCAAAGCGTGCACCAGCTAAAAAAGCAGCTCCAAAAGCTGACGAAGAAGGCGCTGAAAAGCCAAAGCGTGCACCACGCAAAAAAGCTGAACCAAAAGCTGAATAAGCTTAGGTCAAATATATCATTAAGGAGAGGTTTTACCTCTCCTTTTTTGTTTTAAATTCACTTCTATCAATGTGGTTTGAAGTAAAAAAAGACTCCTGCACAATCTATTGCGCAGGAGTCTTGAACTTAGATTTTCGCCTATGTAAAAAATTTAAACTACCATTTAATATTGCGTTATATTGTTTTGGTATTAAATCAAATATCTATCTACTAGCGATGTTACAACTATTCCTGAGTAGCGTTGCGACAAGTAGATGACGGTTAATGTTTTTAAGGCGTAATAAAGAGGAAAAACCACACTTATCAGATTAGATTAACGTTTTTATTAATAATGAAGCGTGTTTTATATTGCAAAATTGTTAGATTGAAGTTATTCTAGTTATCAATTCTTTAATTTTATATTTAGGAAGGGTGTATGAAAAAGATTGCCAGTACCATTTTTTTATTTGTGTTATGTACTTTTATTTTGCAAGGGCAAGCTTTAGCAGCTAGTGTGCCTAGCAGCAACAGTGTTCATGCTAAAGCATTGCTGCAACAAGAAAAAGCTAATGCCTCCATGCTACTTGAGCAGGGAAATTATGCCAGCGCTTATGAGGCCTATGCTCGTCTTTTACGCGAAGACCCATACGATGATACTGTAAACCTCGGCTATGCAAGATCTGCCCTTCAAAGTGGAAAACCTGGCCAAGCGGTTATGGCTTATGAGCGTCTACTAACAAAACATCCAGATGAGCCCATACTCTTAAAAGAGTTAGCATATGCTTTAAGTGTTCAAAATGATGATTTGCGCGCCTCCATGGAGCTTGCAAAAAATACTGAAGCCAGCACTGAAGAAAGTGCTGACTTAGCAAAAAAGTGGAGCAAACAACACAGCCGCACACAAGTTTCAGGTAAAGTAAGTGCTGGACTAATTTATGACAGCAATGCCAACAGTGGGCCTGCTTCCAATGAGCTTTCCATAGGTAGCTGGGATATTAATCTTAACGATGGCAAATCCCAAGAAACACTTGCTGGATATTTGGGTGCTCAAGTAGATTTAGGCTATAGGCTTGATATTGTAAGCCCTTGGTGGCTTGTTGGTAGTGCCAATGTCTTTGCCAGATATAATACCAGCCCAAAGCTTTATGACATGAAGTTATCTAGTTCAGAGTTTGGCAGTGCTTCCTTTGGTATTCGTTATCTAGGCACCAAGTCCATGTTTGATATTCGTGCTAAGTCGCAAATATTTGATTACGCCTTTGAGCAAAATGTTATTGGGGTTGGTCCTGAGGTTAATTTTATTTATGCTGCTACCCCTAAACTACACCTTATAACCAGAGGTCATATAGAAAATCGTAGTTATTCAAGTAATGATGATTATAGTGGTTGGTATGGTTCGCTGGGTCAATATGTACGATATTTCACTGGCGATGCTGGTCATAATATAACTCTTGGTGGACGTTATCTTGGTGGCGCTGCTAAGGAAATGTTTAGTTCTTATGATGGTTATGAAATAAGCCTCGAATTTGTATACATATTACCATTTAAAGACATAAGATTATCTCCATATATTTCTTATGGTGGTGAGTATTTTTATGGTGCTGCCACTGTCCTTGAGGAAGACTATAGACATGACAACCGTCTGCGCACTGGGTTAAATATTAGCATCCCATTGGGCGAAGCTTGGAGTGTAGAAGTTGGCTATCAATACATGCACAATTATTCTAATAGCGAGCTTTATACCTATAGCCAGCATCTTATAAACTCAGGTATATCTTGGTCATTTTAATAATAATGGAGTTTGTTATGAATAGAAAATCAATAATTTTCAGCATATTTGCTTTGCTTGTACTTTTGCCGTCAATTACTTATGCCTCAAGTATTGCCAAGGTTATTGCTATTACTTCTGGTGTGACGATAGAACGAGACGGCAATACCCAAGAACTTGCCATTAAAGATGACCTCTTTATTGGCGACATAGTTCGCACCAATGCCGAAGGCAAGGTTCAATTTATATTTAACGACAATAGCGTTGTTAACGTAGGTATAAATAGCACTTTTGTTATGGAAAATTACAATGATGCAGACAACAAGGCCTTTAGGGCTAACTTAAGCGTGGGTTTTGCTCGTTTGGTAACTGGAGCTATTGTGGAGCAAAATCCAGAGGCTTTTTCCGTGCGTACACCTGAGTCTAACGTAGGCATACGAGGTACAACCGTTGCCATATTTACATTGGATGGCGTAACCACAGTGCTTACAGAAAATAGCCTAAGGCAGCTTAGTGTTGTGGCAAATAATGTAGTCATTCCACCAGGGCATGAAGCGAGCTTTGGCGCTGATGGACAGTTAGTCTCTCCTGTAGCACCCATTATTATGGAACGCCGCCAGTATATCCTTGAGCAAACCAATATTGTTCTTCCTTCAGTTGGGGCAAGTGGTGTTAATCCCTTGCTTGCTGAATATATGGAAAATAATACCTTTGTGGAACGTACAGCTCAAGACTCACTTCAGACAAGCTTAGCAAATGTCGATTTGGCAAAGCATGGCCTTTTATTGCAAACAAATGGTACTGCTTCAGGTACGTTTAACTTTAGCGAGTTTGGTGCCCCTACAAGCACTGGAAATTTTTCCTTCCTAGTTAATTTACAAAGTGGTGTTATTTCAGATGCTAATTTCACCACAACCGATATAAGGGGGGGGGAATTTACTGCAACAGGTGGTACAGGTAGAGTTCTTTCTGGTGGTGCTGCGACATTTCAAATAAGCGGTGGCACTGCAACTTTTGGTGGTGCTGCTGCTGGTGCTCCCGTTCAGAGTTGGGGTGTAACTGGTACTACCCCATTGCAAGTAGGTGGAAATGTCGGCGGTGACTTTGAATTTCTATCTCAAGGTGGTACTACATACTCTGGAAACATACAAGGTACTTTAGGAAATTAGGAATAGAGATATATTATAATAGTGTATAATGATAAACCCTTGGAGTTTACTCCAAGGTAATGTTACTGATAAAGTCCGCCTTTAACTTATAAAAGGCGGACTTGGAGTGTTGACAAAGTCAGCACGA
>CAYJOP010000087.1:0-8546 GCA_964371835.1 uncultured Desulfovibrionaceae bacterium
GAGCTAGTTTGGATAGTTGAGCTAGTTTGGATAGTTGAGCTAGTTTGGATAGTTGGTTTTATTTTTTTGGGGGAAGAGGGGAAATTTTTGGAAAATTTACCATCTTCCCCCAAACCCCAATCTCCCCTTAAAAACTTTCAACGCCCAAATATCCCATGGGATATTTGGGGTTAGTGTGTGAAAGTGATTACTTTTTTCATCGCACGTTCTCTCGCCCCTTAATTGAGGGGCATGATGAGTCGCTGTACAATCGAGTAAAAACAGTATTTTTCCTTCTATTGATTGGGGCTTTGGCCTAATTAGGTGCAGCCTATTAGCTGATAGGGTTTTTTAATACCCACTGTCCTAAATGGTCTTTTGTAAATAAATCTTTATTATACATTGTTTCGGCTATGTCATAAAACTCTCGCAATGTATAGCCTAAAAGTTGGCAGAAATCATCAAGCGCTCGTTGGTCTATGAGGTGATCATGCTTCTTAACAAGCTCAATAGCCTCTTCACGAGTAAAAATGCCATAGCGAACATATCGCGATGCCATATCTGTTACGTTACCGTGCCCAAATTTGAGATATTTAAACCACGCGTGAGCCAAGTACCCTATAGAATCAATTTGATTCATATACTCAAAAGCATCTTCTCTATGCCATTCATGTTTTACTTCTTTAAATCCATATCTTTTAGCTGTAATAAAGTTTGAATAACTATTCCAACGCACAAAATATGAAAGATATATGGGCTCTAGTTGAAACTTTTTCAATTCTTCGTGCGGAAAAGTCGCCCAATGCAAATCTTCCTCACTTACACCATCACCAGCTAAATTTTCAAAGCTAGCTTCATCAGTGACACCATTAAAAATTTGATTTTTTGCTGACGGAGTTTCTACTTGTTGCATCCCACCATATTCATAATCAACATTTTCACCATACACCACAAGCGGTATTTGGAAAGCCAGTGCCATTCTAATAGGATAGGTATAAATTAATCTATCTAGATACCAATTGGGTTTGCCATTTTTTTCAAGGCATTTTCGCATAAGTATCTTTTGTGCCCTGAGATTTGGCTTTAAGCTAACAATTTGGCAACCGAAAGACTCAGAAATATTTCTAATATTATGCATACCAGCTTTGGTCATAGTAAAATTATCTTCTACTGTTACGAGTAATGGGTTCATACCCATATCTTCCTTCATAACTTTAACTTGAGTGTGTGAATCCTTTCCACCAGAAATAGCAATCAAACAATCAAATGAATGTTTACCATATTGTCCCCTATGTTTGTCACATAGCATGCGTAATTCTTCAAGACGCGCATTCCAATCAGTATTATTTTTTTTCTCATTATTTAGACATGCTTGACAAATGCCATCTTCATTAAATTGTAGACCAGGCCTTGTGTTTGGCATAACACATTTTTTGCAGTATTTCATAACAATCTCCATTTAAAATTAATTTAAGATTAAACCTATAAACAACAAAACTCCGCTGGAATTTAATTTTTCATTTTAATGAAGTAAGCCACTTATTCATATATTGGTGAAATGAATCTATATCATGACATAATTTTAGCTTTATATCTTTATAAGATTTTATAACTGGTTCTGGATTATCTAAAGTTTCTTGTACTAAACTATCTAATTGTTCAATAAATCCAGTACGATTTATGGCTACAGTTCTTTGAAGTATACCAAGTTCTTCATATAAATTGCTAATGGCAGCATAGTTTACAAGTCCAATAGTTGGTACACCAAGACCAATGGGACATACATTGGCATGAAACCTTGTGCCAATAACCAGTGCAGCCTTACTATATAAATCAAAAATGTAAGATTGGCTTTTTTCACCAGTTAAAAATGGGGCAATGCTCATACGAGTGCGACAAAGTCTATCAGATGCCCTTTCAAAAAACGATGATATAATATGCATATCTCTATGCATATGCGGAACAAATACGATGGACAAATTATCCCTAGAAACAAGTAACTTTTCTATATATTCAACGAATTGGTCCATGAAGTCTGTAAAAGAAATATGACCGTCGCATGAAGATTCAAATCTTTTTTCAAGCATATCACCAGCAAGATTTACGACAATATGCTTTTGGGCAGGAAATAATTCTGGATGGAAATAATCCTCAACTTGCGTAAAAAAACCACCATCGGGGATCTTGTGTAAGCGTGATGCATATTGCTCACCTAGCAACTGCACGGCATTTTTTATGGAGCCATCATTACGGACGGAAACAAGAAATCTTTTTTCTTCCAAAGTGTAGTCTAGGAATTTTTTAAAATTCTCAATGGTATTGTCAGAATACCCCATATTGCTATCTAACCCTAAACCGTAAAAAACGGTAGGAACAGTGAGCTTTTTTAACAGTGGTACAGGAATATCAACGGTAGTGCCTGTGCGTGAATGTTCTACCCAAAGCTCAAAATAATTCCCTCCACCTATCATTAAAAGATCAAAAGTATTTGCTAAATCAACAAAATCTTCATCAAAGGATTTTTCATTCCATTTGCGATAAAATTGGCGTATTTCAAGTTCTGTGAAACAAAATTCTGTATTAGGAAAATTTATTGCTAGTCGACTTCGCACACCACAATGATTAGCGTTGTCACCAATATTACCTGTAAAACTTGCTACATGAAGAATTCGTATTTTTTTCATTTTTCCCTGCTACCTGTTTCTTCAATCAACCATGGCCCAATGGCAAAATAATATTGGATAGGCAACACTTTTGTGGACAGTTTGCATTGAAGTGATTCAATTGCACAAGTGTTTTATATTCTAACATACATAGTCGTACTTATTTATGAAAATATTTTTGTAATCTACAATATTTCATAATCAAAAGTAGATTTTCTAATTTTAGCTTTGCTGTTCAGGCAATTCTAGCATTATATCAACCCAAAATATGTTGCATTGAGGGTATTGTTGGGTAATAAAATATAAAAAATTAAAAATCTACATCTACAAATACTTTTTGTATAGATGTTTCCCAAATAGTTTGGGTTTTAAGTGACTCATAAAATCTTTCAGCACTGTTGCCAAATCCAAAATACATATTACTATTTTTTTTGTATTTATCATACATAGAAATAGTTTTTAAAATTTCTTCCTTGTCATGCTCAACATGATAAATACTATCCATTTGTGCTTTATTATATCTATTATGTTGCCTATTGCCAATATCTATGGACATTGTTCCATAAACACAAGACTCCCTAACTCCAGTGCTCGAATTGCCTATGATAAACTGTGCATTTTTTAATAATGTTAAGAAAAATTCAAAGCGGATAGATGGAATAAGCCTAAATTGTTTATTCCCTTCAAGCCTTTTGTATTCTTCTAAAATAAAATTATGGCCTTCATCATTATTAGGATATACAACTAAATAATTTTTTTTACTTTCTATTAATGCATCCACAAGAGTTTTGGAAAATTTGGGTGTATTTTTTAAGTCAGTAACTACAGAATGATATAGTAAAATAGAATATTCATTAAAATTAATTTCATAATGCTTTTTTGCATCTTCGAGACTAGGTAAATTTTCATTAAGCATAATATCAATATCTGGAGAGCCAATGACATGTATATTTTGTTCATTCTCGCCCAGTTGCATAATACGCTTTTTAGCATCGTTATTGGCTACAAAGTGTAAATGTGAAAACTTACTAATACTATGCCTAATTGACTCATCAAGAGTTCCAGATGTTTCTCCACCCTCGATGTGGCTAATAATTATATTATTGCAAGCTCCAACAATAGCTCCTGCTAATGCGTCAAGCCTATCGCCGTGTACTACTATCATGTCTGGAGTATTTTTCTGCACATATTTTGATAAGCTAAGAATAATATTTGCTAATGATCTATCCATAGACAAGTTTTCATCGTAATCATCATTCAAAAAAATCTGCCCAAGATTATCTTTTTGAATCTCCAAATATGTTTGCCCAAATTTTTCTATAAGGTGCATGCCAGTAACAAAAATATAAACATCAAACTCCACTGACAAGTTCAAAATCCGCATAATAGATTTTATCTTTCCATAATCTGCTCTTGTACCTGTAATGAAAAGTATTTTTTTCTTAAGCATGGAAATCGTCCCATTTCAACTGAGCATTTTTTCTTATAAAATGCCGTGCAGTTCGACCCAAAAGTTGTTCATAGTCCTTAGCAAGGATTTGGCCAGTTCCTGGGCGTTTTACCCAAATATTTTTGGTAGTTATGCTTTCGCCTTCTTTAATATCATCTATTGCAACAACGCTTGCATAGGCAAAATCAATAGTTGGTTGTTCATCTTTTAATATTTCTTTTGCACCGCCTAATGCAGCATGGATAGCATTTGAACCTTCTATAAGCTCACTAAGCTCTAACTGATCTATTGAAATAGGTACATCTGGCCCTGCCCAAGTTTTATCGCAAGTAAAGTGCTTTTCTAAAATTGATGCACCAAGGGCTACTGCCCCATAACAGGTGTAATTTCCAAGGGAGTGATCGGAAAGGCCAAGTATAGCATCAGGAAAAGCCGCTTTTAAATCTTGAAGAGCTCCTAGCCTTACTTTGCTATATGGAGTGGGATATAAGGATGTACAATGTAATAAGGCGTAGGGAGTGTTGTGTTCTCGAAAAATTTCAACAGCTGGAGTAATTGATGCGATGTCATTCATGCCAGTGCTAAGAATTATAGGCTTACCAAAGGCAGCAATATGACGAATTAGAGGATAATTATTACACTCTCCAGAACCAATTTTATAAGCGCAAAGATCCATAGACTCTAATTGATCAGCAGCGGCACGAGAAAATGGGGTTGAAAGAAAAATCATACCTAAATCTTCAACTCGACGCATGATTTGTAATTCTTCTTCCTGGCTAAGTGCACATCGAGACATTATGTCCCAAATACTATCAGTCGCATTGCCAGGGATCACATCGTTAGGAATCATCTCATCTTCAATTACATGAGTTTGAATCTTCACACACTCACATCCAGCTTGTGCTGCGGCTTCTACCATTTGTAAAGCTTTTTCAATGCTACCTTCATGATTTATACCAATTTCAGCAATAACAAGAGGGGGGTGCATAGGGCCTATTTTTCTATTTTTAATTAATATTTCTGACATAAGTATTTCTTCTATTTATTAAGATGCTGTTTAGATAATAAAAAATCGACCATGACCAGTTCGTATTCATAATCTACTTGTAATGATCTCTCTGGAGGCATTACATAGCCTTGTAAATGCTGAGGATAAAAAGAATTGTGCTTATTCAAAGATTCCACAGTATTAAAATACACAGCTCCATTAATAAAATATGTGGGCTGTAAGCTCTGTTTTAGTGGATAAACTAAAGATTGCTCCACAATGGGAACGAGGCAGGATTTATCGTCTAAAAATCTTGTAAAATAAGGGTGTTCAGTAGATTCATTGACAGACACTACAGCTTCGGCATGCGTATCCATGGCAACTTTAATAGTGCCATTAATATCTTCTACTGTGCGTAAGGGAGATGTAGGTTGTAACAAAACTACAGCATCAAAAAAACCATAGCCCAAGCTCGTAAGACTATCTAAGGCATGAAGCACACATTCAATGTGGGGAGTTGTATCACCAGCTAAAGAAGCAGGGCGCATGAATGGAACTTGAGCTCCAAACTTTACAGATATATTTGCAATTTCGGCATCATCAGTGGACACAACTACAGCGCTTAACAAGTCACTTTTGCAAGCTTCCTCAATGGTCCATGCTATTAAAGGCTTGCCTGCAACATCGCGTACATTTTTTCGGGGTATTCTTTTAGATCCTCCCCTAGCTGTTATCAAGCCTAATAATTTCATATTGTCCGCAGAGGTTGAGAAGCTAAGCCTCATATTAAAAAAATGTTTAAATTCGATAGTAAATGTAATTTATCATCGAAATGCATAAGTAATAGTAATTAAAAAACAAGTTGCTTCTAACTTTATTTCCTAATAGTGTCAAGTTTTTTATACAATCCTCAATTTAAGCCGCATTAAACATAATGACACGAAGATTCACCTTCATTGTGAGGCTCATTGCATATAAGCATAAGCTTGCACCCGTAGGAATAACTATGCATTTCATGATCATCTTACAGTATTATATTGTATTTATGATTCAAAAATAATTTGAAAAAATGCTAGTTCAAGCTAGGTAGGTAACCACAAATCACTTTTAAGGCTCGTGAGCGATAATTAGTATTTTTGTGCTAAACACGAGCATTTAACAAAATCATTGCTAAATTTCTAATAAGTTTTGATGTTCGCTGATGCCTAACACCACCTGCATAATATACAACATGCATACCCTGTATTATAACTATTCGTAAATTTTTATCATTTAGAGTGCGCTGCATACATTTTTCATTATCCACACTTTCTTGATGACATTCCCATGCTAGGTGTGAGTAATCAGTTACCTGCGGCAATTTAAATGGCTTGCCTACGTTTTTATTTAATAGCACACGGCACAACTTTCTATAAACTCTAAATAAAAATGAAGGCGTTGTAGGCATTTTTGGTGGGAAAAATATTACTTCAACGAAGGCTTTAATTCCATCTAAAATCGCCTTTGTTTCTTCCTGCTCACTATTTTCATGTAAAGATGCTCGCCAGCGCTTTATATTATATTCTATAGGACTTTCCACATCTCCTTGAACTATGCTACAAATTTCTTCTCGAAAATTTTGTGGAACTCTAGGCCAATATGAAATTGCGTAAAAATTATAGTTAACTGTTTCAGAAAAATTAAAATATGGTACAAACATTTTCCAATGATAATAGCGTAAGCCATCTTTAAGTTGTGCGAGGCTTGTTACTTTATTTATCAATTCAATAAGTTTTAAGCGAAATGCTTCTTTTGTGGTAGCTATATTAAATGCAGGTGAATTATAATAGTGTAAACTTCCAGCCCAGCCCAAAACTGGAATACCTAGCATAGCAGCTTCTGCGCCCATGGCAGTCCACGCAATCAGGACAATATCAGCAAACTCTAATAAGTCATAAGTTGAAATGGGGTCTTCAGGCCAAATAATTTTGAAATTTTTGGTGTTTTCAGTAAAAGTTTGCTGCAAAGCCAATAAATGTTCCGCATAGCCTTTCCTCTTTTTTGCGCCTTCACGCGGATGTACGCGAACTATAAATTGCACAGAATCATTTTGTGCAGCAAACTCCTGTAAGTTTTGCAACCATTCAATTTGTGAGTTAAATGCTCTATCATGACCAGGATGAGTATTTGTAATATGCTGCATAGACTCAAGCCCATAGAGCTCTTCTTCACTCGAAGTACAAACCAAGCAAATTTTTTTATTGATATCAATATCTAATTCTTCAATTAAAATTTCTAATTCTTTACCTTTATTAGGTGAAAAAATGTGAGAGTTATGACCATATGAGCGGAAAAATACATTATCCCAACATTCTTCAACTATTGCTGGAGATATAGGCAAGTGATAATATTGCGGCCAATTTCTATAATGATAAAACATGGATGTCGCAAAAGTATGCCTATGACAGAAAACTAAATGTCCAGATACACCTTTATGCATTGGAGCTGTAGTGGTTATACAGGGTATTTGCTGCTTCATTGCTAAAAGCTTAACAGCAGCATAGGAAGAATATTCATTAAAAATCAAAACACTTGCTGGTTTAAATTCTTCAAAAAGCTTTACCGCAATATCAATTGCAGTAGATGTATTTTTAATATATGTTTCCATAATAAAACGCATATCTATTGGTGTCTGAGCCGAATAAATATACTTGGTTGCTAGGGAAAAATCATATGCAGCCAAAGTTCCTATAGGGAGGTCTTTGTGTTCTAGTTCAAGTAAGTCACTACTCTCATCAGCTAGTGCACTCACAATAGCTGGGTCAAAATCTGATGTATACCCCTTAAGATCAAGAGGTATAAAATTATATTCATCACAAACTTCTTGCAATTTTTTTCTACATATAGGGCAAACTATCTTCCGAGCATTTTCCACATCTGCATAAGGAATCCTGTGCATATTCATCATGGAGCACATGGTTAAATCACCAGAGCACATTGTAAGAAAGACTTCTTGATTAGGCTTACGAGCAGCGTCCGCCAAAAGTGCCAGATTACGAATATATGGCTCAATACCTGTCTCAGGCAAAAATATAATTATAGGCTGGTGCATGTCATTTGTGGTCATTGAAACCTTCTCAAAAAATTAAAAATTGATTATAAAACCATAAAAACAATTAGATAATAATACGATTACCTTCTAGCAATGTCAACATGTCAATTGACGCAGATAGAGCAAACTTATAGCTGTGACATATAAAAAAGCACAATTGATAAATGCGGTGTAAAATACCCAGTTTGCATTGAATTATATATCTGCGTATTTCTGACGAATTTTGATTAAAATATCCCTCAAACTGCTATCTTGCCAAGAGCTTATTAGGTGCGTTATAATTGATAAAAGTTATTCAAAATAAAGATGAATGACTAACCAGTTTATTAAAATCGAGTAAAATATGAGTAAAGTATTTGTATTGTTTGAAGTATA
>CAYJOP010000088.1:0-8501 GCA_964371835.1 uncultured Desulfovibrionaceae bacterium
ATTAATTTCCATTTGCATAAAGTCTGCCGACTAAGTGGATAAAGGTCAAAATTTCCCCCCAGACCCCCCTTAAAAACTTTCAACGCCTCATTCCCAAGGGAATGAGGAAGTTATATCCTTACATCCTTAAACCTACGGAGTAGCGTGCGTTAGCACGCCTTAGAACGCAGGAGGCAGGCAAATGGAATTAATTTCCATTTGCATAAAGTCTGCCGACTAAGTGGATAAAGGTCAAAATTTCAGCAATTGATAATGTTGCATCCACTTCAAAATGTGCCGTGCTTTTATATAAATGCAAACGTTCAGCTAGTACGGTTTCAATCTCTGCAATTAGGCCTTGAGAGGTTAAGGCTGGACGATTGCCAGTATCATTATTTAATCTTTTAACTATGACCTTTGCAGGAACTGACAAAAAACACACTTGCCCCTGTTCACGCATAAAATTTCTATTATTTTCATCAAGTATTATGCCCCCACCTGTGGCGTAAATAGTATTTTCTTGGGTGCAGCTTTGTAAAATATTGCTCTCCCTTTTGCGAAAAGTAGGCCAGCCTTTTGCAGCCACCATATCAGCAATACTGCAATTATATTTTTGCTCAAGCAAGGCATCAGTATCCACAAAATTCCAGCAAAGTTTATTTGCCAAACCCTGCCCAATGCTTGTTTTGCCAGCTCCTCGCATACCTATAAGAAAAAGTCTTTGCACTTTGCACCTACAATAAATTATCCATTAAAAATACCCCGATTTTCCTTGCTTTGTCAAGAAATAATGGCGGTTAACAGGCGAATTTACATGCAGTAAGCCCGCAAGCTGCATACTAAAAATTCACTTTTTAAGCTGAAAGTATTTACAGATATGGGCCAAAAAGCTTATACATATTTTTATATCTGCACAAATGCAGATGATGTACAAAGTAATAATTCATTTTCCTAAAATATCCGTCTAGGATATTTTAGGCGTTAAAAGTTTTTACGGGTGATGGGGGGTCGGGGGGGAAGAGGGAAATTTTTCCAAAAATTTCCCTCTTCCCCCCAGAATTCCTAACGCCTTAACATAAAATATATGGAGCAAACAATGCAAAATCGTAGAGCCCTTGTGGTTGGCATAGCTGGATTTGGTACAGTTGGTACGGGTGTTGTGCGTGTACTTGAGCAAAGTGCCGAGCTTATCAAAAGGCGTATTGGGCGTGATATTATTATTAAGACAGTACTTGTGCGTGATACTAGCAAGGTTCGTGATTGTATTTTGCCAAGCTACACTGTGCTCACCACCAACCCAAGAGCCATTACAGATGATGCAGAAATTGATGTTGTGCTTGAATTAATGGGTGGCATTGACGCTGCAAAAGAGCTTATTTTGCGCTCCATGGAAAATGGCAAACATATTGTCACTGCTAACAAAGCTCTCTTAGCAGAGGCAGGAGATGATATTTTTAAGAAAGCTGAAGAAAAGGGCCTAAGCCTGCTTTACGAAGCAAGCGTTGCTGGCGGCATACCCATTGTGCAAACTTTGAAAGAAAGCCTAAGCGGAAATAAAATTCAATCACTTGTAGGCATTTTAAACGGTACAAGTAATTATATTTTATCGCAAATGACCACCGAAGGCATGGATTTTGACACTGCCTTACAGGAGGCTCAGGAGCTTGGCTTTGCAGAGGCTGACCCAACCCTTGACATTGACGGTCATGACGCTGCCCATAAGCTCGTGTTATTAATACGTTTAGCATATGGTGTTGAGTATCCTTATACTAAAATGCCCATTAAAGGTATTCGGCATATGAGCAAAATGGACATTGAATTTGCAAGGGAATTTGGTTTTAGAATTAAGCTCTTGGCTCAAGTTTATGAAGTCGATGGCAAGCTTGAGGCTGGAGTTTTTCCAACCTTGGTGCATCATCGCTTCTTGGTGGCCAGTGTTGGCGGCTCATATAATGCTGTAAGGATTGAGGGGAATGCAGTTGGTTCTTTATTCTTGCATGGGCGCGGTGCAGGCGATATGCCTACGGCATCATCTGTGGTTAGTGATTTACTATGCATTGCCAGAGGCGAAGTTCCATATAATACTGGATTTACAAAGCAAGTTCTTGACCAAACTGACATTTTGCCCCCAGCCGATGCTCGTTCAGCATATTATATGCGCGTGATGGTTAGTGATAGCGCTGGTGTTTTGCGCGATATTTCTGGCATTATGGCTGGAGAAGGCATAAGCATTGCTCAGGTGATACAAAAACCCGTAGAACAAGGCGCTGTGCCCTTAGTCTTTATGACACATGAAGCTGGCGCTGCCGCCATGGAAAGAGTTGTTAAAGAAATTGAAAAGGCAGGCCTTTTACAAGCACCTGTCGTTACATATAGAGTTTTGAGGTAGCTTAAACTAGCTCACCCATAATTGGTAAAAATAGTGCAACCACGCCACGTGCAAACTCAATATCCACATGCTCTTTGAATTCGGCATTGCGTATGCGCCAGTCTAAACTACGAATTTGGTCACACAATACAACGCCCTGTGTAGAACAAGACTGTGGAAGATTTAGCTCAAAAGGATAGCCCTTTTGCCTACTAGTAATGGGAGCAAGCAAACAAAGCCCCGTTTTCTCATTATATGCTCGCAAGGAAAGCACTATGGCTGGCCGTCTGCCAGCTTGTTCATGTCCAGCTTGGGTGTCAAAGCTAAGCCATACAATATGCCCAATATCAGGAACATATTTTACCATATTTCCTTACCCTTTGCCTCACCCCAATCCACTTCATCGTGTTGATTTTCTGGAGTTATCTTGGCAAGCAATTCATCTAAATCATATTTTTTGGGAATGGATGGTATTTTTACTGTAAATCCATCCTGCTCAGCATAGAATTCAAGAGGCGTTCCCCTTGTTATGGCAAGTTCTTGCACAAGAGCCTGAGGCAAGCGCACAGCCAAGGAATTACCCCATTGTGATACTTTTGTTTGCATAATCATACTCCATGTATATCATTATGATATACATTCAAAATATAGATTGCAAGAAAAAGATACACCGTACAATTGCATCACGGCACTAAAAAGGCATAAATTTTAGCTCAAACTCTACAAACGCCAGAAGGTAAAGCCTGCTTCTAGCATTTGTTGCTTATTGCAAAAGCCTTTAATGTCAAGCAGGATTACTTCTTTGCCTGCAAACATTTGGCGCAATTGTTCTGTACTTATGTTTTTGAAGCCCTCATGGCCCACCGCTAAAATTAGGGCGTCAAGGTCTTTTAATGCTTCAAGTGGTACAATTTTTTGTTTATATTCATGCATGGCTTCATGGGCATCAGCATTGGGGTCATGCACGAGGGTGTTTACCCCATACTCTTGTAATTCTTTAACAATATCCACCACGCGTGTATTGCGAATGTCTGGTACATTTTCCTTAAAGGTAAAACCCAATACACCAACGTTTGAGCCTTTGACCTTGCAATCGGCGGCGATAAGTTTTTTAACGCACGTTTCTGCAATATATTTGCCCATATCATCATTAATACGGCGTCCAGCAAGAATAATTTCTGGATTATAACCAAGCTCTTGCGCTTTATATGTAAGGTAGTAAGGATCAACGCCTATGCAATGCCCACCCACAAGACCTGGACGAAATGGTAAAAAATTCCATTTTGTGCCAGCGGCTTCTAATACTTCAAGGGTGTCTATATTCATGCGTTCAAATATTAAGGCCAGCTCATTAATGAGGGCAATATTAATATCACGCTGTGTATTTTCAATTACTTTAGCAGCTTCTGCAACTTTAATGCTTGAAGCTTTGTGGATGCCTGCGGTGACAATGCTACCGTAAAGGTCAGCCAATAAATTCAAGGTTTGCTCATCAGAACCAGCAACAATTTTGCAAATGGTTTCAAGCCTATGCACCTTGTCACCAGGGTTTATACGTTCGGGAGAGTAGCCAACGCTAAAATCCTTACCAAAACTTAGGCCAGACTCTTGCTCCAAAATGGGTATGCATTCATCCTCAGTAACGCCAGGATACACTGTGGATTCATAACAAACAATGCAGCCTTTTTGCATGTGTTTTCCAACAGTGCGACTAGCACTTATGACTGGCCTTAAGTCTGGCACCCTATGCTCATCAACTGGTGTTGGCACAGCCACGATAATTATTTTTGCGTCAGCAAGAGTTTGTGGGTTATCACTAAATTTGGCAGTGCTTGCTTTAAGTTCATCATGACTAACCTCATTGGTGCTGTCATAACCTTTGTTAAGCATTTCCACTCTTTTGCTTTGAATATCAAAACCAATTACAGAAAATTTACGCGCAAGGGACACAGCTAGGGGTAAGCCCACATAACCAAGACCAACTACAGCAACTTTTGTGTTTGTATTTATATTATTCATATTTTAACCTTATTTAAAAAATTCCTGTCAAAAGAAAATAATACTAATATTCTTTTTGGTTGGCAACCATATAATAAGTGTTGTAAAAATAATTTTAAAAAATGCAAAAAAAAACTTGCCAAGATAATGTTTTGCGCTTAGATTTTCCGACCGATGAACAAACACAAAGGATGGCGTTTTCTGAAGACGGAAACAAATCTTTGTTTATATTAGCAAAATTGTGATTGCACCCAAACCCATTAGCCTGCCTACACTTAGGATAGGTATGGGTTTTTGTCGTCTTGTTTTAGCCTTGTGCTAATAATACGACATTTCCAAGCCCGCTTTGCGGGGCAACCGTTAGCTCTTTGAGGTATCCAATGAGCCAGATCACCAAACAATTTGGCAAGATCAAAGTTACACTACCTATTCCACATTTGCTCAACCTGCAAATAGACTCTTATCGCAAATTCCTACAGGAAGGTGCGGTGGAGCGTTTGCCACATGAGGGATTGGAGGGCGTGTTTCGTACTGTATTTCCCATTGAAGATTTTAACCGTACTGCAAGTCTTGAATTTGTTGATTATGTAATTCAAGACCCCAAGTACGATCAGGCTGAGTGTATTTCTAAGGGCTTAACTTATGAAGCCCCCATACGCATAAAGGTACGCCTTGTTGTGTATGATGTTGATGAAACCTCTGGCAACCGTACCATACGCGACATTAAGGAACAAGACATCTACTTCGGCACATTACCTTTAATGACCGAAAAAGGTACATTCATCATAAATGGTACTGAGCGTGTTATTGTTAATCAATTACAACGCTCACCAGGCATCATTTTTGAACATGACAGCGGCAAAACACATACCAGCCGTAAAGTTCTTTATTCTTGCCGTGTTATCCCCATGCGTGGCTCTTGGCTTGATTTTGACTTTGACCATAAAGACATTTTATATGTGCGTATTGACCGTCGCCGTAAAATGCCTGCCACCATTTTATTTAAGGCCATGGGCATGAACAATGCGCAAATCCTTGAATATTTCTATACTCGTGAATTTTATCAACTTGAGAAAAATAATCGTGTTTTCTGGGAAGTGGAAAAGCATTTATTCCGCAAGGAAAATGCCTTCACTGACATTAACGACGCGGAAGGTAATGCCATTGTAAAAGCTGGTAAAGCCATTAATAAAAGAGCTTGGCGCCAAATTTGCGATGCAAAGATTGAACGTCTTGAAGTTGCACCTGAAACCTTGGAAGGCTTATTCCTAGCCGAAGACATGGTGGATAAAGGCACTGGCGAAGTTATTGCTGAAGCTGCTGAAGAAATCACCGCAGCCCTTGTGGAGCGCATGCGTGAGGCTAAGATTACACGCATTCCTGTGCTACATACAAGGGGTGCTGATGCTTCATCTTCCATCCGTGACACCTTGGTCATGGACCGCATAGTTGACATGGAAAAAGCGCAAGAAGAAATTTATCGTCGTTTGCGTCCGTCATCTCCGCCCACTGCCGAGATTGCCGCAAGTTTCTTTGACAATATCTTCCGTAGCACTGACTATTATGACCTATCCCCTGTGGGACGCTACAAGTTAAATCAACGTTTAAGCCTTGAAACTGACCTTGATAAGCGCGTGCTTACAGATGAAGATATTCTAACTGCCATCAAAGTCTTGGTTAATCTAAAAGATAACCACGGCCCAGCAGATGATATTGACCACTTGGGCAATCGCCGTGTTCGCCTTGTGGGTGAGCTTGTGGAAAATCAGTATCGCATTGGCCTAGTACGCATGGAGCGTGCCATTAAAGAGCGTATGAGCTTGCAAGAAGTTGCAACTCTTAT
Organism: uncultured Desulfovibrionaceae bacterium; assembly: GCA_964371835.1. Lineage (GTDB taxonomy): Bacteria > Desulfobacterota > Desulfovibrionia > Desulfovibrionales > Desulfovibrionaceae > CAYJAD01. The sequence continues at coordinate 6,189 of CAYJOP010000088.1, forward strand.
GCCTCATGATTTAATAAATCCAAAGCCTGTTGCTGCTGTACTTAAAGAGTTCTTTGGCACATCACAGCTTTCACAATTCATGGACCAAACCAACTCTCTTTCAGAGGTGACACACAAGCGCCGCTTATCGGCTCTTGGCCCTGGTGGTCTAACTCGTGAGCGTGCAGGCTTTGAAGTTCGTGACGTACACACTTCACACTATGGCCGCATCTGCCCCATTGAAACACCTGAAGGTCCAAATATTGGTCTTATTGTTTCACTAACAACTTATGCAAAAGTTAATGACTTTGGCTTTATTGAAACACCTTATCGTGTTGTGCGTGAAGGAAAACTCACCGACGAAGTTATTCACCTTGATGCATCACGTGAAGGCAATGAAGTTATTGCTCAGGCCAACGCTCGCCTTGATGAAAAAGGGTCCTTACTTGATGATCAAGTAACAGTGCGTGTGGCTAACGGCGATGTGGAAATGCGTGGCCGTGAAGAAGTTACACTTATGGATATTTCACCAAGCCAAATGGTGTCTATCTCTGCGGCATTAATTCCATTCCTTGAGCATGATGACGCAAACCGCGCACTCATGGGCTCAAACATGCAACGTCAAGCAGTACCACTACTTTGCTCTGAAAAGCCACTGGTTGGCACTGGCATGGAAGTGGACGTGGCTCGTGACTCTGGTGCTTGTATTGTGGCTGATGCTGATGGCGTTGTTAAATATGCAGATGCCAATAGAATTATCGTTGCTTATGAGGGTGATGTTTACCCCGATACTGGCGGCGTTAAAGCCTATGATTTATTAAAGTTCCATAAGTCTAACCAAAACTCTTGCTTTGGTCAGGTGCCCAGTTGTGTGCCTGGTCAAGTTATTAAAAAGGGTGCCATCATCGCAGACGGCACAGGTATTTCCGACGGCGAGCTAGCCCTTGGTAAAAACCTTGTGGTAGCCTTTATGCCTTGGTGCGGTTATAACTACGAGGATTCCATTCTTATATCTGAGCGCATGGTAAAGGATGACGTTTTCACCTCTGTGCACATTGAGGAATTTGAAGCCGTTGCCCGTGACACCAAGCTTGGACCAGAAGAAATTACCAGAGACATTCCAAATGTTGGCGAAGATATGCTCAGAAACCTTGACGAGAGTGGCATCATTCGCATTGGTGCTGCGGTTAAGCCTGATGACATTTTGGTGGGTAAAATTACTCCCAAGGGCGAAACTCAGCTCACTCCTGAAGAAAAACTTTTGCGCGCCATCTTTGGTGAAAAAGCTCGCGATGTGAAAAATACTTCACTAAAAGTTCCTCCAGGAATTGAAGGTACAATTATTGATGTTAAAATGTTCAACCGTCGCTCTGGTGATAAAGACGATAGAACCAAGGCCATTGAGGCTTATGACATCAGCATAATTGACCAAAAAGAGCAAGACCATGCCCGTGCTCTTGCTGAGAGCACCAAGGAGCAATTGCGCTCTGAAGTTATTGGAAAGCAAATTTCTGCCTCCATCCCCGGTAAGAAAAAGGGTGAAGTTTTAGCAGAAGCTGGATCCACATTAAATGAAGAATTATTTAATGAACTACCAGTTAAGCGTCTTGCAAACCTCTTTAAGAGTAAGGAAGTTAACGAAACCGTTGCCAACGCTCTTGAAGCTTATGACGCTCGCATTGAGTTTTTAAGACATATATATGACACCAAGCGTGATAAAGTTACCGAAGGTGACGATTTAGCCCCTGGTGTTATTAAGACAGTTAAAGTCTATATTGCTGTTAAGCGTAAGCTTTCAGTTGGTGACAAAATGGCTGGTCGTCACGGTAACAAGGGTGTTGTTTCTTGCATCTTACCAGAAGAAGATATGCCTTTCTTCGCTGATGGTCGCCCTGTGGATATTGTATTAAATCCGCTTGGTGTGCCTTCTCGTATGAACATTGGTCAGATTATGGAAACACACTTGGGTTGGGCTGCAAAAGAGCTTGGTCGCCAGTTGGCTGAGCTTATGGATAGTGGTTCAGCACTTAACGTGGTTAGAGATGAAGTTAAAAACGTCTTCAAGTCTGATGATGTCAACGCTCTTGTTGACGAAATGGACGACGAAACCTTTAGAATTTCTGTACAAAAACTTAAGCACGGTATTGTTACTAAGACCCCTGTCTTTGACGGTGCCGCTGAAGAAGAAATATGGAAATGGCTTGAAAGGGCAGGGCTTGATAATGACGGTAAAACGGTACTTTATGACGGCCGCACTGGTGATGCCTTCAAAAACCGTGTTACCACAGGTGTTATGTATCTCTTAAAGCTACACCACCTTGTTGATGAAAAAAT
>CAYJOP010000089.1:0-8494 GCA_964371835.1 uncultured Desulfovibrionaceae bacterium
TATTTAGAATAATAGCGCAAGCCAAGGGAGACATTATGCAGCTTGACCCCACAAAACATGCAGACTGGGAACTGGCAGCAGCAGCGGAAGCCAAAATGCCGCCCATTATGACCATTGCCAAAAATATGGGCATTGAGGAAAATGAATTCCTGCCTTATGGGCATTTAATGGGCAAAATTGATTATAAAAAATTACTTTCTCGCCTAAAAAATAAACCCAATGGCAAATACATTAACGTAACTGCCATCACCCCCACACCACTTGGTGAAGGAAAATCCACAACCACCATTGGCCTTGTACAAGGGCTTGCCAGACGAGGAAAAAAATCCTCCGCTGCCATACGCCAACCCTCTGGAGGTCCAACCATGGGTGTTAAAGGTTCTGCCGCTGGCGGTGGGCTATCACAATGCATACCACTAACGCCATATTCGCTTGGATTTACTGGTGATATAAATGCGGTAATGAATTCGCATAACCTTGCCATGGCAGCACTAACGGCACGCATGCAGCATGAACGCAACTATGACGACATGACTTTGGAAAAGCTATCTGGCATTCCAAGATTAAATATTGACCCCACAAGAGTTTCCATGGGTTGGGTAATAGATTTTTGTTGCCAAGCTTTACGCAATATTGTCATTGGGCTTGATAATGGCAACAATAGAAATGGCTTTATGATGCAATCACATTTTGACATTGCTGTGGCTTCTGAGGTCATGTCAATTTTAGCAATTAGCCGTGATTTAGCAGATTTACGAAAACGTATGGGTAACATTGTCGTGGCTTATGATCGCTCAGGCAAGGCTGTTACCACCAGTGATTTAAAAGTAGCAGGGGCCATGACAGCTTGGATTATTGAGGCTGTTAAGCCAAACTTAATCCAAACCATGGAAGGGCAACCAGTGCTTGTTCATGCTGGCCCATTTGCCAATATTGCCTTAGGCCAAAGCTCTGTAATTGCAGACTATATTGGATTAAAATGCAGCGAATATCACGTTACAGAATCAGGTTTTGGTGCAGACATTGGATATGAAAAATTTTGGAACTTAAAATGCCGCTCCAGTGGCCTTGTGCCAGATGCTGTTGTTATAGTAGCAACCATAAGAGCCCTTAAAATACATGGCGGAGCCCCTTCACCCATTCCTGGTCGCCCTCTACCAGAAGAATATTTTAAAGAAGACGTGGGGGCTGTTGAGCGAGGTTGCGCTAATTTATTGCATCACCTAAAAGTTGTTCGCCTATCAGGTGTCCCAGCAGTTGTGTGCATCAATGCCTTTACCTCAGACACCAAGGCAGAAATTGCAAAGGTTAAAGAAATTACAGAAAGTGTTGGTGCAAAATTTGCTATTTCTGAACATTGGCGTTATGGGGGTGATGGAGCACTTGAACTTAGTGATGCAGTAATGGAAGCTTGCAACGAGCCTAAGAACTTTCGCTATCTATATGACGATAATAGCGGATTTTGTGAAAGAATTGAACGCATTGCCTGTGAAATATATGGTGCCGATGGTGTTGAATTTTCTCAAGAAGCACGCAGCAAACTAGCACACTTGCAAGCCTTACCCAATGCCAATGAGCTTGGAGTTTGCATGGTTAAAACGCAATACTCCATTTCCGACAATCCTAGAATTAAAGGCGTGCCCAAAGCTTGGCAGCTTTATATTCGTGATTTATTACATTTCGGTGGAGCTGGGCTTGTGGCACCAGTTTCAGGCGACATTGTGCTCATGCCCGGCACTGGCTCTGCGCCATCATTCCGTCATATTGACGTTGACACTGATACAGGCAAGGTTCATGGTTTATTCTAAAACATTACAAACAATTATGATAAACCACAAAATACATTAAAATATTATAACAAAAGAAGATATTATGCTTGAATTCGTAATTTTTACCAGTGGCGCACTAATCATGGTTCTTGAAATGGTGGGCGCAAGAGTTATGGCCCCCTACCTTGGCACATCTGTTATTGTTTGGACAAGCCTCATTGGAGTTGTTCTTGCTTGTCTTGCTTGTGGAGCTTGGCTTGGTGGGCGCATTGCGGATAAAACGCTATCATCCTCAGTACTTGGACGCATCCTAGCAGGTGCTGGTGCAGGTTGTGCCATTACTGCCTTTGGACATCGATTCATGGGCATTACTGTAACAAGTATGATTGACAATATCTACATGGCTGCTGTGATTGCTGCCATTGGTCTTTTTGCATTTCCTGCCGTACTTTTTGGCATGGTTTCACCCTATATCATTCGCCTAAGACTTGCTAATATTGAAACATCTGGCGCAACTGTTGGACGTCTATATGCTTTATCCACCACGGGTAGCATTGTGGGTACTTTTTTGGGCGGTTTTGTTTTAATTTCATTTTTTTCAAGCACACATATTTTGCTTGGAGTTGCTGCAAGCATGGTCGCACTTTCACTCTTAGTGTCATTTAAAGGCGGCCCTGCCGAACTTGTGCCAAGGGTTTTAATCTTGGTGGCACTACCGTTGATTGCCACGTTTAACAGTGTTCACGAAGATAATATGATAAAAAACGGCACTCCACCGCCCTTTGAAACTCCACACAATAACATTCGCCTTATTAAAGGCTATACGGACAATAATCGTCCAGTAATCTATATGGCAACGGACCCAGGCTATGCGCAATCTGGGTCATATCTAGATAATACCTCAGAATTATTATTTGATTACACTAAGCACTATGCCCTTGGTACGGTGTTATTTCCTAAATCAGAACAAGTGCTTATGCTTGGTGGCGGCGGTTACTCCGTACCCAAATGGCTTTTAGCTGGGCATGGCGGTTTGAATAGTGAAACACTTAGATTAGATGTGGTGGAATTGGACTCTGGCATGACAGAACTTGCAAAATCATCCTTCGGCCTTAAGGAAGATGCAAGAATGAAAATATATCATGAAGATGCTCGCCGCTTTATTAACCACAACACAAAGAAGTATGACCTTGTTTTTGTTGATGTTTTCAATTCTCACTACTCTGTACCTTTTCATGTGGGTACAGTGGAAGCAGCAAAAGAACTGCGCCGTGCCGTTAATGATGATGGTGCGGTTTTAATGAACATTATCTCCGCCTTTGAAGGTGAAGACAGCCTCATTTTCCAAGGTATTTATGGAGCACTAAACCAAGAGTTTGCACAAATTTTTGTTTTCGCCGTTAATTCCAACAAAGCCCTAACTGATGTTCAAAATTTCATGGTAATGGCCCTTCCAACAGAGCGTGGCGATATTTTAGCCAAAATTAAAGATGAAAATGCCGCATTTTCAAAGCCCATTTTAAAGATGCTAGCATCCTATGTTGACAAACAAGTTAGCCAAGATGCACCCGCACTTAAAGACGACTTTGCACCAGTTGAAAAATATGCTCAGGCATTATTAAAAAAATAAATAAAGATTAAAAATGCCCAGTTAAAGTCACATTAATCCATCAACAAAAGACAAGCTCTTTCCTTGACATTTCACATCATTTTACCCCATAGTGACGAATTACTTTTTTGGCATCATATGCCATATTTTGCGTATCGGAGATAGTATGAGCGATTACAAAAAAAGTCTAAATTTGCCAGACACTCGCTTTCCCATGAAAGCCAACCTTGTTCAGCGAGAGCCTGAAATGCTCAAACGTTGGGAACAAATGAATGCCTATAATCTAATGGTTAAGGCCTCTGGTTCACAAGGTCGTTACGTTTTGCATGATGGCCCCCCATATGCCAATGGGCATATTCACATGGGCACAGCCTTAAATAAAATATTAAAAGATATTATTGTTAAATCTCAAAACATGCAAGGCTATGCCGCTGAATATGTGCCCGGCTGGGACTGTCACGGCCTACCCATTGAACTTAAGGTTGAGCATGAGCTTGGGGAGAAGAAAAAAAGTCTTCCTGCCCACGTTGTCCGTAAAGAATGTCGCAAATATGCTGCTAAGTTTATTGACATTCAACGCAAAGAATTCAAGCGCTTAGGTGTTTTTGGAACTTGGGAAAAACCCTATATGAGTATGGACCCAGGTTATGAGTCTGCAACCGCACACGCTTTAGCTGATGTTTCAAAAGCTGGAAATCTTGCTCGCAGCAAAAAGCCCATTTATTGGTGCTGCTCTTGCCATACTGCCCTTGCAGAAGCTGAAGTTGAATACTATGACCACACTTCACCTTCAATTTTTGTGCGTTTTCCTTTAAATGATGCTGGCCTTGAAAAACTATTTCCGCAAACAAAAATTGATAAAACTTATGTAGTTATCTGGACAACCACACCTTGGACCTTACCAGACAACATGGCTGTGTGTTTGCATCCTGAATATTTATATACTCTCATTGAGCATGATGGTAATTTTTACTTAGTTGCTAAAGACTTAGCAGAAGATTGCGCCAAGTCTTTTGGATTTGAAACCTATAATACCCTTGGTGAAGTTAAGGGTCGTGACCTTGAGGGTTTGGTTGCAACTCACCCATTTTATGAGCGTAAATCACCCCTGGTTCTTGGCGAGCATGTAACACTTGATGCTGGCACAGGCTGCGTTCACACAGCTCCAGGTCATGGGCGTGAAGATTATGAAGTGGGTTTAAAATACAATCTTGAAATTTATTCACCACTAGATGACGCAGGACGTTTTTTAGATAGCGTGCAATTTTTTGCTGGCTTAACCATTTTTGAATCTAACCCAAAAGTTATTGAAAAATTAGAAGAAGTTGGAAATCTACTAGCCAATACTCGCATCACTCACTCCTACCCACATTGTTGGCGTTGCAAAAAGCCAGTTATTTTCCGTGCCACCACACAATGGTTTATTGGCATGGAGATAAATGACCTTCGCAAACGTGCTCTTGATGCAATTCGTAATAAAGTTAAATGGATACCAACTTGGGGTGAAGAGCGCATATATAATATGATAGAATTTCGCCCTGACTGGTGTATATCACGTCAACGCCAATGGGGTGTGCCCATTGTGGCCTTACTATGCAATTCTTGCGGTGAAGCTTGGCATGATGCTGATTGGATGCATGAAATGGCAGACCGCTTTGCAGGGCATGCAACTGGTTGTGACTATTGGTATGAGGCTGATATTTCTGACATTGTTCCATCTGGACTTGCCTGCCCTAAGTGTCAATCCCATGATTGGAAAAAAGAAACTGACATCTTAGATGTTTGGTTTGACTCTGGTACAAGCTTTACCGCCGTTGTGGAAAAGCGTGAAGAATGTCAGTTTCCAGCGGATTTGTACTTGGAAGGTTCAGACCAACACCGTGGCTGGTTTCACTCATCCTTATTAGCATCCATTGCCACACGCAATACGCCACCTTATAAATCTGTATTAACACATGGTTATGTTGTTGATGGCACAGGGCGTAAAATGTCAAAATCCATAGGAAATGTTATTGCACCACAAGAGCTTATTGACAAATTTGGTGCAGAAATCATTAGACTTTGGGTTTCTTCCGTGGAATATCGTGAGGACATTCGTATTTCCGATGAAATATTAAACCGCCTCGTGGATGCTTATCGCAGAATTCGTAATACTTGCCGCTACTTACTCGGTAACATTAGCGACCTTACACCTGAGCAATTAGTGCCGATTAGTGACATGGAGCCGCTGGACCGCCAGGCCTTAGACGTTGTGGCAAGAGCGCATATTCGCATGCAAGAAGCTTATGCAAACTTTGAATTCCATAAAATTTTCCATACTTTACATAATCTTTGTACCACAGATTTGTCAGCAAACTATTTGGACATCTTAAAAGACCGTCTTTATGCATCTGGCACAAATAGTAAGGAGCGTCGCTCCGCACAAACTACACTTTATTTTATATTAGAGATGCTTGTAAGAGATATGGCACCGATTTTAAGTTTCACAGCTGAAGAAGTTTATGGATATATTCCAGAGGATTTACGCAAAACTGATACAGGCACTGTTTTTTCTCTACCTGCGCTTAGTGCAGAAAAGTTGCAAAAAGACGGGTATCTACTTTCAGATGACTTGCGTAACAATTGGGCTAAACTATTTAATGCGCGGGCAGCAATAATTCGAGCTATTGAGCCTTTACGTCAAGATGGTACCGTTGGACACTCACTTGACACTGCTGTTACAATATACATAAAGGATGATTTACTTTCTTTATTCAGCAACTTGCTTAAAGATTTATCAGAAGATATGCGAGCCATTTGCATAGTTTCACAACTTAACATTGCTAATCTAAAAGACGCACCTAAGGACGCCGTATTGCCAGAAGATATAGAAGATGTCGCCATTTCAGTTGAAAAGGCCAAGGGTGAAAAGTGCGAACGTTGCTGGATTTACAATACTAATTTAGGCACAGATCAAAGCCACCCAACACTTTGCCCACGTTGTACTAAGGTTATGGTAGGATAGAGATAATATGCGCTATAAAATCGTGCTTGGTATTGCCACGGTGGTTATACTGCTTGACCAGCTTACAAAGTTGTGGGCAGTTGCAACAATTCCACTGCATCGCTCCATACCAGTAATTGAAGGTTTTTTTAATCTTGTAAATATTCGCAATCGTGGAGCAGCTTTTGGGTTTTTAAATCGCTCAGACATTGAATGGCAATTTTGGCTTTTTTTGGTGGCAACGATAATTGCAGTTGTAAGCATATATTTACTGGTACGCAGTTCCAAGAATGATCCACTGCTATTTTCAGCACTTGGTTTAATTCTTGGCGGCGCTCTTGGTAATTTAATTGATCGTGTTCGCCTACGCGCAGTTATTGATTTTTTAGACTTTTACATCGGCACTTGGCACTGGCCTGCCTTTAATGTGGCAGATATGGCCATTTGTATTGGTGCATTTCTTACTTGTCTTGCCATGTATATTTCTGATAAAAAGGGAGGTTAGGTCAATGGCATCACTTCTATGGTGGCATTGGGTTGTTCTTGCACTACCCATTTTGCCAAACCTTTGGTCCATTTGGCATATACGCAGCCGCTACTTTATAAGTGAGCAAGAAAAATCACTTTGGTTCATATTAGCTGTGTTTATACCCGTAATTGGTGGAATTATTTACATACTTTTTGGCAGAAGAAAAGCTAGCAAAACACCTTTACAAGATGGTGCTTGCGCATGTAATAAGGATAAAAACTAAGATATATTTTCTTAAGAAATAAGGTGGACGGTATGCATAAAAAATTAATTTTACTCGCTACAGCAGGATTAATGGCTCTTAGTATTGGCTGTGTAAAACAACAATCCTATGACTCTTTGCAACAAAAAATTTCTACTCAAGACCAACAATTACGCCAATTACAACCTGGCATGGCAGATACATGGGCTCAATTGCAAACCATTCGTCAAGAGCTTAATGTCATCAAAGGCCAGTTAGATGACCTCAACGCCATGGGTGGTGCAAGAAACCTTGTGGACACAGTAAATCGTCATGATGCAGCACTTCGTCAAGTTGAGCGCTCACTTGCTGTTGACTTAAACCTTGATGCGCCAATGCCAACACCTGTAGCTGGTATGCCCACTTCAACTATGAATTCTGCTGGAACCATGGGCGTGGGTTCAGTTCCTAATGAGGCAATTTATACAGATACCGCAAACCCCAACAGTGGCACCATGACTCTATCCCCCACTTCTCCACAACCACCAACAGCTAATGCTCCACAAGCTGACATGGCAACAACTCTATTTAATGCCGGCGTAACTTCTTTTAATGCAAGACAATACACTCAAGCTCAGCTTTCATTTAGCGACTTTGTTAAAAATTATCCTAGTCACCCACAGGTGGGTAATGCACACTATTATATTGGTGAATCCTTCTTCCAATTAAATAAATTTGCTGATGCTGCTCTTTCTTATGACAAAGTCATAACCCAATTTTCAAAAAGCCCCACTGTGCCTGGTGCTTATTTAAAACAAGGCATCTGCTTTAGCAAACTTGGTCAAAAAGCCGCTGCCACAGCACGATTGCAAGAGCTTATTAAAAAATTCCCAACTTCTGCTGAAGCAGCAAGGGCAAAAACATTTTTACAAACAAATAAATAGAATATGACTACTAATTCATCCAAGCAATTACATCAAGAAGTAAGGCTAAGCTTTGCTCCTGACATATCTGGCGAACCTATAGTGTGTAAACTCGTTCGTGATTATGATATATTTTTCAATATATTAAACGCACAAATTGGCCCTCGCAAAGAAGGCTACCTCACACTTGAACTAATTGGCCTTCCAGAGAGTATTGAAAAGGGCATTAAATATTTAAAATCGCATGGCATTAAAATATCAGCACTTAATAATCATATTTGCTTTGATGAAAGCCTTTGTATGCACTGCGGTATGTGTACGTCAGTTTGCAAAGTTGAAGCATTATATGTGGAAAATTCCACTCGCTTAACTATATTTGATCAAGATAAATGTGTAGCTTGTGGGCTTTGTACTAAGATTTGCCCTGTAAATGCTATGCACATGGATGAGCTGTACAAATCACTATAATTTTTTCTTAAATCACTAGAAATATTTATTAA
>CAYJOP010000090.1:0-8330 GCA_964371835.1 uncultured Desulfovibrionaceae bacterium
TCGGCTTGCTTTGGCTTGCTCCTCTGCGAGGCTTGCCCACGTCCTGTGGGCGGCTTCTATCATATTACGCTTGGTCGCACGTCCTGTACGACACAAGCTCTCGCAAGCGTCGCTGCCCCGAAAGTGAATTTCGGCTTGCTTTGGCTTGCTCCTCTGCGAGGCTTGCCCACGTCCTGTGGGCGGCTGTCGTATGGTGGTAAAACTAGCATTTAACACATTTGTATACCTAAAAAATGTTACTTGCCTAAACCATACTAAACAATGTTGCCTTTGACGAAGTGATCGAAAAAATACCAGATGCAAGGAAGCGAAAAAAGTCAAGGTGCGCAATGTGTACAGACATACATGAGCAGTTTGGCTTAAAATCGCTTGCGCCCACATCACCTACATTTTTAAGCAGGCTCCGTAGATGGTGCTTTTCAACGCTTTTTAACTCATAACACGGGTGGCAAGTTTACCTGCCAAATCTGATACTTGCTTTTTAAGCTCGGCTAATGTTGCCTCAGCTTCAGCTCGTAAGGCACTTTGTGCGGAAGCAAGTTCTGCCTGTGCAGATTTGCCTGCTTCATTAACAATCTCTTGCTGCTTTGCGGCACCTTCTTGCCTTGCAGCATCGCGCAAGGCTGTACCTTCTTGCCTTGCTCGTAAAAGCTCCGCCTGATACGCATCTATGCGTTTCTCGGCTTCATGCTCAAAGCTACCTGCTTCACCAGAAAGCCCATCTATTTTTTCGCGTCGCTCTTGCAAAATTGCACGAATGGGGCGAATTAGAAGGATATTGAGCACATAGAGCGCAATGAAGAAGTTCACCATCTGTATTAACGTGGTGATGTTAAGATCAAGCATTACACCCTCCTCATAATTTAGGCCATCACAATATTTGCTTTGGCCTTGGATTGCACCTTTAAAGAAAACAAGTTCCAACGCTTAACCGCTAGGCAAATAAATTTGAGCAATAATATTGCCATTTATTGGCCTGTGAAGCGGTTGTGAATATTTTTACAAGCGCCTAATTCTTTTATACCAGTTAGCGAATTATGTCAAAGAATATAAATACCAAAATGCTTAGTTTTGGATTTTAAAAACTTTTTTTGATATCTATCTAACTGTATATGTGAACAAAATCACATGCAAAAAAAATAAAAATTTATGAAACAAATCAAAAAATTTTTATAGTTATTGTTTTTGTTCGGCTGTTTTTTGTGGGCTTTGTGGGTTTTTCATATTTACTTGGCCCTGCACAATTCCACCTTCTTCCATGATAAGGGCAGGAGAATTGATTGTACCTTCGACAACTCCACCACGGTGAATAACAACACGGCGGTTTGCGTTTACATCGCCGGTAAATTTGCCAGTTAGTAATAATTCACCAACATTAAGCTCACCTTTGATTATAGCGTCTTTGCCAACGATAAGGGAACCTTCGCTAACAATATGCCCGGTGTAGATACCATCGATACGTACAGAACCCTGAAAAGAAAGTTTTCCTTCGTATACAGTTCCTGCGCCTAAAAAAGCATTAATTTCGTCTTTACTCACAATGTCCGTCCTTATTTTTTATATATCAGCCAGTTAAGGCATAATATTTTTTTTAACTTTTAAACATAAACCTACGCATGGAAACGTTTAAAACTATGCCTAATAGCGCACAATTTACAATCATAGAGCTGCCACCATAACTCATAAATGGTAGTGGAATGCCAACAACTGGCATAAGGCCTATGACCATGCCCATATTAATAACAATTTGCCAGAAAAAATAAAAAAATACGCCAGCGGCAAGCATGCTGCCAAAGCGATCTTTAGCTTTAATAACAGTACTAAATATAGCCAATAAAAAAAGGCAATATAAGCTTACTAATGCAACACATCCTACAAAACCCCACTCCTCGCCAAATACAGCTACTGCAAAGTCAGAGTGCTTTTCTGGGACAAAGCGCAATTGGCTTTGCGTACCCTCAAGAAAACCCTTGCCCCAAAGCTGGCCTGAACCAATAGCAATTTGCGATTGTAATATATGGTAGCCAGACCCTCTGGGGTCGCTGCTTGGGTCAATAAAGGTGAGAACACGTTGACGTTGATAGTCTTGCATTCCCACAAACCACATAAATGCTACTATGAGTGGTGTAACAAGTAAACAAGTTTTAAATACCTTGGCCTTAATTCCGTGAAATAAAATCATCCCTGCAAGAAGTAGCAATAAATTCAAAGTTGTTCCAAGGTCTGGCTGCATGATAATGAAAGCACTAGGAACAAGGCCAATTAAAAGTACCTTGAAAAAATCTGTCCAACCAAGCGTTTCATTATTGCGAGATAGAACACGTGCCGTGAAAACAAGTACAGCAAGTTTTGCTATTTCGCTTGGTTGTATGTTCATGAAGCCTAGAGAAAGCCAACGTTGCGCACCATAAACTGACTTGCCAATAACAGGTACAAGTGCAAGCAAGACTAATGTACCTAAAAAAAGAGGAGTTGCCAAGTTTCGTAATTGTCGATAATCAAAAACCAAGGCACAGATCATGACAACAAAACCTATAAGCCCCCATATTAATTGGCGTTGATAAAATGAGGAAACCGCCATACCTTCTTCAAAGCGCATACCACTAGCAGAATATAAATTTGCAACACCAATAATAAAAATAGTTGAAAAGCATGCTATAAGTTCCCAATTAATATATGAAAAAAGTCTTCGATCAAGGTGTAACATTGGCCACCTCTAAGTTTGTTTTCATCGTCTGAATAGGATTTGAAGCAACTTTTTTTTCTGCGCTAATTTTTTTTTGTTCGCCAAAAAGTGCATCGTAGATTTTTTTAGCCACAGGCCCAGCCACAGAACTTCCGCTACCGCCATGTTCAACCATGACAACTACCACATATCTTTTTGCATCCTTTGCACCCCAAGTGGCGATCCATGCATGGTCGCGCTGAGCATATTCCAAGTCTTCGTTTTTTATTACTTCATCATCCTTCATTTGCAGTTTGACTACTTGAGCAGTACCAGTTTTTCCACCCATATCAGCATCAATTCTGTTCATAACCTTGGCTGTGCCTTGAGTAACAGTTTTGCGCATGCTATCAATAATAAATTCACGCTCAGCGGCAGAGGCTGGGATTTGCCTTTGTACTACTCTTTGTGCGGATTCAAGTATTTGCGGTTGTAATAAATCACCACCATTTATGATAGCGGAAACATAGGTAGCAACTTGCAATGGTGTTACCAACGTATAACCTTGTCCAATGGAAATATTTAGAGTTTCGCCTGTAACCCAAGGTTGATTAAAGCGCCGTTCCTTCCATTTTTTTGAGGGTACAAGGCCGTCTTTCTCATGCGGTAATATTATGCCAGTGGTGTCACCAAAACCATTTTTTCTGGCATATTCTTCAATTTTATCTATGCCAACTTTTTCACCAAAGTGGTAATAATATATGTCACAAGATTGCATGAGTGATTCGGCCATATTAACATTGCCATGTCCACCTTTTTTCCAGCATCTAAAAGTTTGATTGCCAAGTTGCGTTTCGCCAGAACAAAAGACTTTTTCAGAAGGGTTGATATTTTCTTGTAAAAGAAGGCTAGCCATTAATAGCTTCCAAACAGAGGCCGGTGGGTACATGCTTTGTATAACACGGTTTTGTAATGGAAAACGTTGGTTTAAACGAAGTGCATCCCACTCCTTGTGAGAAATACCGTCAGTAAATAAATTATTATCATAGGCAGGAGCAGTTACAAGTGCCACGAGCTTGCCCGTGTCTGGGTCCATAACCACAATACTTCCTGTTTGCCCCTCTAGGGCATTCCAAGCGGCAATTTGTATGGATGAATCAAGTGTGAGTCTGGTTTCACTACCACCGCGTGGTGATCTAACCATTTTCTTACTTAAAGATCTTCCAAGTACATCAACTTCTAATTGATAAAGTCCTTTTTGGCCTCGTAGATTATTTTCAAGAACAAGCTCAAGGCCTTGTTTGCCTACAAGATCGCCCATGTTAAGGCCTTCATCTTCTTGCATTTCTTTTTCGCTTGCTTCTGCTACATAGCCAAGAATGTGCGCATAAATTTCGCCCTTGGGGTAGGTGCGTTTTGCACGGGCTACAATTTCAATACCTGGCCAGTATAGTAGTTGAGCTTCAATTTTTGCAACTAGTGCAATGTCAAGGTCAGTGGCTAGCAAAACAGGGTCAAATGAGTGCGTCTTGCGGCGGTCTTTATAATATTTTTTGACGAGTTTTTCGTGATTAATACCCGTCCACTCACTCACTTGAGCAAGTGTAGCTGGTATGTCTGGGCAGTCCTCGCGCACAATGGTTAGGCCATATGTTAAAACATTATCTGCAAGTATTTCACCATTTTTGTCGGTAATTAGACCTCGCAGCGCGATTATTCTTTCTTCTCGTAATCTATTTTCCAATGCTCTTTGTGAAAATTCAGCACCCTTATGCACTTGTAAATACCAAAACCGAACTACAAAAACCAAGAAAAATAAGGCAATAAGAAACTGTATAAATAAAGTACCAGTTTTTGGTGGAGTAAATTCCTCAGCCTCTGCTTGTACAGTTAGCCAACGGCGCAGTTTTCCATTTTTAGGGTTTAATATATTAAAACTACTTAACATTTACATATATCCACTTTCGTGTAAAACTTGTTAACCACCATGCAAATGGCATAAAAACAATTTGTAGTGCATTTTCCGTAACGAGTTGATGCATATTCACTTCAAGGTTTTGTAGCGGAGCAAGTAAAAAAACCAGTAAAAAGTGCGCCACACCAAGACAAATGGATAAAAGCATTACAAAGTGAGTGTTTTGAACTTCAAAAAGCCAGCGTCCCCAAAAAAATAATATAATAACAATGCTATACCAAAGTATTGCCCCACCAAACTCGCGCGAACCAATTCCTTCTTGAATGATAATAAGTATTGGCAGTGCAAAAATTAAATCCTTATATCTTTCTTCTTGTAGTGTTATAATTAATCCAATGACAAGAACATCAACGCTAGGAAGTGCTGCCTGCATATAAATTGACACTGGCACAAAGAGCACCCACCATATACAAAGGCGTAGGCTCATTATGGCACCTGTGAATAATTTATGGGCATACTATATCCACGTTCTAAAATGAGTTTATTTTGCTCCTCAGTGGGTGGACCAATATAGTCATGTTCTGGAATTGTAGGTAAGGGAGCAAGGCCAGTGGGTTCAAGTAGTAGAACTTCTTCGAGCAATGTGGGCTCAACAAGAGCTTTTGCCAATACAGTCATAAATTGTGAATAATCTGAAAGCACAACGCTTTCAATTCGAGCAACGGGTAATCCCTTGGGGTAGATACCGTCAAGACCAGATGTAACTAGCAACTCTCCAGTATTAACAACTGCATTACGTCCTACAAAGCGTAATTCTAATAATTGTCTTCCTCCACGGCCTGTTAAAATACCAGCAGTACGGCTATCTTGACTAAGCACTGCAATTCGACTGCCAGGGTCTGAAATGAGTAGAGCGGTTGAGGTATGGGCTGAGGCTCTAAGCACTCTGCCCACAAGCCCAAGGTTGGTCATAATTGGCGTGCTTGGTGAAGCACCAGTGGCATATCCGCGACTTAGGATTAAGGTTTCAAGAGCAGAGTTTGGTCCCATGCGCCCAGCAAGAATACGCGCTCCAATTGGTCGCCAGCTACGGTCTGCTGGTAATGAGAGTAGGGTGCGTAGGCGTTCAACTTCTGCCTTATGCTCGCCAGCTGCGATGAGTCTTGCTTGCATGGATAAAATATCAGCTTTTAGGCGTACATTTTCTTCTCGAACGCCCACAAGGTCAACGTAGCTTTCCCAGTAATCAATAATTGTAGTATGAGCACTAAGCATGGGTTTAAGCAGACTACCCACAATTTCAAGGCCAACATTTGTTGCAAGTTTATCTAAAACACCAGTGCGCTGGTTCCATGTATACATGCCCAGAAAAAGAAATAATGAAGTAACAGAAATTATGATTAAACGTCTTGTAATCACTTGGGAGTATGCCTTATGATATTAATTTCAAAATTTTATGGGGAGGAGAGAGAAACTTTTGCCATTACTAAAAGCTTTCTCTTTCCTCCCCGAAATTTGACCATTTATTCCAAAAGTATTTGAGTATAGTTGATGAAAAAATATAATGTTAGTTAACGCAAATTTCTTTCAAAACATTCAAGCTATCAAGGGCTTTACCAGTTCCCATAACAACAGTGGAGAGTGGGTCTTCAACAACCGTGATGGGCAGTGATGTTTCTTCACGCAGAAGTTGGTCAAGGCCTTTTAAGAGAGCACCACCACCAGTTAGAACAATACCCCTATCAACTATATCAGCAGCAAGCTCTGGTGGAGTTTGCTCAAGTGCCATACGCACAGCTTGGACTATGCCGTCAACTTGCTCAGAAATTGCTTTGCGTATTTCTTCGGAAGTAATGATGATATTTTGAGGGATGCCTGTAACAAGGTCTCGCCCTTTAACTTCTATTTGTTGCTCTGGATCCATGGGGTAGGCAGAAGCAATTTTAATTTTGATTTCTTCGGCAGAGGATTCACCAATCAGCATGCTGTATTTACGTTTAACGTGAGTCATGATGGATTCATCCATTTTGTCACCGCCAACACGCACTGAGCGAGAATACACAACACCAGAAAGAGAAATAACTGCAACTTCAGTTGTGCCACCGCCTATGTCTACTACCACATTAGAAGTGGGTTCATGTATTGGTAAATTAGCACCAATGGCAGCTGCCATGGGTTCCTCAATAAGATATACTTCACGAGCACCAGCAGATTGTGCAGACTCTTTAACAGCACGTTTTTCCACTTGCGTAATGCCTGTTGGCACACAAATCATAATACGAGGACGCACCAAATGACGAGAGTTATGCACCTTGGTTATGAAGTGACGAAGCATGGCTTCTGTTACGTCAAAATCTGCAATGACACCGTCTTTCATAGGGCGGATTGCGGAAATGTTGCCAGGTGTACGACCAAGCATACGCTTGGCATCGTGACCCACAGCAAGAACCACATTGTTACCTCGATTGTCTTTTTTAACCGCAACAACTGAAGGTTCGCGAAGTACAATACCTTGTCCTTTTACATAGACACAAGTGTTTGCTGTGCCAAGGTCAATGGCAAGGTCATTGGAAAAAATACCCAGTAGTGAATCTAAAATTTTAGCCATGTAATTAATTTCGCCTTATGTGTTTATTATGCGCTTGTAATCAAATAAAAAATAAAACTCAAGTAAAAAATAAAACTTAAGTGTTTTAGGACTTTTCCTCTTTTCATTTTGCCTAAAGTATGAAAAAAGTCAATGACTATATTGCAAAAAATGAAAAAATAATTTGTGTACGAATGTAAAAAAAATTTGTATAGGTCATCGCTATGATACTTTGGCATACATTGGCAACATATTTTAGAAATAAGTTTGGAAAGCGAGTACAAAAAATCCCATTGGATGTGGGCTCGTCTTGTCCCAATCGTGATGGTACCTTGTCGCATGCAGGATGTATTTTTTGTAATGCTAGGGGCTCAGGCTCAGGTCATTTGGCTCAGGGCATGAGCATATTGGACCAGTGGAATTATTGGCAAAATAAATACAGCAATACTGACGCCAATAGGGATTTTTTAGCCTATGTGCAATCATTTTCCAATACCTATGGCCCTGTTGAGCATTTGCAGGCCTTGGTACAAAGTGTGCGAACTTTGCCAAATTCTATGGGTCTTGCCATTGGCACAAGGCCAGATTGTGTGGATGAGCAGAAGTTAGATATTTTGGCCAATAGTGGCATTGAAGAATTGTGGATTGAGTATGGCTTGCAAAGTTGTCACGACAAAAGTCTTAAAATTATAAATAGGCAGCATGGAGCTGAAATATCTGAAAAGGCAGTACAAATGGCTCATGAGCGTGGTTTAAAAGTTTGTGCTCATCTTATGGCAGGATTGCCAGGTGAAGGAGCAGATGATTTTATCGAATCAGTTAAATGGGCGTCTTCATTACCTATTAATGGGCTCAAGTTGCATAGCCTCTATGTTAGCAAGAATAGTCCTCTTGAGCATTGGTATAATGCTGGGCGTTATAAACCGCTGAGTATGCAAGCATATATTGACATTTTAGCTCGTGCTTTACCTTTAATTCCAACGCATATTGTTATGCATCGCCTAACTGGTGACCCTGCACCAAATGAATGCATTGCCCCCAATTGGACGGAACATAAACGTAAATTATTTACCCAGTTATACCATCAGATGCGCAATGAAAATACATGGCAGGGGAGCATGGCAGATGCTTGTACGGAAAGACCAGAATGGTATGGGCGGTAG
>CAYJOP010000091.1:0-8209 GCA_964371835.1 uncultured Desulfovibrionaceae bacterium
AGTGACTACTAACAAAATTTTTCTGTAAGAAAAATTTTGCGCGGCGTAAAATGAGCCAGAATTCATTTCTGGCGACCGCAATGCGGCATTTGGAGACGCGTGCCTTTTAAGAACAATACATGGAAATGTGTTGTTCAGTTCCGACTATAATATTACCACGCATTTTCAAAAAAACATTATGCGGCGTATTGAATGTTTATTTCTTAGTATTTTTATTTGTTTTTTTACCAAACTACGGTATATTAAAGCATAAATGTATTTTGAAGACCATGGAACTTGCAGCTAAAAAATTACAAAAATTCGTGCTCTTAAGCTACTCCTCCTAGCAACAACTTGATATTAAACAATAAAATTCTTTTTGCTTTTTTCTTTTTTGGGGAGTATATGAAATGTTGTAGCATTTATAGTGCATAGCCTTAAATATCAAACAATTATAGTACTTACACTGTAAAGACTTGTATTTTAATATTATTGCATAATTTGCATGGGAGGACCATATGGCAGTTGAAAGCCCAGAAAGAAACCTAGCCCTTGACTTTGTACGCATTACAGAAGCAGCAGCCCTTGCCTCTGCCCGTTGGCTTGGACGTGGCAACAAAGAAGCTGGTGACAAGGCTGCAGTTGATGCCATGCGCCTCACCTTTAATTCTTTAAACGTGCAAGGCAAAGTCATTATAGGCGAAGGTGAAAAAGACGAAGCCCCCATGCTCTTTAACGGTGAAAAAGTAGGTACTGGCACCGGCCCACTACTTGACGTTGCAGTAGATCCTGTTGAGGGCACACGCTTACTTGCCTTTGGCAAACCCAATGCCATATCTGTAGTTGGCGTTGCACCTGCTGGCACTATGTTTAATCCTGGCCCAAGCTTTTACATGCAAAAACTTGTGGTACCAAATGAAGCTAAAAACGTTGTGGATCTTGACGCTCCCATTAAAGTTAATCTAGAAAAAATAGCTAAGGCCATGAGCAAAAGCATACAAGACCTTGTGGTTTTTGTACTTGATAAACCACGTCACGAAGTACTCATTCAACAAATTCGTGAAGCTGGAGCTCGTATTCAATTGCACACTGACGGTGATGTAACTGGCGCACTTATGGCAGTTGATCCACGCTCTGAAGTGGACGTAATGGTTGGCACAGGCGGCACACCTGAGGGTGTGCTTGCTGCATGTGCCATTAAAGGACTTGGTGGACAAATTCTTGCTCGCCTTGACCCACAATCATATGTTGAAAAGGAAGCCATTTCCGATGCTGGTGTTGATATGCGTGATATTTTAACTGTTAATGAGCTAATCCGCTCTGATGATTGTTTTTTTGCTGCCACTGGCATTTCAGGCGGTTCTTTTTTAAGTGGGGTTCAGTACAAAGGGCAAAATGCCATCACTCATTCCATGGTGTTGCGCGGCAAAACTGGCACATTGCGCTACATTGAATCTTACCATAACGTAGCAAAATTAAATACATTTAGTGCAGTTCGCTATTAATTTTTGAGCAAACTATGGTAAAGTTATACAATAATGAAATTTACTCATTGCTAAAGTTTAGCTTAGTTTTGTTGTGCTGTGCTGCATTGCTTATCAGTAATGTTGCTTTTGCTAAAACAGTTTATGACAAACAACCAGCAATAACTGATGCAGAATTAATAAACTTCATCGAAGTGCTACCAAGATTTAGAGCTTGGGCAGCATCACATAATGAACATGCATCACCAAGCATAAAAAATGGCCAAGCAGATTTTAATTATTCAAAAGCTGCTGCTGCATGGGTAAAAAATAATGGCTGGGACCCAGCACGCTTTTTTTCCGTTATGGGGCGCGCTGCCGCAGCCTTGTTTATAGTAGCAGAAGGAGGTGGCGTTCCTCAAAACACCCCTTCTGATATGCCAGATGTAAGTGAAGTTGAGCTTAAATTGGTGCGTAAGCACCTAACAAAATTACTTCAAGCAGGAAAAGATGTGCCACCCATTGGCCAATAACAACAAAACAAAAAAAATATTTTGAAAATTTGTTGACATAAATCTATTCATTGCATATAAGTTCCTTCTTGAGAGGGTCGTTAACTCAGCCGGTAGAGTATCTGCCTTTTAAGCAGAGAGTCGCAGGTTCGAACCCCGCACGACCCACCAGTAAATTCAACCCCTTACGGCAAACGCTGTAAGGGGTTTTCTTTTTTATAGCATTTTTGCGGTATATAGGTACTACATAGGTACTACATGGAAACATTTTTTTATTATACTTGTTTTCGTACTGGTATTATTTATTTTTCTTAAAAATTATTTATAAATTCAATGTAATATGTCTCAATAAATAGTCCGAATGTGGCAGACCATAGAATTCAAAGCAGCAGCTATTGAGCAATTTCGTAAAGGCGATTTATTGCAACGTAGCATTGAAGATGTGCAATCAGAAGCCGCCAATGCCGCAGAAATGAAAGCCGCTGCCAGTGGTAATCCCCTTATTCTCATGCAAGTACAGCTTGCTAGTGATTTAAGCAAATTAGAGGCTTTATATTCGCAATATCAACGCTCACAGCATCGTATGCGTGATAGCTTAAAAATACTTGCTTCAGCAGATGCACGTTTGGCAAAGCGTGAAGAAAATCATGCCTTGGACAGTGGGCATCATGACAGCAATACCGACAAATACATGGATAGTGGCAAAGAGCGTATACGCTTACATTTCTTTAAGGATGGTAAAATACACACAGATAAAGATAGTGAAACGCTCAAAGGCTTTATCGTAGACGGTGTAAAGGAAAGTATGAAGCTAGGCAAAAGTTCAGAAATGGAAACTATCAAAGTGAGTATAGACAAACCCTTTGCCCAATTTGAGGAACTAGCCCTTGTGCGTGAAAATCATTCTGCCGTCATTCGTGAACTGCAAAGAATGCAAGATAAGGCGGGCTATGTAAGTGCATGGACACCAAAGGAAAAATTACCAAGTCCTGTTGAAGCACCAGTATCAAGCATTACAATGAGGGTAGCATAGTGCTTAAAAGAAGCAATAATTTTGAGCTGTCTTATGATGAGTGCGAAACAAGTATTTTGTGTTTGCTTAAAGAGTATAATATGACATTTGCGAACGTATCTCGTGAAATTGGTGCCGTGGTCTATTATCATAGCAAGAATATCTAGCAGAAGATGCTCCATAAGCATATCCTCCTTGCTTGAACTCTGAACTCGGAGGACTACCCATGTAACTTGTTCGATATTTTGGCTTAAAGAGCAAGGTAAATTAGCCTTGCCATTTTTATGCTAGCTATGCATCTATTTTATTTTATTCTCTTTTATCTATATTCATATTGTTTTTTGCATCATGCATGTAATGGATTTGGTATCTGTGGATTTGTGGAGATGGTGATATGGCTACCTATTGCTCACGCAGGGCTTTATTGCCCACACGTAAGATGGGTTTTAGGATATAATCTAAGATACTTTTTTTGCTAGTGATAATATCAGCTTCTACTTGCATTCCTGCTAGGATGGGAAGTTTTCTATCTTGATATGGTAAATGGCTAAGCTTTGTGCGGATTTTGACAATAAAATAGATTTGCCCTTGCTCATCTTCAATGGCATCGGCACTAATGCTTTCTACTACTGCTTCTAAAGAGCCATAAGTTGCAAAGTCATAGGCAGAAAGACGTACAGTTGCTTTTTGCCCTACTGCCAAAAAGCCTATATCCGCAGGGCTAAATTTTGCCTCAATGATTAAGCTATCATCAAGGGGCACAATATCCATAATCGTTTCGCCTGGGGGAACAACGCCGCCAATAGTATTATAGTAAATAGTTTTCACAATACCATTAACTGGAGAAAGCAACTCAGTTCGATTCACCCTATCACTGCCAGCCTTAAGTAGCTCTTTTACAGAAATTAGCTCGGCTTGAATTTCACCCAATTCTTCATTATATGTGCGTAAAAGCTCAGCTTCATATTGTTTAACTCGTTCTTCTTGTTCCTTTTTTTCCAGTTCAAGCCTTGGGATGGAATATTCAAGAATATCAAGTTTAGTGGTAAGTTCTTGTACATTTTGCTCAATGGCAAGAAATTCAAGTTCAGGGAAAGCGTTAGACTTTAACGCATTTGCTGCAAGTTCTCTTTGTTTTTTTGCAATTTCAAGTTGCGCCTTAGTGTTTTGCTTTTCAATTATTGCTTCGTGTAATTTTGTATCCACGGCAGAAGACTGATACGAAAGAACATTATATTCAGCCTCATTTTGCTTACGAATGGCTGCTAGAATATTATTATGCCTTTGCATTAGCTCAGCGTGTTCTTGCACTTCATTTGAATAAATGGGTTCAACATTATTTATCAAGGCTTGTAGGCGAGCAATTGCGGCTTCATGGTTAAGCTTACGCTCCAAAGCCTCACGATATTGGCTACCAGCCAAGGTATTTTCAATACGAGCTAAAATTTTATTTTCATTTACGGCATCACCTTCTTTAACCAATATTTCTTCAATAATGCCGCCTTCTAGGTTTTGTATATGCTGCACCCTTTGCGATGGGACAACTTGTCCATAACCTCGTACAATAACATCAAGTTCTGAGAAATAAGCACAAAAAATCAAAATAAGTATGGAAACAAACACCAACCACACCAAACGTACTGAGCTTATGCTAAATTGTGCACTCAAGGCTTGTCTGCGCACAAATTGCGGTTTGCTGGTGTCAAGTGCATCAGGTTTAGCAAAGAGTTTATCTTTTATGCTTTGGAGCCAATTGGTCATTAAGATAGCTCCTGCTTAATAGTTAATGCTTGATTTTTTTGTAGCTGTGTGGCTTCTTCCTTGCTCATTCGTTGTAATTTAGCGTCACGCATTATTTTACCATCTTGCATGACCAACATTCGCTGACCAAGAGGTAACATACTCTGACTATGGGTTAACAAGATGACGGTCTTGTCTTGCATGTGATTTTGTAACCTTTGAACAAGCCTTGCTTCGGCATTTACATCCATATGGCTTGAGGGTTCATCAAGGATTAAAATTTGAGGCTTACCCACTAAGGCCCGAGCTAAAGCCACAGCCTGCCTTTGACCACCAGAAAGACCAGCTCCATTTTCACCAACATGCATATCAAGACCCAAGGGATGTTTGGAGGCAAAGTCCATAACTCCACTTACTATTGCAACCTCTTGCAACTCTTCCTCATTAAAATCTACATCATGCGGCCATGCCTCTAAAATATTAGAGCGAATGCTACCTTTAAACAATACATTTTGCTGCGGTAATACTCCCATATTTAGGCGTATAGCTTCTAAATTATTTTCGCCAAGTACGGCACTGCCATAAAAAACCTTGCCTGTTGTGGGGAGATATAAACCACTTATGATGCGCGCAAGGCTGGACTTTCCTGAGCCAGATTCACCTAAGACAACAATATGCTCACCCACACCAACTTTAAGATTGATATGTGACAAGGCCATGATGTCATCATGCTGACTTGGATATGCAAAGCTTACATCTTCCAGTCGAATTTCTACAGGTAATGCTCGCGGTACTGGTGTTTTTTCTTGCACAAGGCTTTGTGGTTCATGCAATATTTCATCGTCTTGACCTCTAGCGTATTCTACAGGCATATCCATGAACTTTGTTAGAGAGTCAAGCCCAAGGCCAGCTTTATGCCAATGGGATAATACATTTACCACTCCATAAAGCGGTGCCATAGCCCGCCCCAAGATTAGAACGCAAGCTATAAGCCCCCCCATACTCATGCTTCCTGCTCCAATACGATAAACACCAACTATAATCATAGTAAGGGTAAGCAAGGAACCAAAAAAGATATTACTTTGTGCTGTGACCACACCTAACAGTTTAGATTTTTTATGGGCATCAGCATTTTTTTCTGTAACTACATCCCATTTTTGAGCAAAAGCAGGGGCTAGATGGCTGCATTTTATATTTTCATAACCAAGGGCAATCTCACCCAATAGAGAATTTTGCTGGATATTTTTTTGTAATTGCTCCTTGGTGGCGTTTTCAAAAGGAATTTGCAAATAATATTGGTAGAGAGCCAAAAGAGGTATGGCAATTATGGGGATAAACACTATAGCTCCACCAAGGTATGCAATAACCACCAAGAAAAGTAAGATGAACGGAATATCAAGTAGGGCAATGAGTGTACTTGAGCCGAAAAAATCCTTGGCGTATTCCACTTGACGAATTTGAGCCATAATCCCACCAACGGAAGGGGCAGGATTAGCATCAAGGCGAATATTTAAGAATGTATCTATGAACTTAGCTAAAAGTAGTACGCCCATATTTTTATTGGCCGCATCCACAAAATAAGCCCTAGTGTTACGCAGAATAAAATCGAGAGTGAGAATGATGAAAACACTAATGCTTAATACCCATAGCGACTCAAAAGCGGCATTTGGCACTATTCGGTCATACACATTCATTATAAAAAGCGGCATGGCAAGAGAAAAGACATTTACCAAGAGCGAAGCCACGGCAATATGCTTATATAGGCTGGAATAGTTACAAAGGATTTTCCAGAAAAAGTAATGTGCCGAGTTTTTGTTCACAATAAAATCTTTTATGGTAACTGACTGTTAAGTATTTCTAGTATAGGAATTTGTGCTGGGTCTACGGAAGAGTCACGCAAGACTTGCTCTAAATTTAACTCTGTGAGCAAAACTCCTGCCAAAGCATGCAAACGATATTGACCCAATATAACGTCAGTGCGAGCAATAATAGTTTCAACTTTGGCCGTAAAATACTCCGCTTCAGCATCAAGGAGATTTAAAAGACCCTTTTGCCCAACTTTATACTGCTCATAAAAATTAACTCGAGAAATATTGCTTGATCTTTGTGCTGCTTCGTAAAACTTAAGCTCCTCTTTAGCACTCTTGGTTTGCTCAAGTGTAACTTCAATCTGCTCAAACACTAGATCCTTAGTGTGTTGTAAAAGCTGACGCGCTTCACGTGTGGAGGCGGCATTTGCACTAACTTGTGCTTTATCAGCCCCACCATTATATAAATTCCAGCGCATATTGACACCAGCATCCAAGGCATAGATATTATTGTCATAATTAGTATCAGCACTTTGGTAGGAAGTATTCACGTCACCAGTAATTTGCGGATAATAATTGCTCTTTGAGGCATTGGTAGCGGCCTGTGCTTGTTCAATTTGAGCGCTGGCTACCAATATTTGATGATTATTGATCAGGGCAAGGTCTTTGACTTCTTCTACGGATTCATAACGATTATAAGGGGCAAACACAGGTAAAAGCACATTTGTGGCACTAACTCCAGTGATGCGATAATAATTGCTATGTGCGGTAAGTAGAGCATTTTTCTGCCTAATCAGTGCGGCTTGCACTTTTAGCATTCTAGCCTTGCCTTGCTCCACGTCTCCAATACCAGAAAGGCCATCATTATAGCGAGCTTGCAGCAATTTTACTAATTTTTCATGGGCTATATAGTTTTCTTCAGACGCTTGCACCAACTCCTTGCGCCGCAAAATATCCATATGCGCACTAATAGTTGCATAGGCAAGAGTGCTTGCAACATCAAGGGCTTGGTAGACTTTTGATCTTATATTAACAGTATTTTTTTCAAGCTCGTACTTTCTTCTAAAACCGTCAAAAAGTATTTGACTTGCTCCAAGTCCAGCCTTGCCAACACCAACAACATCATCAAAATAGTCATATTTTCTATCTTGCTGTGAGCTTTCTTGCATGGCACCAAGCCCTGCCCAAACACCAATGGTTGGATAAAATGAGGCCTCGGCAACTTCACGTTCAAATTCAGATCTATCCTTGCCCTCCAAGGTACTCTTTAATAAAGGGCTATAACTAAAAGCATAAACAAGGCTCTGGTTTATGTCCGTGCCTTCTTTGGCAAAGGACATGCTTGGTAGAATGAGCAGGCATAAAAATAAGATCAATGTGCGCATTTATATCTCCTAAAACTTATATTCCGGCTTGTTGCAATGTGGCTGCATAGGCATCTTCTGCAGAGTCGCCCATATCATTATTTACAGGCATGGCATGGCTATTAACCATCATGCTTCTTGTTACTTGTATATCAACAGTTTGGTTTGTTTTGAGACTAAGACCATTGTTGTTGGTGTATGTTCCGGCATTATCAGTCCAGTTGGCAGAAAGCGTGATGTCTCCTGTATCGGCCACATTGATCCCCACATCGGCTAACTTGTCTTTTGATGTAAGCTCTGAGGCACTGGCACCATAGATAAAGGTTTCGAT
>CAYJOP010000092.1:0-8130 GCA_964371835.1 uncultured Desulfovibrionaceae bacterium
TTGCCTCAGACTAATGACAAACCCACTTCGTGTGTTTGTGCCGCCTAAGGCAGGCAAGCTGCCTTGGCAGTAATGCACGAAAATTATCTATTTAACGTAGCGGCAAAGCCACTACTATAGTTAATTTTCGAGTCGTGTTGACTAAAGTCAACACTTAAACCTTAAAACTCCGCAAATGCGGAGTTTTAAGGTTTAAATAACAAAGAATTACTAAATTTAATAAATAAATTTAACGGTGTAAATTCAACCAGTATTGCATGGTGTCATATAAAATTTGTGGGTCTATGGGCTTAGTAATATGGTCATTCATGCCATGTGCAATACTAATTTCTTTATCACCAGTCATAGCATGAGCAGACATGGCAATTACTGGAAGGTTGGTCCAAGCTGGATTTTCTCGTATTTTCATGCTGGCGGTTAAGCCATCCATAATTGGCATTTGAATGTCCATCAATACAAGGTCAAAATTATTTTTACTTAACAAATCTAAAGCTTCTTGCCCATTTTGTGCAATTTGCAGAGTGTAACCAACCGTAGTTAAGAGCTCCTCAGCAATAAGTTGGTTAATATCGTTATCTTCGACGAGTAAAATATGTCCAGTATAATCATGGCATAAAGTAGTTTCGCATATACTAATAGATTTGTTTGTAAATTTTTCAAGTTCACTCTTAGATGCAATATGGAAACTGCACTCAAGGGAAAAAGTTGAGCCTTCGTTGAGAGTACTTTCAACATTAATAGTTCCATTTAACATCTTGGCTAAACTTTGAGAAATTGCAAGACCAAGTCCTGTGCCGCCGTATTTTCGAGTAACGGAATTGTCTGCCTGCATAAAAGCAGAAAACAGTCGATCTAGTTGGTCTTGGCTTAAGCCTATGCCAGAATCTTTTACTGCAAATATGCATTTTAATATGTCATCAGAGACCTTGGTACAGCATACATTAATATTAATTCCACCTTGGTCAGTAAATTTTAATGCATTGCTAACAAGGTTGAAAACAATCTGCTTTACTCGTAAAGAATCGCTTAAAACATAGACTGTTGAAAATTCATCATATCGGATAGTTAATTCAATGCCCTTGTCTGCAACCTTTGGCGCAAACAAGGTGTAGAGCTCATCACAAACTTCTTTTAAGGTAAATGGAATAGCTTCAAGTTCAAGCTTTCCTGCTTCAATTTTTGAAAAATCAAGAATGTCATTAATAATCCTAAGTAAACTGTGGGCAGAGTATAGGATTTTTTCCACATAATTTTCTTGAATTGAGGCAAGTTTGGTCTGTGAAAGAAGGTGTAGAAGACCCAAGATACCATTCATGGGTGTGCGAATTTCATGGCTCATATTGGCAAGAAATTCACTCTTTGCTTGGGTACTCTTTTCTGCCAAATCGCGTGCTGTTCGTAAATCTTTTTCAACTTTATGAATTTCTGCTAACATTGCTTTGAATTCACGCAAGTCTCGTAAATAACTAACAATGGCATTCTTATCATGGTCTTTAATGCGTACAAGAGTTATTTCAGAAGGTATTTGTTCCTTAGTAATTGCATGCTGGTACATAGCCTCAAAACGACAATAACCTTGTTCTAAAGCAATGTCTAAATTCTTTTGTACAAATAACACACTGTTTTGGCCATCTGGTTGGAATTCTGGAAGGGTTTTATCAAAGTTTTCCAATAAATCTTGCTTGTTAGTATAACCAAAAAGTCGTAAAGATTCTTCGTTACAAGCAACAATATTTTGGCTGTCATCCCAGAACTTAATACAAAGTGGAGTGGCTTCAAACATGGTTTGCGTTCTAGCTTCTGCTTGAAGAGCAATTTTTTGTGAAGCCTTTAACTCACGCAAGTCTTTAGTAAAGCCAACAACAATTGGTTCACCGTGCAGGTCAGCTCGGATAAGTGTAATCTCAGCAGGAATGGGCTCGCCGTTAAGCTTTTGATGCATCCACTCAAATTTACATATACCATCGTTAAATGCAGTGGTTATTTTTTCAATAGCTAACTCAGCAGAGCTTCGACCATTAGGTTGAACTTCAGGGGATAGTTCAAAAAATCTATCCAAATATTCCATTTTGTCTTTAAGATCAAAAAGTTTTACTGCCGCAAGGTTGCAGTCTAAATTTTGAAAATCACTATTCCAAAAATTAGCGCAAAGCGGTGTAGTGTCGAGCATAATCTGAGTGCGTTCTTCGGCTTCACGCATGCGAGCCTGTGTTGCCTTAAGTTCACGCAAATCCTTG
Organism: uncultured Desulfovibrionaceae bacterium; assembly: GCA_964371835.1. Classification (GTDB taxonomy): domain Bacteria; phylum Desulfobacterota; class Desulfovibrionia; order Desulfovibrionales; family Desulfovibrionaceae; genus CAYJAD01. Next base: position 2,238 of record CAYJOP010000092.1, read on the forward strand.
GTATATCCAATAACTATAGGGATTCCACGGTGTTCAGTCCTAATTAATGTAACCTCAGAAGGAATGGGTTCTCCATTGAGTTTTTGATGCATCCACTCAAACTTACACATGCCTTCGCTAAATGCAGTGGTTATTTTTTCAAGTGCAGACTCAGCAGACATTCGCCCATCTGGTTGAATTTCAGGGGATAGTTCAAAAAATCTATGCAAATATTCATTTTTATCTTTAAGGTCAAAAAGTTTAGCCGCTGCAAGGTTACAATCAATATTTTTAAATTCTTGATTCCAAAAGTTGGCACAAAGTGGTGTTGTATCAAGCATAATTTGAGTGCGCTCTTCAGCTTCACGCATGCGCGCTTGACTTGCTTTAATCTCAGTCAAATCGCGTTGATATGCAGCCACAAGCTGATCATCACCAATTTTTACACGAATAATTGTTACCTCAGTATATAATGGTTCGCCATATAAGGTTGTAAACACCCACTCAAAACGATAATATCCATCGTCAAAACCCTTCTGTAAACAAATTGGTATGAGGTCTAATGAACGCTCGCCACTGGGCTGATATTCTGGTGTACATTCAAAAAATCTCTCTTTGTACTCCTCTTTGGAATCAATGCCAAGCATGGTCATGGCTGCAAGGTTACAATCTATAATTTCATAACTAGTATTCCAAAGATTTACTCCTATAGGTAATGATTCAAGCATGGCGTAGGTGCGTCTTTCTGCCTCGTGTACCATATGCAAATTCTTTGCAATCTCCCTTAAATCTTTAGCATATTCCACAAGGACGAATTCATTATTATATGCTATTCGTACAAGATAAACCTCTGTAGGAATAAGTTCTCCATCAACAGTTCTATAGTACCATTCAGCACTATAATGGCTACCACTGGCAAAAGTTTCTGCTAAAATTTCCTTCGCTCGTGTGCTAGAATTGGATCCATCTGGCTGATGCTTTGGAAAAAAATTATAAACATTATCAATATACTCTTGCTTGCTGGTACAATTAACCATTTTAATGGCAGCGTCATTACAGTCAATTGCTTGAAAATCTTTATTCCAAAAAGTAATGCTCAAAGGTGCAGCATCAAGAGTTGCCTTGGCTTGGCAATTAGATTCGTGTTGTTCATAAGATATTGTTTCAGGTGTCAAAGTGCTAACAATAAAATCAGAACCTTCACAAGAAATACTGTTAAGATTATAATTGGCAATTTGATGATGCCCATCTACTACATGTATCCAACTATAGGAGCATGAACCATCATTTTTTGCTTTATCTAGGTATTGCAAATGTGAAATGCGTGAAACGACACCATTAAGCTGTTTAATGGGTGAAAAATTTTCAAATTGTTCAATAAAATTCTCTAAGCTTTCTGCCTTAAAATAGGCCAAAAAACCACGAGAGCAATAAACAAGATTTCCATCTGTGGTCCAACAACTTAACTTTAAGTCAGTGGCATCAAGCATGGATTTAAGGTAGTTAGTATTAAATTTTATGGAATTATGCATTATCTAACTCCTTACAAGAGTATGGACTATGTTTTAGCTTTACAAAAAATAACAAATGGAAAACTAAATTACAAGTGTTTTTATATGATTTAGTAGTGAGGATAATTTTATGTGGATTAAAATGTTTTAGTATCAAAATTCCGCATAGTTGACTTATATTGAAGGGTCCTGAGCAATTATTTTTTAGTTCTATTTTTGTGCTTTTGCAGTAAATTTGCATTTATTTGAAAATCTACTTGTGCAGAACAACAAGTGTGAAAATATTAGAAGTTTTATGAAGGTGAAGACTTATACTCAAGAGATAAGTGACAAAATTTTATGAAAATTTGCAGATTAAATGAGCTTAGACTTGCTGCTGGCGATTGCAAAGAGTTTTTGCAAGGCGGTATGGTTCTAGAGCAAAACAAAATATACTGTTAAGTTTTATTAATTTGCCAATGCAAAGGTGAGTGGACAAAAAAAAACGAGAGGACTTTCATCCTCTCGTTTTTAATTAATCAATCAGAGAATATTATTCCCAAATAACCATGATGTCTACACGACGATCAAGTTGGTAAGTTGGGTATTCTTGAGTTTCGCCACGACCCTTGTTGATGATGGAAGCAGGATTGCAACCTTGGTCAACTAGGTACTGAGTAACAGCTTTAGCGCGGTTTTCAGATAGGGTTTGGTTGAATTCAGTGTCACCAGTTACGTCAGCAAAACCTTCAACGAAGATTTTTAGCTCAGGACGAGTCTTAAGCACGTTAGCAATACGGTCTAGACGAGCAGCAGAAGCTTTGGTGATGTTGTATTTTCCAACTTGGAAGTATACAGAGCGTAGGCTTTGTACTTCTTGAGAAGGAATGGTAGGCTCGTAGAAAGCTTTAGCTACGAAAGCTTTAGCAGATTCTTCAAGGTTGATGATGTCACGAGCGTCAACAAGCAAAGAATCAGACTTCAAAGAAGCCATTTGCTTTAATACAGCCATGCCAGCGTCGCTGTCAGCAACAGAAACGAAGTGCATTACAGTATTAGGGAAAGCAGAATAAATGGATTGAAGAGCTTGAACAGCTTCTACACCAAGGTTCTCAGAACCGTCAGATACTAGTACCATTGCAGTGTTGCTAGGTAGGCTGCTTAGCATGCTGCTAACACCGTCAAGGCTCATGCCAAGAGGAGTTAAGCGACCATAAATTTTACCACCGTTACCGATGTTGTTGATTGTGCCCATCCATGCAGAGCGGTCCCATGCACCAGCAGGGGCTACAACAGCATTAGGAGACAAAGCGCAAATAGCACCTTGGTAACCCAATAGAGGGGTTTTAGCGTTTAAGCGAGCAAGAGCTTGTTTGCCCATTTCGATTTTTTCTACACCAGTAGCTTTATGTGTCATATACATAGAGCCAGATTGGTCCACAAGATAAAGAATACCGTCGGTAACTTTGCTGTGGATGCTTACGCCTTGAAAAGCTTGAGCAGGTGCAGATAGCAAAAGCATGGCTACAAGAGCCATTAAAGCAATGCGAACGTTTTTCATTGTAAACTCCTTCCTAAAAGTTTGTTGCGATTAAATTTACGCAAGATTGTTCTGACATATTTTATGGAAGTTGTACAGTGAAAATATGAAGAAATGAAAAAAAATTATATATCTTTGTGTTTTTAATTGGGAATTATTTTCAAAAATAATTTTCATATCGTACTTCGAAATGGCTAAACTAGCATTAAGAATTTTTAAGTTGTTTTAGTAATGATGAAGTTAGATGTTTTGTCATTTCCAATATTTTTACAATTTCATCCTTGCTAATGTTGTCAATGTGTATTCCACAAGCGCAACACACTGTGTTTCCGAGTGTCTTTTGAACCTGTTCTGCCACTGCTTGGCTTATGACATCTTCTTTGTGCTTTGGAACTACAATTGTTTGCGTTTTTTTTTCTAATTGTGAACTTGCAAGGGATATGGCTCCAATATGTGGACAGTCACCACCATCAATTAATATACAAAGATCTTGCCCCATGAAGATTGCTCGAAGGCGAATGTTGATGTTTGCTTCATTAGCATGTAATTCTATCATTAATCCACCTACCCAGCTAAGCTGTTATGTTCTAAAGTTGCATAATGATTACTGTACACTATGAACACAATCACAATCAAGCTCTGAAAAGAGTATGGAAATTCGAGCGAAAGATGATTGTTTATAATGAATTATATGCTTACATTGCGCAAGTATAAGCATGTCCAATACAGCCTCATGGCCTTTTTGAACATTACTTACGCCTTCAACATAAGAATGCAAAGGTATGTTGAGGCCTTGATAAATTTTATCACGAGTGATGGTACGCGGAAAGAGCCGGCAAACCATTTTTTCCACCTGCTCATTATCTGTACATAAAAATATTTCATCTTCCTTTGCAACTTCTTTTAATTTATCTAGTAATTTTGGGAGCGGACTTTGCAAGTCTGTATGTCGAATGTGAATACCCACAGGTGCACTAAAAAAGCTGTTTGTTACAAAGTCCATGGTTTCATTAAGTATATTTCCTGTTGGGTGCAAATATGTTTTTAACAAATATTTTTGTATTTCCGTATCATTCATATTTTTCAAGTGCGAAAACTTAATTCTTAGCTTGGGAATGAGCGGTGTGATGGAATTAATATGCCAATCCCAAAAAACTAAAATATCCTCATCTAGGTTCTCGTCAGTTAAGCTAATGCTCGTCATGGCCTTATTTTTAGGCAGAGTATGGTCATTACCATTAAATAAGTATTCAACGGCTATGGGTTCATGCAACCAGTCCTTCCAAAATGGCGGATTTATGGTTGCATTATTATCAAATGCCGCAAGAACCTCTTCTATATTTATGGTTTTAAGCCCTTTAATATTAAACCAAAGAGGAAAAACATTAGAAAAATCATCAGAGTATAGGCCATCACGCCAATCGATGCAGATAGCTCTATCAGTTAGCAAACAATAAGCAATTCCGCTAATAACAGCTTGCAATCTATTGGAAAGACCGCCTGATGCGCGAACAAGTAAGGTTTTGTTTATGCTGCACATGTGGTTTGAACCTGTTTAGCCAAAAGGTGAAGATATACTACAAAATCATCAATTTTATCTGGACCTTGTTGCAATCTGCATTGTATATAAGCTCTGGTATATTGCTCAAAGTCTAAAGTTTGGCCATATACATTATATAGTGTTGTTGGCGTTACAAAAGGTATATCAAAATATTCCGCAACTTGTGGATGAATTGGCTGGACAAATTCTTCTTTCATATTTTCATAAGCGTTGCGAGTGGATGGAGGCACCTCTCCTAATCCAAGTTTTGCTAAAACTGCATTGGCCACATGCAAAGTGAGTCGTGCTCCAGGGTGGTTGATAGTATGAAAAAGTTGTTCTTCTCGCCAATGTGTATCAATAATATTGATGGTTTTAATGCTGGAGTTTTTTTCTTTTTCAAGTTCCTTTTCGCGTGAAAGCTTTATTAGTTGCTTAAGATCAAACTTTGTACTTATATTGCCATTCATATATATGTGTAAAATTTCAGAAGCATTAAGTCCACTATTGGCAAGGTGTTCAATGAGCATATCACCATAAGCCATGTGTGTGGCATTGGTCCATAACGGCCAATATCCATTAAAAAAAATATTGGGAATGCAAATGCATTGAGTGTGGGCAGGAAGTTTTTGCAGCAAACTCGCTGTAGCTTGGTCTCCCCATTGTTCACCAAGCTGCTGATAAATGAAAAGAGCACAGCTGTCTAATGACTGGTTGGGTATGTTTTCGTTTAAATAATTAGTATATTTTTGAATGTCAAAAAATTTGCTAAATGATGGGGTATTTAATAGCAAAGCTTTTAAATTATCTCCCTGACAATTTGCGTGAATGATGCAGAGTTTTTTATCCATAACAAATCCTAGAATAAGGAAAAATATTCCTACTTTATAATGATGTATACTAAGCTAAAGCATAGACTATGCCAAAAAATGCAAAAAGGAATCTATTTAAAATTTAATTTAAGCCGTTAATATATAAGGGTGCTAAAAAGAAAATTGAAAAAAAATAATTTTTTTAAAAAAAGTCGTTGACAGTGGAAGGCGTTTAGTTCATATTCCCTCTCCGCGGTGAGCACAACAACTCACCAAGGCATGCTCGAAAAAAAATGAAACTTAATTGTTGACATTACATCCGAGCTTGAGTAGAAAGAGCGTCGCACAAGTGATGCGCAAACTAGGCAAGGCTTAGTTTGGATTGGTTCTTAAACGAGGCGTTAGCCGAGGCGATAAATTCGAGTAGCAGTAGCTTAGCTGCTGCGTTAAGCGAGAATTTTCGTGCCTTACCACCCGGCAATTTATTGCTGAAGGTGGCTCAAAACAAGCGGAGCTTGTTTTGTATCTGGTT
>CAYJOP010000093.1:0-7675 GCA_964371835.1 uncultured Desulfovibrionaceae bacterium
TTGTTTTTTGCGATGGCCCAAGAAATCATGAAGAATTAAGGCTTACTGATGCCACGCGCGCAGTGGCTAATAAGGTACAAGGCTTTGCATCAGTGACTGTTGTGGGACGCGAAAAAAATATGGGTTGTGCGGCATCAATTATTGATGGTTTGCAATATATGTTTGCTAAACATGAGCGGATTATTGTTATGGAAGATGATATTTTAACGTCGCCTTATACTTTAAGCTTTCTAAATCAAGGTCTTAAACTTTATGAGCAAGATGAAAAAGTATTTAATATAGCGGCATGGTCTCCCCCTCCAACAATTTTCCCCATACCCAGTGATTATTCACACGATGTTTATGCAATCCCTAGATTTAGTTGTTGGGGTTGGGCCAGTTGGCGCAATCGCTTTGAAAATATGGACTGGGAAGTGTCTGACTACCAAAATTTTAGGAATGATAAAAAGCAACGCAAAGCCTTTGATGCTGGTGGCAACGATATGTCAGACATGCTCGATTTACAAATGGAAGGTATTATTAACACTTGGGATATTAGGGCAGATTATGCAAGGTTCAAAAAAAACCAACTTGGTATTAATCCTGTAATTTCATATACTACTAATATTGGCATGGGTTTAGGAACTCACAATGCAGATTTTACAGATAAATTTGATAATGATATAAATAAATCCTTGCCAGTACAAGAAATACGCTGGTTGGATGATGTGTCTATTAATTATGTTGTTTTAATGTCTTTTCATAAGGTTTATGATGTGACTTTGTGGAAAAAGCACCTTAAATGCATATTAAAAAAATTAGGCTTGTGGAATATTGCACAAATAATGCGTAAGAGAATTTTAAATTAATTCATGATTTTTTATTGTAATTATGTGCAGTTACAGCTAGTTAAAAAAGTTGTGGTATTACAACTATAAACATGTTCATTAAGGCATATACAATAAAAATTAAATTAGGATTTCACCATGATAAATTTAGAGCAATACTATAAAGATCAAGAAATTCCTCAAGAAATGCAGTCAATGCTAAATCTTGTGGGAAATGAGCCAAGTATCGAAAGTATCTGGGCTCTTATGGATTTAGTATGGATAGCAAACAATACCGACGAAAATAACCCTAACAGTCTTTCAAAATTTTACATGCATCCTGTATGGACATTGAATGGATTTTTCACCGAATGGCATGAAGAGTCCATTTATAATCGCCAGCGTTTTGCTGATTATATTGCTAATACTAGCCCCAAGCGAGTTGCTGATTATGGCGGCGGATTTGGTGCTTTTGCCAGAAATTTAGCTGAAAAAAGCTCAAATATTGCCATTGAAATTGTGGAGCCATTTCCCTCTGAGATTGCTATTAATTTATCAAAAAAATATCCAAATATTACATTTGTAAGTGAGTTAACAGGAAAGTATGATGTGATTGTAGCTTTGGATGTTTTAGAGCATGTGGAAGAGCCATTGAATCTTGTGTATAAAATTTCACAACATATTGATAAAAAAGGATATTTATTGCTAGCAAATTGTTTTCATCCTGTAATAAAATGCCATTTACCTTCTACTTTTTACTTACGCCATACATTTGATTTTTTATTAAAAAAAATGGGATTATCAATGCAGGAAAAGCTGGTTTACGGACGTATATACACACTTGCAAAATCACTATGTGAACCTAAAGAAATTTCCCACTGGGTAACAATTGCTAAAATAAGCCATCCTGTTCTTGATTTTGTGAAGCCCTTAGTTAAATGGTTGTTAGGATTTATTAAAAAATAATCATGAAAATACTTCACTGTAATAGTCATGAAAATGAAGGCGGTGCAGCCATTGCTGTGCAACGCTTGCATGAAGCCCTTAATCTAAGTGGGCAATGTAAATCAATTTTTGGAGTGCAACAAAAAAAAACAAATGCTGAAAATGTTGTTGAAATTCCAGTATTTCCCGTGCAATTTGTGCAAGAGCTGGCTGTTACTTTTGCAAAAGCCAGTGTGAAGCTATGTAAAAAACAAAAAGAAGTATTTATTACAAACTACCTTAACCCAAACGCCATTCATAAAAGCATAGCAAAAATACAACCAGATATTATACATTTACATTGGGTATCAAACTTCATAAGCCCTTGGGTGCTTAAAAAAATTGCAAAATTAAATATTCCAGTTGTTTGGACTTTACATGACACTTGGGCCTTTACAGGTGGTTGCCATTATTTTGGGCAATGCAATAAATGGCAAGGTGTATGCCAAAATTGCCCTGCTTTGCGCAAACCATTGGGTCTTGACATGGCGAATTTACAATGGAAATTAAAACAAGCTTGTTATGAACAATTAAACCCAACTCTAATCGGGCTTAGCAAGCATTTTAAAAATGATATTGAAAAAAGTTCTTTGCTTAAAAATTATCTCTGTGTAAACTTGCCAAACCCCATTAATATAAAAGAATTTGATGTGGTTTCCAAGGTGGAAGCACGGGCACTTTTGGGCCTTGAGCAAGATGTAAAATATATTTTATTTGGGGCCATGTCTGCCACTTCAGATTTAAGAAAGGGTTTTGACTTGCTAAAAACTGCTTTGCAATACACACATACAACACACCCCCATGCACATTGTCTTATTTTTGGTACAACTAAGGGCTATGAGCTACCGTTGGCCAGCACTTATTTGGGACGCATTGAAGAAATTAAAAAACTAGCCCTTGCCTATGCTGCCGCCGATGTTTTTGTTTGCCCTTCTCGTGAGGAGAGTTTTTCTCAAACCACTTTAGAGGCCCTAGCTTGTGGTACTGCTGTGGTTGGTTTTGATATTGGCGGCCTTCCTGATATGATAAAACACAAAGCAAACGGCTATATAGCAAAACCATATGATACTAAAGACTTAGCTCATGGCATCAGCTATGTTTTGGAGGATGATACAAGGCGTGAGCAAATGGGCAAAGTTGCACGCAAAACTGTTGAGGATGGCTATTCATATCCTGTAATAGCCAAGAAATATATTGAACTTTATAAGGGAATTTTAGCAAAAAAAAACGATGTCAATTAAAATAACTATAATTACGGCTACTTATAATTCTATAGCCACGCTGCGGCAAACCATGGACGCTGTGGCTTTGCAAACCTTTGCACCTCATGAGTACATTATTATAGACGGTGGCTCCACCGATGGCACTGTGGAATTTGCCAAAGCCCACGGTGCGGCTACTCATGTTATAAGCGAGCCAGATGAAGGCATTGCAGATGCCTTTAATAAAGGTATTGCACTTGCCACTGGGGATTGGATAGGCATTATAAATTCAGATGATTGGTATGAAGAAAATGCATTTAGCCAAGTGGAAAAGTATTGTGAAAATGCAGATATAATTCATGGAAACTTACAGTTTTGGCAAGATGATAAACCCAAGGAAGTTTTTGTACCACAGCAGGATAAATTGCACTTGGAAATGACAATTAATCATCCAACAGTTTTTGTAAAAAAAGAGCTTTATACAAAGTACGGACTTTTTGATCTTTCCTATAAATACGCCATGGATTATGAACTTATTTTGCGTTTTTTAAAACATAATTGTAATTTTGTTAATACACATACAGTGCTTGCAAATATGCGTTATGGTGGTGCTTCAGATGTGCATTGGTGTGCGGCTTATTCTGAAGCTGCACAGGCAAAAAAACAGCATTTGGGCAATGTTGCACAGGCAAATATTTATCTTTTTTGGCAGATAATTCGTGGGTTTAGTCGTAGGTTTTTGCAAAAAATGGGTCTTGAAAAGTTGGTGAAAATGTACCGCAAAAAGTTTTCAGTTGTTAAAAAAACTTAAAAATTAATAAATTAACAAATTGTTTAATTTCTTTCGCTAATTAATAAATATATATCCTTCACAGTCCAGCCCATGACCAAGGTTTGAACTCTTCTTGCCACTTCTCGCGGTTTTCCGCCTGTTTCCATTTCCTCTTCAATTATGGCAAGCACTTTTTGCATAGGGGTTTTGGTTTCTTCTTCAGGAGGGCCAATTATAACTGTGATTTCTCCCTTAAGTTCCGCAGGTATATTTGAAAAATCTTCCAAACGGCTAAGCATGCACTCTTCGTGCACCTTGGTTAACTCTCTTGCAATGGCTACTTCTCTTGCTCCAAGGATTTTATAAGCAAGTGCAAGGGTGTCGTGTAGCCTGTCTTTGCGCTCAAAAAAAACCAAGGTAGTTGAGATGTGGGCAAATGGGGCAAGAGATTTTTCTTGCGCACCTTTGCCACGAGGTAAAAAACCTAAAAAAGTAAATGGTTGCGGTGCAATACCTGCTAGCATTAAGCCAGCAATGGGCGCACAAGGCCCAGGCACTGCTGAAATCTTAAATCCTGCTTCACGACAAGCCTTTACTAATCTATAGCCAGGGTCTGCCATGAGTGGCGTGCCTGCATCTGAAATAAGCGCAATGCTTGTTCCGCCTTGTAATAGTTGGATAATTTTTGGAATTTTACCTTGTTCATTGTGGTCATGTAGGCTTGAAAACTTGGAAACATTTATACCAGCACGCTTACACAAAAGCCCAGCTCTGCGAGTATCTTCTGCAAGCACTAAGTCAACGGATTGTAGAACTTCAATGGCCCGAGGTGAAAAATCACCAAGGTTGCCAAGAGGAGTTGCCACTACCCATAATTGCACTGAGGTCAAAGGCATTGTCATAATATTCCACATGAAAGTTTGGTTTTGAGTCTTGTGCGTCATATAAAACGCCCACAACGTCAAATCTACAGGGCTTTTCCCAAGCATTATTGACTGTTAGCCAAGTTTTAGCTGCACGCAAAAGAGCATTTTTTTTGTGCTGATTAACACCTTCAATGGGGCTTGTTAAGCCCTTTGAATTTCTAGTTTTCACTTCCACAAAAACAATAGTATCGCCATCTTGGCAGATTAAATCAATTTCCAATTGTCCATGCCGCCAATTGCTGTGTAAAATGCGCATGCCTATGTTTTTTAAGTGTTTTGCAGCGGCATCTTCCCCCATTTGACCAATGCTACGTTTATCTTTTTTAATGATATTTTGTAGCTTAGTTATTAAATTCATATGAGGCTACCTTGAGTCTGTGAAGTGGTTTTTTTTGTGGGTAAGACACGAGCAAATGTTTTGCGATGCAGTGGGCATGGCCCATGCGCCTCAAGGGCATCAAGATGCTCCTTAGTGCCATAGCCCTTATGCTTTGCAAAATTATATTGAGGCCAGCGTCTATCCAGCAAATCCATAATTTTATCACGATGTGTTTTGGCAAGGATGGAGGCCGCTGAGATGTGGGCTTCAAGTCCATCGCCATGCACCAAAGCCTCTTGCCTTGGCGAATGCAAACCTTTAGGGAAATACTGACTTAACACATCAGAAGGTATGGTTTTATTGCCGTCAATATGTAATAAACTTGGCGGCAAAGTTCCAGTTTTGCGCACATATTGCTGCACAAGCCCACGCACAGCTCTACTCATGGCATGAAATGTGGCTTGTAAGATATTTATTTCATCAATTTGCTTTTGCCATACAAGGCCAAAGCCAAAATTTGCATGGGTTAAAATGTCAAGGGCAAAGCTTTCTCTATCATCAGCGCTAAGTTTTTTTGAATCATTAAGCCCTTTTATGGGGCAATTTTTGGGCAAAATAACTGCTGCCGCCACCACTGGGCCAGCAAGGCAACCACGACCTGCTTCATCTATACCTATATATAGCGCAGGGGGAGCAATTAAGCTATTTTGCTCTTGAATTACGTTTTTAGACACTATAAATAATCCAAAATTTTAATTATTCAAAAATTTACCAAAAACATTGATGTAACCATTTACAAATACAACTAAAATAATAATTGGTAAAACATAGGTTAAATAAGCACGCAGCCACTTGGGAAAGTGAACACCTTGCCCTGCATTAGCTTCCTTTAAGAAATTGTCAAAGCCCCAGCCAAAGCGCTGAGTACAAAAGAGTAAAAAGAGCAAAGAGCCAAGGGGCAATAAGTTTGCACTTACTATGAAGTCTTCCAAATCTAAAATGCCAGTACCCTTACCCAAGGGCTCAAAGTCTGACCACTCGTTAAAGCCGAGTATGCAAGGGATTGATAAAAGCCAAATGGCGATGGAGTTAATAATGGTTGCTTTTTTGCGTGGCATTTTCCAAACGTCAATGGCGTAGGAAATGATATTTTCAAAAACTGCAATGACTGTGGAAAGTGCTGCAAAACTCATAAATACAAAGAAAATTGTACCCCAAAATTGTCCATTGTCCATGGAATTAAAAATATTAGGTAGGGTGATAAATAATAGTCCAGGCCCTGCATTTGGTTGTACATTGTAGGAAAAACAGGCAGGAAAGATGATAAGTCCTGCCACAATGGCTACGAAGGTGTCTATCATTACAATATAGCTTGCTTCACCTGTGAGACTATGTTCTTTTTTTAAATATGAACCAAAAATACACATGCTACCAATACCAATGCTTAGAGTGAAAAAAGCTTGATTCATGGCAGCAGAAAGGGCAGACCAAATGCCAGCTTCTGTTAATTTTGATAAATCTGGCATGAGGTAAAAATTTAAGCCAGCTTCTGCGCCTGATAAGGTCATGGAATGTACGGCAAGCACTATCATAAGTATTAATAAAACGCCCATCATCCATTTTACAATGCGCTCAACTCCTGATTGCAAACCAGTAATACAAGAAATAAAACCCACAAAAACTGCAAGGCTCATCCAAAAAATCATGCCCACGGGGTCGCCAAGCATGGCTCCAAAATTTTGCCCTACGGCATCTGAACTTAGGTTTGCAAGCTTGCCGCTGGCTGTAAAGTAACAATATGCAAGCATCCATCCAGTAACGGTGGTATAAAACATCATTAGCACATAACTACCAACAATGCTCATCCAGCCAAACTTGTGCCAATGACTACCCTTAGGCTCAAGTTTTCGTAATGCTCCGCCCATATTAAGTTGTGCAGCACGACCCACGGTAAATTCCATGGTCAAAATGGGTAAGCCCACAAAAAGTAGGAAGAATAAATAAAGTAAAACAAAGATAGCTCCACCATACTCACCAGCAATATATGGAAATCTCCAAACGTTACCGATTCCTATGGCGCACCCTGCTGATAAAAGTAAAAAACCTAAGCGGCTTCCTAAAGTTTCACGTTGTGTGGACATAATCTACCCCTCTACATTCATATTTTCTTTGCTAAACCTAACAGTTTTCCACCATAAAACAAGTGAAAAATTACTACGATTTATATATTTACTGAATACTTTTCAAAGACTTATTGTTTTACAGAAAAGTTGCGCTGGCAGTCACACGAAAACAAAGTGTAATATCTCAAAAAAAATTTGTGATTGCATGCTTAGGAAATTTTTATTTACTCACTTTCATTTTTTCTTAACATATAAAAGCCCTGGGAAATATCACCATGTTTACGCATGCGTAATTGATTATTTATGAAAGCGCAAGGAAGTGGAGCAAAACCACAACTTCCGTATTTGTTATCTGGAGTCCAGATGGTGAACGCTTCTTGGGGGTTGTTTTGTGCAAGGACAACTTCTTTAACAGCAACACTAGGAAAACTATGTGCTTTCCATGCTATAGGTGCTGACTTTCCCTTATATATAAAAGTAAGATTTATAAGTATAACAAATACTAAGGTGTAGCTTATGAAGTGAAAGTTTTTATGTACCGTT
>CAYJOP010000094.1:0-7655 GCA_964371835.1 uncultured Desulfovibrionaceae bacterium
TACAGAGAGCAGAGATGTGGTTTTTGTTCTGCACAAGTGTATTTTCAAATAAATGCAAATTTACTGCAAAAGCACAAAAATAGAACTAAAAAATAATTGTGCAGGACCCTTGATTTAGATTTAATTCGTAAATTTTAAAATTCAATGGTGAGAGTATGCAACATCCCATTATATATATTTTGCTAGTTTGTTTATTATTAACAGGTTGTGGTGGACCAAAGTCTGTGGGTCATGGTACAGAACAAGCAAAAATTACAGGTGTAGGCTATGCAACTGACGACCCTTCGCAACTGCGCTACCCACTTAGCGGAAAAAGCCTTGACAAGCAATTGTATTTTTTAAATCAGCCTGAAACCATGATCCAATTACAGAACTATTATCAAAATGCTTTGACAGACAATCAAAAAGAAAATTCAAATAAATACACGAACTTGCAACCAAGAGAAGCAAGTCCTTTTAGGCAGTAATATGGATCCTATTAGTCATGCAGCCAGTGGGGCAATTCTTGCTCTTAGTCTACCTGAAAGGCCAGCTTCACGATTTTTTGTTCCCATGGCGGCTTTGGTTACGGCCTTGCCAGACATTGATGTAATATTCGCCCCAGCGCCCATTGATTTTTTGCTTTTGCATCGTGGAATCACCCATTCACTTGCGGCCATACCATTTATGGCTTTAATTGTTAGCTTATTTTTCTTTCCATTTTGGCGCAACAGTACGCCCAATTCTTGGTCATATTTAAGAACATACTTTTATATTTGCACACTATTCCTTTTGCATATTTGGCTTGATATTATAACTACATACGGCACAATGGTTTTTTTGCCATTTTCTGATTATAGAGTGAGGTTAAATGGCATATTTATTATTGATTTACTAATTACCTTACCCATGCTTTTAACCGTATTTCTTGCTCGTAAAAAGCGAAAACTTGCTTGCTTAGTGCTCATTTGGATATTTATTTATCCATCTGCTTGTGTGGGCTTGCGTATGTGGCATGAGGCCAGGGCTTCTGAGCGTCTTTCTGCTGAAAACATTACAAATATAGCTGTATTGCCAGACGCACTTGCTCCATTTTATTGGCGAGTCATTTATCAAAGTGAAACCCCATTTGACCCCGATAATACTGAACAAAATTTAACCACACTACCCAAAGCCATACAAGGTTATGTTTACCCAAATACAGCCCAGAGCATTCATCATCAAGGATTAGACATGTTTGGAAATCCTCGTACTAAAGTGCTGAACTATCCAGCGCTCAGGCCAGAAATTGCTGAAAGCATTAGCGTCACAAGCCGCAGAGCTTTGGCATATCTTGATTTTTCACTAATGCCCTTGGAGGCTTCGCGCCCCATAGGCAGTGGCGAGGAATTTATTATCTACGATCTACGCTTTGGCACCATGCTTCCTTGGGTGAAGTCCATTATGGACCTTAGAAATGATGGTGCACCGCCTTTCTTGTTCAAAGCACAGCGTGAAGGCGAAGCATGGACCAAAATCCGCCTTGTTTTTGGAGGGTCTGGCAAGGATTCTCAATGGCAAAAACCACAAACACCTGAACCAGCAACATTTTGGCAATGGTTAGTTGGATTATATTAAAAATTCATATGCAAAAAAAATTTTCACATATAGCTAAGGATGGTTCAGTAAATATGGTTGATGTTAGCCATAAAACTAACACTTTGCGCATTGCCATTGTGCGAGGTTGCATTGATTTATCTGCTGAGACCTTGGCTCTTTTACAAAATACTGCTCTACCCAAGGGAGATGTACTAACAACGGCTAAACTTGCGGGTATTATGGCAGCAAAGCGCACTGCTGAACTTGTTCCCCTTTGTCATCCTTTGGCCCTTACCTTTATGGATGTTCGTTTTACCGTTAAGGACTTCGGCCTTGAACTAGAAGCGGAAGCACGCACCGCTGGCCCCACAGGAGTTGAAATGGAAGCTCTCGTAGGTGCTCAGATGGCAGCTGCAACAGTCTATGACATGTGCAAGGCAGTGCAAAAAAACATTGTCATTCGAGACATACGTCTTGTTTACAAAAGTGGCGGCAAAAGCGGTATTTTTTGCGCAACAGATTTCATCAAGGATTAGTAATATTATGCAATTTCCCATAATCGATCCCATTGCCTTAAAAGTTGGAGCTTTAGAATTGCGCTGGTATGGTATTATGTATTTGCTCGCATTTCTAATAGCTTGGGCATTGGGAAGATATCGAGTGCGCTTGTCCCAAACTCACCCACATCCCATTTACAAACCATGGACAAGTGTTCAATATGATGACCTTTTAACCCTTGGAATGTTAGGAGTTATTCTTGGGGGGCGTTTTGGTTTTGTGCTTTTTTATGATTTGCCAAGTTACCTAAATGATCCAAGTGAAATTTTTAGAATCTGGAACGGAGGAATGTCCTTTCATGGTGGTTTGCTTGGGGTTTTAGTAGCCATGTGGTATTATGCTCGGCGCAACGGCAGGAGTTTTTTAGAAGTCATGGACTTTGTAGCACCTTTTGTAGCACCTGGACTTTTTTTCGGTCGCATTGGCAACTTCATAAACGGCGAACTGTGGGGCAATGTATCTTCTGTTCCATGGGCAGTGGTTTTTCCGCATGCCGGCCATTTGCCACGGCACCCTTCTCAACTTTATGAAGCCTTATTAGAAGGATTACTACTTTTTACTGTAGTTTGGTTGTACTCCGCAAAACCACGCAAGCTTGGCGCAGTTGCAGGTAGTTTCTCCATTTGTTACGGACTAGCAAGATTTTTAGTAGAATTTGTGCGCACACCAGATGCTCACTTGGGATACATGGCCTTTGGCTGGATGACCATGGGGCAAATATTATCAATACCACTCATACTTATTGGCTTGTGGCTTTTAGTGCGCCAAGATCCTGTCAAGACAACTCAAAGCAAAAAAAGCAAAAAGTAATATACAAGATGCACATGTTAACAATTATTTGCTATAATTGCTGTTAAATATACATATAAACCCTAAAAACTCGAATTTTATACTTGGATTTGCAAGTTAGTTTAATTTTTTGGCAATAAACGTCTTTTTTCAAATTTTATCATTTTTTGCGTATATAAATATCCACACCAAAAACTATCTAACCACTTAAAATACTAGAATTTTAATGCTTAATCAATTCATAGAAATTTAACGCCAAAATCATGCTATTGACAATATGATTTTTTTCTGTGATGTTTACAGACCGTGCACGGCACATTAGCTCTGCACATAGGAGGTTTTATGGCCAAAGAAGGTGCCATTGAAGTTGACGGAGTTGTACAAGAAGCTCTACCAAATGCCATGTTTAAAGTAGAATTAGAAAATGGGCATACAGTATTAGCTCATATTTCAGGCAAGATGCGTAAATTTTATATTCGCATTTTACCTGGTGATAAAGTTAAGGTGGAACTATCACCCTATGACCTAACTCGTGGGCGTATCACCTATCGCATGAAATAGTAAAGCCAGCATATAGCCGCAAGGCAAAGCATGGCCATTATTCCAGCTATTACATCATCTATCATGATGCCGTAGCCGTTAGGCATATAATGCTCTGCGGCGTGTATGGGCCAAGGTTTAAGAATATCAAACAGCCTAAACAAAAAAAATCCAGCCACATACATGGGTAGGTTGACCTTTGCGAATGGCAAAAAAACTAACCACATTCCAAGCACTTCATCAATTACAATTTGTGAAGCATCCTTACACTGAAGTAATTTTTCCGCATGGGTTGAAGCAAAGGCCCCAAGAAAAAATAACACCACAAGCAACATTACTCTACCTAGCATGGGCAAAGGCGTAAAGCACACAGGCGCAAGCAACATCGCAAGCAATGAGCCCCAAGTTCCTGGGGCAAACGGTGCAAGGCCTGCAACTCCAGCCCTACATAAAAAAAGACATGCAGCATCAAGGGCATTATGCCCCCAAAAAAATTTTACTGACATATTTACTCTTGCTCAAAAACATACTTGCTTTCTGTGAGCACAAGACCATCTGTAGATAAAGCTTTAACTACATACTGGTAGGAACGACTCTCATCAGCAGGTGGACAAGCGCCAATATAATGGCGAATTAAAGCACCTTCTGGAATAATACCAGTATCGTCATTTTTCCAAATTCCACCGCCGTGAATTCGGCTTAAGTCTGACCTATCTTGTAAACTCACTTCAAAAACATTCGTATTTTTAGGAATATTATATAATTCTATCTCAGGTGAAATTCGTGAGCAGCGATGCACATCACGAATTGTAACTAAAAGCTGCATATCTTCCTCCGAACCTTGCATGGAGGCGCAACCCGGTAACAAAAATGTAATCATAAGAATAAGCAATAAAAAACGCATTTCATTCTCCTTCGGCAATTTTCAAGGGTCTAACGCTATAAATTAAATTTTTTTGCAACCAATTTCCTCTTTTTTATAAACTAACCCTTGACTAATAGCAACTATCTTGAGCAAACTAGGGGTGAGCAGCTTAAGCAATAAATTACTGCAAAAAATTATGACAAAATCATAATACACTATAATTTTAGGAGAAAACATGACATTACTTTCACAGCGTGTTGCCGGATATATGGAAAATGCCTCATGGATTAGACGCATGTTTGAAGCAGGCGCACAGCTCAAAGCTAAGTATGGCCCTGAAAATATTTACGATTTTAGCCTTGGCAACCCAGACCTACCCCCACCTCCTGCCGTAGCTGAAGGCTTGCGCAAATTTAGTGAAATGGCCAATGAGCCATTTGCCTTTGGATATATGTCCAATGGTGGCTACCCTTGGGCTAGGGAACAATTAGCTGCTCACTTAAGCATTGAACAAGACATTAGCCTAACGGCTGACCATGTGCTTTTAAGCTGCGGTGCAGCAGGCGGACTAAATGCATTTTTCCGCGCAGTCTTAAATATTGGTGAGGAAGTATTGGCCTTTGCTCCTTATTTTGTTGAATATGGATTTTATACAGAAAACCACAATGCCACCTTCCGCTCAGTGCCATCCATGCCAGATACTTTTGCCCCTGACCTTGAGGCACTAGAAGCAGCAATTTCTGACAAAACCAGAATATTATTAATTAACTCACCAAACAATCCCACTGGCGCAGTCTATAACAAGCAAGAAATTCAAGGCATTATTGGCGTATTAAACCGCTGCTCACAAAAATTTGGTAAACCAATTTGGTTAGTTGCTGATGAACCATATAGATTTTTGGCCTTTGACGGGATTGAAGTTCCATCAGTTTTACCCCTCTACCCTTATTCAGTTGTAGTAAGCTCATTTTCTAAAAACCTTTCCTTACCTGGTGAGCGTTTGGGCTATGTAATTATTTCTCCATTACTTCAAGAAGGACAAACCCTTATGGGTGCCCTCATGCTTACCAATCGCATACTAGGATATGTTAATCCCCCAGTCGTCGGACAACATCTCATGGCCGCAGCACTTGGCTCTCAAGTGGATGTAAGTATATATAATAACAGACGCAACGCCATGGCAAAAGTTCTTAACGACGCAGGCTATGAATTCCAACTTCCCAAGGGTGCATTTTATTTCTTCCCCAAAGCACCAGGTGGCGACGATGTGGCCTTTGTAAACAAATTGCTTGAACAAAATATTCTTGCAGTGCCTGGTCGTGGATTTGGTCAAGCTGGGTATTTTAGACTGGCATTTTGCATAGATGAACAAATTATTTTAAATTCAGCTCCAGCCTTTGCCAAAGCTATAAAATAGTAGTACAATTATCAAAGATAATCCGAAGGAGAATATATGCACTTACGCAAACGTGTTTTAGTTACAGGTGGAGCTGGTTTTGTAGGCTCTCACCTTTGCGAGCGACTGCTCAACGACGGTCATGAAGTTGTGTGCGTGGATAATTTTTTCACCAGCGCCAAGCAAAATATAGAGCATCTGGCTGACAACAAGCATTTTGAACTAATTCGCCACGATATCACACTACCATTATACGTTGAAGTGGATGAAATTTACAATCTGGCATGTCCAGCTTCACCTATTCACTATCAGCACGACTCCATACAAACCATTAAAACTTGTGTTCTTGGGGCTACCAACACCCTCGGCCTTGCCAAGCGTCTAGGTGCACGCATTTTTCACGCCTCCACATCAGAAGTTTACGGAGACCCCAATGTGCATCCGCAAACTGAAGACTACTGGGGGAATGTAAACCCCATAGGGCTAAGGTCCTGCTATGATGAAGGCAAACGCTGTGCCGAATCACTATTTTTTGCATATGAGCGTCAACATAATATAGCTATAAAAATAGGTAGATTATTCAACACTTATGGCCCTCGCATGCACCCCAATGATGGACGAGTGGTTTCAAACTTCATTGTACAGGCCTTACAAGGTAAGGATATTACTATCTATGGTGATGGTAGCCAAACACGTTCTTTTTGTTATGTTGATGATTTAATTGAACTTATGGTTCGCTTCATGAACTCACCTGTAGAATTTACTGGTCCAATGAATATGGGTAATCCTGGAGAATTTACCATTGGAGAACTTGCAGAGCAAGTAGTTGAAATGGTTAATAGTAAGTCAAAAATAATCAATGTTGAACTACCTGCTGATGATCCAAAACAACGCAGACCTGATATTAGCCTTGCCAAAGAAAAACTTGGCTGGGAACCCAAAATACCACTGCGTGAGGGCTTAAAAAAGACCATAGCTTATTTTGACAACTTTCTTAAAAATTCTTAATACTTAAGCCGACATTCTTAATGCTTAGAATGTCGGCTTTTTCGTTTTTACACCATACATTGCCACATTAAAAGTTGCTTGACTGAATTAAAGAAAATCATTACTTTCCACATAGATTACTACTTGGAGCTGTCATATGGATAGAGAGTTTCTCGGAGTTTACTCACGAACCTTCTCAAAACAAGGAAAAACATTTTATTTTGTCTGGACCAAAAACAATCTGTACAGCGTCCAAAAACTTGATAAATTTTTTAATCCCATAGACTTACTAAAAACCATCGACGCTGTGAGCTTCAAGGCCATGTTCAAACATGAGCCTGGCATGAAGCAAATTCCTTCAGCAAATAAGGGTGTTGGACCAAAAACAACACTTGAAGAAGTTCTCTCTCCTGAAAATATTGAGAACACCATGCGCTCTCAATTCAAAAAAACCTTACGCAAGGTGCGCAGAGATGGCCTTAATGAGACAAATGCACTTGCCCTTAAAAACCTTGTTCAAGTTGAGGAGGGCATTGTGCCTGAACATAAACATATGTTTTCAGAGTTTGGAATACAACTGCGCAAAGGAAAACATTTAGAAGAAGCCCTCGCTTTTTGTAAACGTACCTTAAACCTCGCCCCCACCGACGACCACGCTCACTTTAATGCAGCAAGGGTGCTTATGGACATGGGCAACTATGACGACGCAGAACAGCACCTGATTACAGCACAAATGATTAACCCAGAAAGTAGTATTTTTACAAAAACTATGAATCACTTATCATTCTTGCGCATATTAGAAAGTGAGATAGCTCAAGAACACAACGTACAAGATAAAAAAAAATGAAATTTCAAAGATAAATTACATAACAAAGAAGAACTCTTAAGCAAAACAAAACCAATTACACAACGCGCTCGTAGCTCAGTTGGATAGAGCGACAGCCTCCTAAGCTGTAGGCCCCA
>CAYJOP010000095.1:0-7641 GCA_964371835.1 uncultured Desulfovibrionaceae bacterium
CCACCGTGGGCTCGGTGACAGGTATGGATGCCAGCGGTGTTTCTGCCTATAATAAAAGCGGCACCATGACCCTGACCGGTGCTGCCACCGACGATCCCACGAGGACTGGCATTATTTCCGACGGTGATGTGGTAACCACTGGTACAGGCATAACTAATCTTGGCAATGCCGACAATGAAAGCCAAGTGCGCGGCTCTGTTATCAGTGGTGGTACTACACACGAGAGCAACACTACTCTGCTAAATGTAACTATCACAAAAAACTTAGAACATCTTGACACAGGCAAAACCATAGCACAGGGCGAAAACACCGTGCAGGGCGATACCACCTTGGGTGATAAGGCAGTATTACAAGCGCAAGACGCCACCTTCACCGCCTTGGGTGAAACAACCCTTAACGGCGGCATACTGCGCACCACAAATCCGAGCTCTGGTAATGATATAGCATCTGCTTCGGCCTCATTCTTATACAATCTGCCCAATGGCATTGACGGCAATATCATAGCCGAACAAAATTCCTACACCGTACTGGGTGGCGATGCCACAAGAAATGGCCGCGCTTATGCCGAAAACGCTTTTATTGAAAGTAACCACGCTTGGGGCACAGGTGTGACAGCGGCCTTATTTATCGTGAAACCGCAAACGCTGGATATCAACAATGGCGTAATCATCGTGGACGGTAGCTTGGACGATTATGACGCTGGCACAAAAAGCTTCAGTTCTGGGGGTAACGTAAAATACACCCTGAACGATTCAGGTGGAATAGCCCCAAATACAGCCATTTTTGCTGCCAATTCCCTCTTGGTGGTGGATGCGGCAGGTATTGGCGCAGAGGCTGCCATAGCATCTACTACAAACGGTGTGCTCACCGTCGCTGACTCTGCAAAATTGCACATCACTGGAGCCAGTGCCGGTGACACGATAACCATTGTGAAGGGCTTTGACGATGCAAGTAGCACCATTGCCGACGGCGGTTGGGATGAGGGGAATTTGACCACCTCAACATCCTTGCAAGTGGTAAAAGTGGCGGAGTTTAACCCCAACGATGGTAGTTATAGCGTGGAAGTAAGTGCCGCCAGCTCCAGTGACTTGCGCACTATCTATACAGAAATGAGCGAAGAAACCATTAATTTCTTACCCAACATAGACCCCAATGATGCAAACTCCTACCTTGCCGCCTTGCTCAGCAATAAACTCGGTAAAAATGCTCCCAAAGAAGCCACATTACGCACCGAAGGCCTCTTACGTATTGCGCAATTGGCAGATTTGCAAGGGAGCGGCCTTAATGTGGGCAAGAACTTCTTTGCCAATGTCTTGCGCCGTATGGCAGGCTTTGGCCTTGGCGGTTCGGCACCGCAAAGCCAGCAAGTAGGTGGTTTACCAGCCGGTAGTAGCATGGAGGGCGAAGGCTTAAGCGCAGGCCAAAATGCGCAGGGCATGAAGAACGGCATGGCGCTGTGGATTTCTCCGCTGTATCAATACAGCACTGTGCATGGCGTGGACGTGAGCAACTTTAAAAGTGGCTATGAAAGCGGCCTTGGCGGCTTAACCCTTGGCGCGGACTATACCTTTAATGACATCTTCCGCGTGGGGCTAGCCTTTAACGTGGGCACCGGCTTTACCGAAAGTACGGGTGACTTTTATGATACTAACAATAATTTTGATTTCTGGGGTTTATCGCTCTATGGCGGCATAAGTAAGGATAACTTTACCCTTATGGCAGACGTGGGCTATAGCTCCGTGTATGGAGAAATTACCCAAGATACCGCCTCTGGGTTGGGCTTTTCTACCCTTAAGGCTGATACGCAAAGCGATGTGTGGACAATGGGGCTTACGGCGGCCTATACCTTTAAGACAGACTTCATGGACATTACGCCCCATGCCGGCGTGCGCTATATGCATGTGACCACCTATGGCTTTGATACCAAGAGCAATGGAATTGTGCAAACACATACCGACGAAAGTAGCCAAGAAGTGTGGTACTTCCCCGTGGGCGTGACTTTTAGCAAGGATATTGTTACCGACAGCGACTGGACATTTACACCTATGCTTGACGTGGGCTTCATCGCTGCCGCTGGTGATTTAGAAAGCACCGCGGTAACAAGTACCCCCGGCGGTGCCAGAACTGCCAAATACACCATGCAAAATGTGGACGGCTTCGCCTTTAACGGCGGCGTGGGCTTTGATGTTATAAATGGTAAGGGCTTGACCCTTGGACTTAACTATAGCCTACAAGCCTCAAAACACGAAACAGGGCATTTAGTTAATGCTACGTTTAGATATGATTTTTAGAGTAGCAAAAGACATACGAATAGCGTTGTGTTGTTAGATTAGCTTATGAGTAAAATGAATAAGCTAATCTAACAACACATCAAAAAATTTTATATACTGCCTTAAGGCTATCACCTAGCTTGAAAATGACTACAGCATAGCACAGGGAGCAAGTAGACTGTCTTAAATTTTATTTCCCCTTCGTCCTCGTAGCGCTCAACATCTGCTTTTAGGTTTTGCTTAGTGACAAGGCAAAGCAAATTATAGTCGTCAGAATCATGTTTGAAGCTTGCAAAGCAATTTACGCATTTTTTACACTGGGAGCGATTGTAATTTTTTAAGCAATTTAATTCTGTTTGTAAGTTTTCAATTTCTTTGCCAGTATTTGAAGCTTCAGCAAAACGCTTGTTGGGACGAACCATTTTAGTTCATCTTTCATTACAGTTTTTCACAACAAAAGGTGGGAGAGAGGTGGGAGAGATTTGAGGTAAAAAAGAAAAAGGGTTTACAACTTTCGTTGTAAACCCTTACGCTTTCTGGCTCCCCGGGACGGACTTGATTTTTACCTGTAACTTATCTATTTTATTTTATAAAAATATTTTTTTAACTTTTGAGTTCCGAATTGAGTTCCATTGTGTTTAATTATTTGTATTTATTAGTGTTTTTCGTTAAAATTTTCTTTTGATAGTCTGTTAGAACTCAAGCTTAACCATAACATTCCCACCATGCGAAGTCTGCTTTGTACCAAAACCGCCGTCATAGTTAAGGCTCACGCTAAAGTTACCTTTGCGGTATTCAACGCCCACATCGGCTAGGAAGGTGGTTAAATCTTCTGTGCTTGTGGTACTGTATTTTGAGCCAAGGGTGCGGAAGTTTGTTTCCATTTCGCCATTGCTTAAGGTTTGGCGTAATCCAAGCCCTGCAAGCAAGGCAATGCTTGCGTCATTTTTAAGTTCCCACTCACTACGCCAGTCAAGGCTTAGTGTGCCATAAAAGGCATTATAATAGCTATCATCATAGCTCATGTCATAAAGGCTACCAGCACCGCCCCATTTAACATCATAAGCACCAGTATGTGTACCTAAGTAGCTTAGGCCAATTTCTGGGGTAAGGCTATGGCCTTTGGCAATTTGCCAAATGTAGCCTGTGGCTAGCTCTGCGTATATAGCTTCACCATTATAATTGGCATCGGCATCAGCAGAGGTTATGCCGCCAAGCTCATAATAGCTATCATTTTGATTTACTGAGCCTGTGAGCTGCCCACGCAAGTAGCACTCTCGCGTAAAGTTATAGGCTGCATGAATGCCAAGGGCAAAGGAGGTGGACTTGGTGGAAGCATCCATAAGCTCGCCATAATAATTGGCGGAGCTAAAGTCCAAATGCCCACCAAAGGAGAAGTTATCACTCACCCTATAGCTTGCACCTGCGGTAATGCCCATATTGTTACCATTGTAGTCATACTTGCTATTATTGACTGTGTTGGCATAGGGATTTAAGAATACTTGCCATTTATTGTTAGGGGTGAAGTTTGAGCCAGCGGCAACACCAGTTCCACTATCTGCCACAAAATTGGCCTCAGAATATATTTGCACAAGGACATTGCGTAAGGATGTGGATAAATTATTAAATTGACCTTGTGCTTGGGCCACAGCTTGTTGCATGGTGGCGGCCCCTGGGGTGGTATCTTCGCTAACATTGCTTTCAAGGCGAACAGATGCTGTGCCAGTGTTTGCACCACCTGTGACCACAGCTTTTAAGAATGGTACTTCGGCTTCAATTTTACCGAGTTGAGTGTTAGCGGATACTCCGTTAACCACCACCAAGTTATCCAAAGCATAATCTACACCTAACTCCGCTACGCCATTCGTAATTTGTGGGCGAAAGACAAGGGTGGAATTAGCAAGGTTTACAGTTTGACCAGCATTAGCACCAAAGACAGAATTATTGGTAGTCAAAGTCCTTAAAGTGGTGGCCCAAGTGCCAACGCTGTAGCCTGTACTTTCTCCATAAGCTTCAAAGGCATCGCCTGCAGTGGCAGTAGCAGAAATAGTACCTATGTTATTTAGAGTATGTGTTCCAGCATTCCTAACACGCATGCCGTAGACGTTTTTAGCACCACTTACATTAATAGTGCCACTATTGGTGAGCTTGTGATCACCACCATTTTGACCCCAGGCTACCATACCGTAAATTGTCTCCTCAGTACCAGTAACAATAATAGTGCCACTATTGGTGAGGGTATGGTCGCCAATGTTGTTAGCATAGGCCCACATACCAGAAAGAAGCCTTTTACCAGAAATATTAATAGTGCCACTATTGCTAAAGTTATGGTCGCCGTTTTCAGCACTTGCATACATGCCGTGAATATCTGTTAAAGTAGCTCTATCAATATTGATGTCAGCAAAGTTGCTAAAAGTATAGCTTGTATTTGAAGCTGTTATACCAAACATGCCACCGTATACGGCGCCTCCTCCTGATCCTGTGAATTTAATACCACCAGATATGCTACCACGGTTTTCAAGGATTGGATTGTTGAATACGGTAGGGTGTGGAGCAACTACAGCAGGGTCTTGAGCACTACCGTCACCAGCATCCATGCCAGCAATGGTGCTGCCACTAGGATTTACAGCAGCAGCGGCATGGGCATTATGTGCCACAAGAGGTGAGAAAATACAAAGACTAGTTAGAAATAAGAGAGAGAGAACGGGCGAGCGTGTGCTTTGGCGGTTTTTAATGGTGGTTTTGAACATGTTTTTTCCTTTGGCTTTTGCGTTTATGGGATTTATACTAAATTCATGCCGTGCATTTTACATTTTTTTGTAGGAATTGCAAGGAAGGCACAACTGCGTGTGCCTTAATTGCTGTAATAGGGGCAGTATGTGGCTCATAATAGCTAAAAAATTAGCGTCTAAATTTTTCTCTTGCTTGAAACAAGTCAAAACTTGCCCAACAATTGTTTGCCAATTCTATACCACGGTTGGGGAAGTAAGCATTGATAGTTTTAACGCCTTGATTAAGGACATCTTCTACAGCAGGGATAAAATCTTTATCGGCAGAAAGCAAAACAATGACATCGCATTTGTTGGTGTATGCCATTCTCATCATTCCTGTGGCAATCTTGGTATCAACGCCTTTTTCTTGTGTGCCAAGCATGGACGCACCGCAAACAGGGCACTCACGGATTTCGTGATGGTCTTTACCAGTACAACAAGGGCCTTTTTTGCGTTGTTGCCTTGGGGTAAAGTCAACTGTCACACCGGGGACTTTAGCAAGCACTTTTTTTGTTGCCCATTCTTTCAATTTTATATCTGTTTGAGATTTGGGGTCGTAAGAACCCATAATAAAGTAACGCTCATACTGTACAGGAATATCAAAAAGTCCTTCGACTTCTTGCTTAATTGTATTTGGAATTTGAAACCAATTTGTCAAAAAAGTTGGGTCAAGAGCTTTCATGCTCAACTCATAATTCCAAAAATCAATGAAAATCATGAGCCTAGCAACTTTTCCTTGTTCTGGCACAGAAGTTTGCGACATTGTAGCTCCTACAAAAGAAAAGGGGAGGAAAAATCCTCCCCAAATTCATATATCACCAACTCGTATCCCACTATACCGAGGAGTTCAGTGATGGGTATTAATTGATTAATAAAATAAGGGTATGTTCGTATTTTGTCAAGACAAAATTAAATTTTAAAAATTAACTTATTGTAAAATTATAAACATTAAGTATTATTTAAAAGTATTGTTTCTTGGATATTTTAGCCCTGCGTTTTTTCCTTAGTCCTTCGCTCTGAGCGTTTGACTTTAGCTCTAGCGTCTTGTTCTTGCTTTTTCATGTTTAATTCTTTCATGTAGTTAGAAAAGTTACTCCCTAAGTCTTGCGGCAATCCATGCCTTTTTAACTCAGAAAGTCGTCTTTATTATACTAACCATCATAAGCCATAGCAGAATTAGTAAGAAAACCAGAGCGAGTCATGCCAAGTTCTGCCGCTTTTTTGTCAATTTGCTCCAAAACATTTTTGGGGAAACTCACGTTCACACGCACAGGCTTTGTTTCCATACTTGGAATACGTAAAAGTTGATAAAATGGCTCACAACTATCTGCATAATCATCTGCATTTTCAGCAATTTCTTTAAGTGTTAGCTCCTTAATCTGTGCAAGAGTTGACGGCTTTGGCAAAGTCCGCCTAGCAGATGTATACTCCTCTGCCCAAATAGAAAGCACATCTTCTGCCATTTCAATGGCATCTTCTATATCTTCACCTTGAGTAAAGGCTTCTGGAAAATCAAAAATACGACAAAAATAAAAATTATCCTTAGTCGGTATAATAGATACAAAATAATTTAACATATATTCTCCTTACTCAAACGTTTCATTCAATATCCTTAGCCTACTTAATACACATTTTTTTGTGTAGCGTCAATTATAAATCATAATATCTTCTTGACATTATATCAAAAGAGATACAAAATAACACCAACAAGGGAGACCCTATGGAAACAACAATGCTCCATGTCAGAGTTGACAAAGACTTAAAATCCGAGGCCACAAGGCATCTTGCCAAGGTTGGGCTAACCATGTCTGACGCTGTGCGAGTGCTACTTAATAATATCGTCCACGAGGAAGGCTTACCCATAGCATTAACCGCTGGTTCTGCGTCATATGATGCATGGTTTAGGGCAAAAGTACAAGAAGCCTTAGACGACCCTTCAGAGGGCATACCCCATGAAGTAGTTATGGACGAAGTGCAAGCCCTCATAAATGCCAAAAGACCATGAAAAAGCTAGTTTGGGATAATGCCGCCAAAACGGACTTGCTGACCATAATAGACTTCATCTCCGATGATAATTGTGACGCAGCACAAGCCCTAAATGACGATATACAAGCCAAGGCAAGCCAGTTGCCAACCTATCCTCACATGGGCAAAAAAGGACGTGTGGACGGAACATTTGAAAAAATCGTCCACCCACACTATATCCTTATATACACCGTGAATGATACCGAAGTACGCATTATACGCCTACTGCATACGTCACAACAATTCCCATAATTTTATCACTACCGTCAGCACCGCTACCGACATCACCATCACTACTGGTACTGACACCCACGCCGCACGTCTAAATCACCCCTATCAGAAAAAAATTTGAATTTTTTTCATCAGCGTTTTCTTCATACCGGCAAATAGAAATATCAAAATCCATTTCGTAAAAATCACAAAATTAAAATCTTCAGTTATTCCTTCGACTTGACTCCTGTTTTAGCAATGCTTATTGACAAGCAGTAACATAAAAGTTACTTTTTGTACAATAAGCTAGGTTATGAACAATTTACTCAAGACAATTAGGTGATACCATGAACGCAAGAAGTATT
>CAYJOP010000096.1:0-7428 GCA_964371835.1 uncultured Desulfovibrionaceae bacterium
AAGAGTCCTGCACAATTATTTTTCAACTTTATTTTTGTGCTTTTGTAGTAAATTTGCATGTGCTAGAAAATTTAGCTGTGCAGGAGTCTTAAATCAATCAAAAAAATTTAAGGCGCTAAAATTTAAAACGAAAAAAGCCCGAAGAAGCAAACTCCCACGGGCTATGCATACAAAAAATAATAATTAAGAAGCTTGGCTGCGTGCTACTGGCTTAACTACAAGGCCAGAACGTATGCAACGTGTGCAAACACGAAGAGTGCGCACCATGCCATTGGGGAATTGATGTCTGGTTTTTTGTAAATTTGGGTTAAAACGGCGTTTGGTTTTAACGTTTGAGTGACTTACTAAATTTCCAACTTGGGGTTTTTTACCGCAAAAATCGCATTCTCTGCTCATAATTCCTCCATATATATAATGAGAACTTAATTTACTTAACAACTTACATTGCACTAAAAAGCGCGCAAATTAAAATCCAAACACATTTATCGTGTGTCAGCACGAATACATATACGCCCTACTCACAAAATGCAAGTTATTTTTGCACTTATTTTCTAAAATATACACGGCAATCTAATTTTGCGAATTTATACGTCCGTGTGTGGTGTTCGGTAAAGTTTTTTTCACGGTGCAGCACCTCCGCTTCGCTCCGTCGCCGCAAATTGTTCAAAAAACATTCCCCAACCTCACACACTCCACTGTTAAAATAAAAGCTCTTGTAAATAAATTTGAAATTAGATTGCCCTGCTAAAATATATTTTTTAACTCAAAACCCTTTTTTGCAAGTATTTTTTGTTTTAACAAGGAAAACAAGCTTTTTTGAGGAGAGTGGGGTCTTCCCCCCTCGACCCGATAAAAAGCGCAGTTTGACGCAGTAAAAACAAAGAATATTTGCAAAAAATTAAAATTCTAGCTTCACTAAAACATTCCCACCATGACCAGTTTGTGTATAGCCATAGCTACCTTCATAATTAAGGCTCACGCTAAAACCACCTTTTTTATATTCAAGACCCACATCGGCTAAAAAGGTGCTAAAATCCTTCGTACCCTCAAAGGTAAAGCTTGAACCAAGGGCACGCACACTGGTTTCCACAGCACTGGCACTTAAGTTTTGCCTAAGCCCAAGGCCTGCAACGAAGGCAATGCTGCTATTATCTTCAAGCTCCCACTGGCTACGCCAATTAAGGTTAATATTGCCATAAAAAGCATTATAATATGCATCATCATAACTAAAGTCATAAATGCCACCAAGTGGTGTGTCCCAAGCGATGTCATAAGCACCAGTATGCATGCCTAAATAGCTCACGCCAATTTCTGGGGTGAGGCTATGCCCATTTGCAATCTTCCATACATAGCCAGTATTCAAAGCCACATACAGGGCCTCACCATTATAATTGCTCTGTCCATTTAAGGTTGGCGTTGCATTATTAAGCTCATAATAGCTATCTGTCTGGCTAATGGCACCAGTTAACTGAGCAGAAATATACCACTCTGGCAAAATTTTATAATTGGTATGGACACCAAGGGCAAAGGATGTGGATTTACTGCTCGTATCCCAAATATCCATATAAATATTAGCAAAATTCAAATCAAAATGCGCCCCCAAGGAAAATTTATCACTAACCCTATAGCTTGCACCTGCAGTGATGCCCATGGCATTTCCGTCATAATCAAGCTCGGAATTATTGATAAAATTAGCATAAGGCTTTAAAAATGTTAGCCATTTATACTCTGCCTTAGCGGAACCAGCGGAAGCTCCAGTCATCCCACCTTCGGCAGTTAGGGTTGAAATAACTTCATTATAGGCTTGCTTACTTAATGCCCTGCCAACATTACCAAATTGGGCAAGGCTAGCATCAACTTGCGCTTGCATGGCTTTAGCCCCAAGCACAGTATTTTTATTCACATTACTATTAAGGCGAACGGTGGCGGTATTGGCATTTGTACCAGTAAGTGTTGCTGTTAAGAATGGAACTTCGGTTGCAACTGAGCTTATGGTTCCTGAAACGTTGAGCGAACCAGATGCTTGTTGCGTTCCATCAGTGGAAACCATACTGGCTACGGCATAGTCCTTGCCTAGCACAAAACCCCGTGCCGCAGTATCTGGACGCAAAATAAGCTTGGAGCTATCAAAGTTCACAATAACCCCATCATCTGCCCCAAAAACTGCATCAGTGCCAGTCCAAGTTCTCAAAGTAGTTGCCCACGTGCCTATGCTGTAGTTTTTTTCTCCGTAGGCTTCATAGGCCTTAGATGTACCTCCACTCATAGCTCTGGCAATAATGATGCCCATATTACTTAGGTTATGAGTACCTGCAGGTGGAGTACCCTGCACGTACATACCATAAGCCACAGCTACACTTCCACCACTGGCCGTAGCAATGATTGTACCTACACTGCTTAGGTTATGATTACCAGCACCTTCCGCATACATACCATAAGCCACAGCTTTCTCGTTAAGGTCGATGGCAGTAGCAAGGATTGTACCTGAACTGCTTAGGTTATGATTACCAGTACCATCCGCATGCATCCCATAAGCCTCAGCATCATCTGTGTCTGTTGCAGTAGTGGTAGCAGTGACAGTGATATTACTACTATTGGTGAGGGTATGATTACCGCCCCCCTCCGCAGACATACCATAAGCATTAGTATCACCGACTTTAGTACCGCTAGACGTAGCAATGGTGGTAATATTTCCACTATTAATGAGATTATGACTACCGCCCCCCTCCGCATGAATACCATAAACTTTCGCACTATCAGTATAGTCGTCAACATTTGTGATAGTGCCCATGGCAGTGATATTTCCACTATTGGTGAGCCTATGATTGCCGACCCCCTTCGCACGCATACCATAAGCAAGTACATTATCATTGCCTGCAATTGCCCTAACAGAAAAAGTTGCAAAAATATCCCCAAAGTTATTTAGAATATGGCTACCAGCTCCTATCACAGCCATACCGCCACCCCATGCATCAACACTAACGGTAGACAAATTAACATTGATGCTACCCGTATTGCTAAGAGTATGATTATTAGTATTAGTTACGTCCCAAACAACCATACCATACGCAAAGGTATCTACGCTGCCAGACGTTAAGACATGCTCAATATTGATTGTACCAGTATTGCTAAAGTTAAAGCTTGTATTATCAATACCATACATACCAACAAAACCCCCCTCTGCAACGGGTCGCACAAACAATCCACCAATAATTGTACCGTAGTTATTTAACATGGCATCGGTGAGATTTGCTTGCATACCGTTTGTGGTTTGCCCTTTGGGGTTGGTGGCAGCATGGGCAAAACCAGAAAGGAATATGGGGGAGATAAGCGTAAAAATAGCTATTAAACTTAAAGCGGCAAATTTTAAGAATTTGATACAGCGTACTAACATAGGTAAACTCTCTTTTTATTGTATTAAAATTTATTTTCTTTATTCGAACTATACATAAACACTCCAATTGTCAATAAAAAACACAAAATATTCCATTCAGGTCACATTGCCATTTAATTGTTATCTTGTTACACTGGGTAAATACATTTACCACAGCAAGGAAAATATATGAAAAAATTACTGGTTATGGGCATTGGCAACATGCTACTTACCGACGACGGCGTTGGCGTTTTTGCTGCCCAAAAATTACAGGAAGAAGAACTACCTGAAAATGTTACAGTAATGGAAGCTGGCACATTTACTCAGGATGTTTTCTACTTATTTGAAGGTTATGACACGGTCTTGGTTTTAGACATTGTTCATGCCAATGGTGAGCCTGGCACTATTTACAAATTAAGTGAATCTGATCTTGTGGACAATGAAAAGCAAAGACTTTCCATCCACGACATTGACCTCATTGACTCAGTAAATATGGCAGAACTTTTACATGGTAAACGACCTAATTTACAAATCATTGGCATGGAGCCAGCGGACTTTACCACATGGAATGTGGGTTTGTCCCCTAAAGTTCAGGCTAAATTTGACGATTTTTTAAACGTTGCGCGTAAAGAAATTGAAATTCTTTCGGCTAACTAGGTAGGGAAAATTATGTGTCTTGCAATTCCAGCTAAAATTATTGAATGTTTGGACGACAACATGGTCAAAGCCAGAGTTGGTGAAAGTGAAACTTACTTAACAACTTCTGTTATGCTTTTACCTGAAGAGGTAAAGGTTGGTGACTATATTATTGTTCATGCAGGCTTTGCTTTGCATAAACTTAGAGAAGAAGATGCCCTTGAAACTTTACGTTTATACCGTGAAATGACAGTGCAACTTGAAGGGCATGATGCCGACTTCTAAATGGCCCTTGGATAGTTTTCCCATTTTGTGTGGTATTGTGTATTGCAACAGTTGTAAATTCACGATAAGTTAACTTTATTCCTCACTTTATAAAAGGAGAATACTATGGAAAACAACATCCCAGCTCCTCATCGTGGCGCAGAAGTAATTTTGAGAGATGTGGGCAGACGCTACGCTGCTGGCCAAAAACTGTCCATGACGGACGAAAATATGGCCATGTCTGCAACAGCACACTCAAGTGCTAGCAATTATGGACCAGATATGAAAGAATTTACCGTTAAAAGCCCTGAACTGCCAGAGCAAGTCAAGGGAACGTTGTCCCAACATTCAATATAGAGATTTTTAAAAAATTTTTGCGACCTTACTACTATAAGACTCCTGCACAATTCATTGTGTGGAGTCTTTTGGGGCGTTGACGATAGTCAATGCGACCAAAAATCAAGAATAGGCGGAGCTTTACTTCGCCGTTAAGTGATTGATTTTTCCTGCCCTAGTGGTGTCACGAAGTGGCATAGCCGTTAGGCGAGGAACGAGCCTTACGGATACAGAGAGCAGAGATGTGACTTTTGTTCTGTACAAGTGCATTTTCAAATAAATGCAAATTTACTGCAAAAGCACAAAAACAGAACTAAAAAAAATTGTGCAGGACCCTTTATAAAGAGAAAGTAAGGCCGCTGCTTATAGGAGAATTACATGAGTGCTACCATTGATGAATTAACCATACATTATGAAGAAGATGGTCAATGCGTTGTTAAAGAAATTGATAAATCCATATTGAGCAAAGGCGCATGGACAACCATACTTTTTCGCTTTCAGGAGTGGAAACATGATGCTAATGCCTATGGTCCTGACAAATACACCATTCGCCGTTATAGAAAAATAGCTGGCGAGTATAAATATCAATCAAAATTTACCATTTCCAGTGCCGATCAAGCAAAAAAAATCATTGAAACCCTACAAACATGGGTAAAAGACGTTTAGTAAAGGTACTTTAATGAGCAGAACTTATTGTTTTATATTAGTTTTTCTTTTTTCAATTGTTGGAGTTTTCTTTTTGCCTAGCTTTGCTCTAAAAACATTTTGCATACTTGGTTTAATAACCTTACTTTTGCTCACTTTATCCATATCAACAAAAAGCACCTCGCTTAAATATATTTTTTCAATATTATCTGCTTTGTGTTTATGCACTGCATTTTTAAATGCATTCTTCATGCTTAAAGCTGTGGATACACACAATGCTGGACAAAAATTGCATAAGCAAAATCCAAATTCAAGCAACGCCAATGCAATTTGGTATAGAGGAATACCAAATCATACTAACTATGCAAGTCTAACCACCAACTTAATATGAAGCCTTCACGCAATAAAACTATAAATATTGATATTAAAGATGGTGAGGCCTATTTATCACGTTGTATATCAATACAGAAAAATGCAAACCTTGAACAAATTAAAAATAAAACCATCCTTGGAGATAGTTTAACAGTTCTGCCATTTCTTCCTAATAATATAGTAGACTTACTCATAGTTGACCCACCATATAATTTGCATAAAAATTTTCATGGCAAGAGTTTTAAACGCTCCAATGACGAAGAATATGCCAACTATACACAAACATGGATAAAAAATATTAAACCTTTGCTTAAAGATAATGCTTCCATATATGTTTGTTGTGATTGGCAATCAAGCTCAGTTATTGCAACTGTATTAAAACAACATTTTAAGCTACAAAATAGAATTACTTGGCAAAGAGAAAAAGGTAGAGGCTGCCTTAATAATTGGAAAAACGGCATGGAAGATATTTGGTTTGCAACCAATTCAAAAAATTTCACCTTTAATGTTGATGCCGTAAAAATAAGGCGCAAAGTCATGGCACCATACAGAGTAAAGGGCACTCCCAAGGATTGGGAAGAAACCGAACAAGGCAATTTTAGAAATACTTTTCCTTCAAATTTTTGGGACGATATCTCAATACCCTATTGGTCCATGCCAGAAAATACAGCCCACCCCACTCAAAAACCAGAAAAGTTACTAGCAAAGCTCATACTTGCAAGCTCAAATATTGGTGACATAATCCTTGACCCCTTCTTAGGCTCTGGCAGTACAAGTGTTGTGGCAAAAAAACTTAACCGCCACTATATTGGCATTGAACACAACGAACAATACTGCATTTGGGCTGAAAAACGCCTTGAAATGGCAGCACATAACCAAGAAATACAAGGTTATACCAATGGTATCTTTTGGGAAAGAAATACAAGCCAAATACAAAAAATGCAAAAAACAAAGGTCAAAACATGCCAAGACTAATTATAGGTATTAGCGGTGCTAGTGGCATGCCACTTATAAAAACGCTACTTAAGCAGTTTTCAAAGGTAAAATCCCTTGAATTACACCTGATTATATCATCTGGAGCTTTGAAGGTTATGAAAGCTGAAGGTGGCTATAAACTCAAGGACTTTACAAAATACGTTCATAAAGTACACGATGCAAAGCGCTTGGACGCAGGACCAGCTAGCGGCTCATGGCAACATGATGGTATGATTATTTGCCCCTGCTCCATGGCTAGCCTTGCTGCCATTTCAAGTGGCCACGGTACCAACCTTATACATCGCACAGCTGACGTATGTTTAAAGGAAGGACGCCCCTTGGTTATTGTACCAAGAGAAACACCATACAACCTCATACATTTACGAAATATGCAAGAACTCTGTAAAGCAGGTGCTAGCATTATGCCTTTTAATCCAGCCTTTTACACAAGCAAAACCTCACTCAAAGGTATTATGAAGCACTTTGGAGGGCGCGTGCTTGACCAGCTAAATATTAAGCATAAACTTTGTGAACGCTGGAAAAATAACAAATAAAATACCTTTTTCTCACATTTTTTTACTTGCTCAGCTTCACAACTTCCGATATAATTTAAAACGTATTTTTTTGCGGAGCGGAGTTTATCAGACATAAATGACCGTAGCAAAAAACAAGACTGACGCAGTAGTTTACCGTTTTAGAAAGCCAATATACCGCTTAAAAATGATAAAATACAAGACTGACGCAGTAGTTTACCGTTTTTAAGCGGTATATTTTAAGACTCCTGCACAATCTATTGTGCTGAGTCTTTTGGAGCGTTGACAACAGTC
>CAYJOP010000097.1:0-7294 GCA_964371835.1 uncultured Desulfovibrionaceae bacterium
ACTATTTATTAATTACCAAGGGTATACAGTGCAATGCTGCGCCATGTTCCTCAGTGCGACCAAGGGTAAAGCTCACAGTATCTTCATTCCAGCCCAGAGTTTTAGCCACTTCCTTAACAATGTTTGCAGTATTGATAAGCGGATGACGTTGAAATACTTGTGGTAATCCGTATGTAAGGCTGCACACAAGGCATTTTTCAGGGCGTTGATGCAACTCAAAAGCCAATTCGGCACTATCTGGGTTAATAGCCCGAGCCACAAGCTTAATATTATAAGCTCCTTCGTCTGCATCACCATACATGGCATCAAAAAACTCATCGCTACGCTCAGCAGGAAGTAAAGTATCAAGTAACTCTTGGCTTAACTGTGTGCTCATGGGATTAACCTCACTTAATATTTTATCGCAACCACTTATGCTTATTATTAATTTTTAGCACAAATCTTTGCATGGGCGATTTATACTTCAATTAAAATTAGAATACAAGACACAATTTTACCCTAAAATGACAATGCTTGTTCAATATACTCATTTTTCAGTATAATTCCGTTCTGTTTCATATTGTGTATATTTAAACATTTATCTAAACTAAAATTTTGTACAAGCTCACTTGCATACATAGAACCAATATTATCACTTAATCCTGCGAGATACGCCAAAAGGCCAATAATGCGCTCAGGCTTTGCCCCAAGCTCACGCAAAGAATGTAGGGTTAATGATTGATGACGCTTGGCTAAACGCTCACCTTCTGCATCAAGTAACAGTGGCACATGGGCATATGTTGGTACTGGTAAGCCAAGCATATTACAAAGAAAAATTTGACGGGGGGTGGAGCTTAAAATATCACTACCCCTTAAAATATGGTTCACACCTTGCGCTGCATCATCAACAACCACAACCAACTGATAAGCCAAGACACCGTCAGAACGACGTAGCGCAAAATCACCACCACACTCTTGTAAATTAAAAAGCTGTGGACCATAAATTACATCATTAAATTCAATAGTTGCACCATATGAACAACGAAGGCGCAAAGCCGCGCGCCTGCCTTCTTGCTCTTTTTGCGCTTGTTCATGAGGCTTAAGCTCTCTGCAAGTTCCAAGGTATGGCGCCCCCATGTCATCTACATGCGGCGCACCTGCAAGGCTGCGCAATTCTTTTCTAGTGCAATAACATGGGTAAATATGCCCAGCTTGCTCAAGCCTTTGCAATGCAACATTATGTTCTTTAATTCTTGTACTTTGCATAAGCACTGGCCCATCCCAATCCATGCCAAGCCAAAGTAAATCTTGTTCAATGGCTTTGACAAATTCAGGGCGTGAGCGATCTGGGTCAATATCTTCCATGCGCAAGACAATATTGCCCTTAAGTGACCTTGCCCAAAGCCAGGCCCATAAAAAAGACCAAGCATTGCCAAGATGTAATAAGCCCGTAGGACTTGGGGCAAGTCGCCCCACAACTGCATTATTCATATTTATTAAAGGGTTCTGCACATTATTTTAGTGCCACAAGGCTACAAAATGTACACACAATGAAAAGATTCCTGCACAATCTATTGTGCTGAGTCTTTAATAACAATTTAATACTCTTTTGAAAAGAACAAAGCTTGGCCCTTGCCTTCTTTTAAACTCAAGCATATACTACATTTATGAAAGAATACTTTTCCTGCCCAAATTGCGGAAGCAAAATGAACAAACGCAGAAATCCTGCCCCCACCACAGATGTTATCATTTATGATGAAAACCTTGGCATTGTACTTATTGAGCGCAAAAATGAACCTTATGGTTATGCTCTGCCTGGTGGTTTTATTGACTATGGTGAAACAGCTGAGCAAGCAGCCATACGCGAAATGCTAGAGGAAACTTCCTTAAATATTAAGCTAATAGGACTGCTTGGAGTTTACTCTGACCCAAACCGCGACATACGCTTTCACACCATGAGCATGGCATATGTAGCTAAAGCCATTGATATTAATGCTCTTTGTGCTGGCGATGATGCAAAAAATGCTGCTTTTTTTAAGCTTGATAATTTACCAAATTTGGCCTTTGATCATGCTATAATTATTAAAGATTTCAAACAATATTTGCAAGGCAAGCGAAATCTAGGACCAATTAACCCTAACAACCTTGAAGCAAAGGTAATTTAATGTATTCATCGCTGGCGCAATGCGTAAATGACATGGAAAAGCACGGCCACCTTGTGCGCATAGATGCTGAAGTTGATGCCAATCAAGAAATCGCTGCCATTCAAAGGCGAGCTTTTTTGCGCAAAGCACCTGCTTTGTTATTTACAAATGTAAAAAATTGCACCTTCCCCATGCTTGCCAACACCTTTGGAACCAAGGAGCGCGTGCGCTTTATTTTTCGCCACACCTTACCGCAATTGCAATTTTTATTTTCCGTTAAAGCAAATCCCTTGCTTGCCTTACAAAATCCATGGAAGGCTTTAAAATTATTGCCCACTCTATGCCATGCGCTGCCAAAGCGCACAAAAAAAGCCCCAGTGCTCGCAAAAAAAGCGCAACTATCTGACTTGCCACAGCTTATTTCATGGCCAAAGGATGGTGGTGCATTCATCACCTTGCCCTTGGTTTACAGCGAACACCCCGAAAAATCAGGATTTATGTCTTCAAATCTTGGCATGTACAGGATACAACTTGGTGGCAATGACTACATAAATAATGAAGAAGTTGGACTGCATTATCAAATACACAGAGGCATTGCCGCACACCACATGGCAGCTTTGGAGCAAAATAAGCCTTTGCCTGTGCGAATTTTCGTAGGTGGTCCGCCTTGCATGACCGTTTCTGCTGTTATGCCTTTACCAGAAAACCTTTCTGAGCTTCATTTTGCAGGTGCATTGGGAGGACGGCGCATTGCCATGACCCACATGCCAGACCACTATCCACTGGCTGGCTGGGCTGATGCGGACTTTTGCCTAAGTGGTCACATATTGCCAGAATGTAAGGACGAAGGTCCATTTGGCGACCACCTTGGCTACTATAGTCTAGCTCACCCTTTTCCTGTGCTTAAAATTGATTCAGTTTATCATCGAGATAATGCCATTTGGCCCTTTACCTCTGTGGGGCGGCCACCACAAGAAGATACAATTTTTGGTGAATTTATTCACGACCTTACCCATGAACTTGTGCCACAAGTATTTAGTGGAGTGCATGAAGTGCATGCTGTAGATGCAGCAGGCGTGCACCCATTATTGCTAACTATTGGTAGTGAGCGTTATAGCCCATTTTCCGCTGAGCGCAGACCAGAGGAATTGCTCACCTGTGCATGCAATGTACTTGGCACAACGCAAACATCGCTTGCAAAATATTGCCTCATCAGTGCTCACGAAGACGATAAAAACCTTTCAGCTAGCAACATACCACATTATTTTGAGCATATATTAAAAAGAACTCACTTTGAGCGTGATTTACATTTTCTCACTAAAACCACCATTGACACTCTTGATTACTCAGGTAGTGCTTTAAATCAAGGTTCAAAGCTCATTTGGGCGGCTGCTGGCAAGCCTTGCCGAGAGCTTGGAGTGGAATTACCAGCCAGAATACCCTTACCTCAAGGATTTAACAATATAAAACTTTTCTCAGCAGGCATCATTGTAATGGAAGGTCCCAAAGACAAACGTGACCATAGTTTACGCGGTACTGCAGATTCTAGCATGGACGAGTTAGCCCATGCCTTGCATAGTATGGAAAATAGAGATAGTTTTCCACTGGTGCTGGTTGTTGATGATAGTGATTTTACTGTTGAATCTTGGGGAAATTTCTTGTGGATAGCCTTTACTCGCTCTAACCCTGCAACGGATATTTATGGCGTAAATGCCCGCACTGTTAACAAGCATTGGGGTTGCGAAGCACCATTAATACTTGATGCAAGACTAAAAAGCTTTCAAGCCCCCCCCTTGGAAGAAGACCCAAACGTCATAAAAAAAATTGAAGCTCTTGGAGTTAAGGGCGGTCCATTATATCCATATATTTAAGGAAAATATCGTGAAAGTAGCACTCTTACAATGTAATATGGTCACAGGTGATATTGTTGGCAATGCAGCACGCATAGTACAAGCAGCACGCAAGGCTCATGCTGCTGATGCTTCACTTTGTGTTACCTCCGAGCTTGCTTTAAGTGGCATGAGCCCCAAGGACATTCTTTTTTCCAATGGTTTTATGGATGGCTGTTATAAGGCTTTGCATTCCATTGCAGATGATCTTAAAAATGGCCCTGCTTTGCTTATGGGTATGCCCATGTTAAGTGCAACATCTAGCGGAAAGCTACTCACCAATGCCGCAATTTTAGTACAAAATGGAAAATTTTCGCTGGTTTCATCTAAAATTTTTAGCCCATATCCTGAAAGCGACCACCATTATTTTGAGCGTGGTATTTCTTGCGGTTTAATTACCGTTGCTGGCTGGCGACTTGGAGTTGTAATTTGTGAACAAGGTCCTGTTGAATCTTCATTTTGGAACATGCAACAAGCCACAACCCACAATCCGCTTATGGAGCTCATATCTCGCGGTGTTGACGGTATCATACACATGGCTCTTAGCCCATATGTTATTGAAGGCCAGCAAAAGCGCGAACAGATGCTCTCACATGTGGCTGCAAGACATCATATTCATTTGTTTTCTGCAAATATGGTGGGCGGCAATGGCAGTAATATTTACGCTGGTCAAAGCATTGCTTTTGACCCAACTGGAACTTTACTTGCTCGTGGGCGTGCTTTTGATGAAGATTTAGTGGTTATTGATACAGCTGTTGGCAGCGATTCCATAACTAAACTACT
Source organism: uncultured Desulfovibrionaceae bacterium (assembly GCA_964371835.1). GTDB lineage: Bacteria > Desulfobacterota > Desulfovibrionia > Desulfovibrionales > Desulfovibrionaceae > CAYJAD01. The sequence goes on from CAYJOP010000097.1 coordinate 4,796, forward strand.
ACCAAGCATTGAGGAAGAATGCTGGAACGCACTAGTCATGGGCACGAGAGACTACGTTAATAAAACAGGAAATAGTGGCGTTATTATAGGAATTTCAGGTGGAATTGATTCTGCTATGGTTGCCGCCATTGCAACTGAAGCACTTGGCAAAAAAAATGTGGAAGGCGCACTTTTAGCATCGCCCTACACTTCCAAAGAGTCCATTAGTTATGCTGCAAAACTTTGTAAAAATTTAGGAATTAAGCAGCATAATATAGACATAAGCCCCATGATGGACACATTTAATGCGGCTCTTGCACCAATTTTTAATAGTATTACAGCACCTAAGGATGATGTTACCTTAGAAAATGTGCAATCTCGTATTCGTGGAACGCTGCTTATGGCCATTGCTAACCGTAAGGGTTATTTAGTGTTAAATACTGGTAACAAATCAGAAAGTGCCATGGGCTACTGTACATTATATGGTGATAGCATTGGAGCACTTGGGCTTATTGGTGATGTGCCAAAAACCCTGCTTTATGCCATGGCAAATTGGTATAATAAAAAATTCCCCAGCAAGGCTATTCCAAAAGAAATTATTGAACGTGCCCCCACCGCTGAACTTCGCCCTGAACAATTGGATAGTGACAGCCTGCCACCATATGACCAGCTTGATCCCATGATTGATCATATTATCAATGCAAATCAAGCTGAGCACGAATTGAATGAAGATAAAGTATTACAAACATTTAAATCTATGTGCAAAGCTGAATTTAAACGCCGTCAAGCTGCCCCTGCTTTACGAGTAAGCACTTATCCGCTTGGTGCTAGGTGGAGAATTCCCTTGGTTTCACGTATAAATTTACCAAAATAAAACTCCTGCAAAAATGTGTAGGATACAATTTAAGAGTCCTGCACAGTTATTTTTTAGTTCTATTTTTGTGCTTTTGCAGTAAATTTGCATTTATTTGAAAATCTACTTGTGCAGAACAAAAGCCACAAAACTCAAGAGCTTAACGACGCAAGTAAATTACGACATTAAGCTCTTGATTTATAGGTCGTGCTGACTTTTCAAGCACTCTCACCCCAGCACTACTTGTGCATGGGCTTAAATAAACAATTATTATCCACTAATAACCTTAACCCCACCCATATACGGCACAAGGGCATCAGGCAATACAACGCTGCCATCTTGTTGCTGTCCATTCTCAAGCAAAGCAACAAGGGTTCGTCCAACAGCAAGGCCAGAACCATTCAAAGTGTGTGCAAAAGCTGGTTTCCCCCCACCCTTAGGGCGAAAACGTATCTGTGCACGTCTAGCCTGAAAATCACCACAGTTAGAGCAAGACGAAATTTCACGATAAGTATTCTGCCCAGGCAACCAAACCTCAAGGTCATAGGTTTTAGTTGAACCAAAGCCCATATCCCCACCGCAAAGCACAATGGTTCTATACGGCAGTTCAAGAGCTTCTAATAATAATTCTGCATGTCTACGCATAAGTTCCAGTTGATTATATGAATCATCAGGATGAGCAAAACGCACCATCTCCACCTTATGGAATTGATGCTGACGTATAAGCCCCTTGGTGTCCTTACCATATGAGCCTGCCTCAGAGCGAAAACAAGGAGTTTGGGCACAATAACCAGTGGGCAAGGCATCTTCTTCAAGTATTTCTTCTGAATGTAAATTAGTAAGAGGCACTTCTGCCGTTGGTATTAAAAAATATTCCCAGCCCTGCAAGCGAAATAAATCTTCCTCAAACTTTGGCAATTGTCCTGTGCCTGTCATGGTTTTACGATTTACAATAAGCGGTGGAGCAATTTCTATGTAGCCATTTTTCATATGTGCATCAAGAAAAAAGCTCACTAGTGCACGCTCAAGACGAGCAGCCCAACCCCAATATACAACAAAACGAGAACCAGTAAGTTTACTACCACGCTCAAAATCAAGGCCATTTAATGCTGTTCCTATCTCCCAATGCTCTTTCACTGGAAAATCAAAACTTGGCACAGTACCAAAACGATGAACTTCAATATTATCATGTTCATCCTTACCTTCTGGCACACTTTCATGTGGAATATTAGGAACATCCAAAAGCCATTTTTCAACAGCATCTTTTGCGGCTTCAGTTTCCACATCAAGAGATTTAATACGCTCAGAAAGCTTACCCAAGGTGGCAATACTCTCGCTTGCATCCTCACCAGCCTTTTTACGCTTACCCACCTCAGTAGATGCAGCGTTAAGCTCGCTTTTAAGACTTTCCACTTCAGTCAACAAACGACGACGAGTAGCATCCAATGTTTGAAATTCAGCAACATCTAACGAAGAATGACGCTTTTTCAGGGCATTTTGTAGTATTTCTGGATTTTTTTGAAGCATTTTTAAATCTAGCATATAATCTCCTTAAAATAACAAGCGCATATTATTCCCAGCTCAAGTAAAAGTCAATTTTTAACCATTCTCATTATCCCTTGCACATAATAATATTTAAATGTATAATCTAGAAATATTCTAGAGCA
>CAYJOP010000098.1:0-7289 GCA_964371835.1 uncultured Desulfovibrionaceae bacterium
ATAAAGTTTTTTGGAAGGGGCTTGGGGAAAACTTTTCTTCAGAAAAGGTTTCCCCAAAAAAAATAATTAAAAAGTAACTATCCAGCAAAGCCGTTAGATTTTAGCACTTGCCCTTGGCTTGTAAGTATCAAGCACTCACGCTTTGGCAAGCTATTTGCCAAGGCCAAAGCATCACGCACAGGTAGCACAGACAAAGCAGTGGCTAGCCCGTCAGCCTCAAGGGCAGTGGGTGCAGTAACTGTCACAGACACAGTATGCTGTGGACTTTGCTTTAATCTTGGATCAATAAGATGATGATACTCTTTTTTGGCATCATAATACATCTCATAGCTGCCAGAAGTGGCAACAGCACCGTATAAATCAAAGCTTGCAATTGTTTTACCATTGCGAGCGGGATTTTCCACAGCCACACGCCAAGGCATGCCAGCATCTTTTAAGCCAGAGGTGCGAATATCGCCACCAGCATTCACAAGATGATTGTTAACACCATAAGTTGCTAACATTTCTGAGGCACGGTCAGCAATATAACCCTTGGCTATGCCGTCAAGAGTTAGCGCCATGCCACTACGTCCAAGACGCACATGGTCTTCGCTAACAAATACTTCACTGGCTTGCATTAGTTCTTTTGCAGCATTCACAGCTTGCTTATCAAGATTAATGCTACCACTTTGATTTTGTGCAGCTTTATATACACCAAGTAATGGTGCAACTGTCATATCAAAAGCACCACTTGTGACGCTATGCATGCTTTTTGCACGATTTAGCACATGCAAAAGACTTTTCGGCGCATCATATATTTTACCGCTAGCATTTAGCACAGCAAGTGGAGCAGAAGCATTGTGACGAGTAAGTTCTGCTTCAAGTTTTTGTACTTCTTCAAAGGCCTTGCCCATGGCTTCATAAGCTTGGTCTTTGCTAGAATGAACAGCATTGATTGTCACAAAAGTGCCAAGCATAACACGAGTTTGTGTATATACATTAGTGGTGGATGCAAATACTCTTAGCGGATTTTGCATCATTACTGCAGAACCCACAAATGCAGCACTTGCACCTTTGAGCATAGCACGACGGCTCATGAGCTTATTTTGATTATTCATGTATATAACTCCTTTAAGCTTGGGCGCCGTTTTGTTCAGCCTGTTCGGCTTTTTCATCTTTTGGTGCAGCTTCAGCTTGTGCAAGTTTTTCTTCTTCCTCTTTTAGCTTAGCAATTTGCATCTCTGCACTTAGCGGAGAACAAATAACACGCAAAATATTACGAGGACAACCTGTCACACAAGCCTCGGCACAATCAGGTCCAAAGCTTAGGCATTTTTGCTGGTCAACTTCTATGCGTCCATCAACGTTGGCAATGGCTTTAGCAGGGCAAGCCTTAATGCATTTTCCGCAGTTAATGCAGCCCACTTCACAAACATCCATAACAGCACGCATTTTATCTTGAGTTGCACAAAACACTGCCACACGAGCTCTTGTGGGAATAAGCTCCAAAGAAAAACGAGGGCAAGATTTTACGCAAACACCGCAACCAGTGCATTTTGCAGCATTAATGCTAACTAAACCATCTACAACTTCCATGGCATCAAATGGGCAAACTTCAACGCAATCACCAAAGCCCAAACAAGACCATGAGCATTCGTTTGCACCACCCATAAGCAAGGTAGCTGCAGCACATGACGGCATACCTTGATAGGTATAGCGAGTCTTAACCTTGCCGGCTAGCTTATCACAGCGTCTAAATGAAAGTAGAGGATCAGAAGCTGCTACTGCTTTACCAGTAAGCTCGCCAACGCTCATGCTAGTTTCTGCACTGCCAGCCACACAAAGAGAAGCTGCAATATTTGGGTCGTTTACAACGGCAATGGCATAACCTTCACAACCTGCATAACCACAACCGCCACAGTTTGCACCTGGTAGCACGTCCATAACAGCTTCAACTCTTGGGTCTTCTTCCACATAGAAAACCCGTGAAGCTATGGCTAAAACTGCTGCGGCTACAAATCCAAGCCCAAGGAGGGTTAGAACGGAATATAATACCATAACAGACCTCCTAACTGGTCATGCCTTTAAAGGCCATAAATGCTAAGGACATAAGTCCTGCCATAATAAGAGCGATGGGAATTCCATCCATTGCCTTTGGTACGCGACAAATATCAAGTCTTTCACGAATGCCTGCCATAAGAACTAGGGCTAGCATAAAACCAGCACTGGCAGCAACGGCATAAAGTAATGATGTCATAAGGTCATACTTTTCACGTTGCACTAATATTGCCACACCCATTACCGCACAGTTGGTAGTAATAAGTGGCAAGAAAATACCAAGAGCTGCATATAGTGGCGGAACCATTTTCTTCAAAAACATTTCCACAAATTGCACCAATGATGCAATAACTAGAATAAATATAATTGTTTGCAAATAGCCTAAGTCAAAAGGTGTAAGAACATACTTTTGCATAAACCAAGTACAAACTGTAGCCATAATGGTAACAAATACAACAGCACCACCCATGCCAAGTGCAACACCACGCTCTTTGGAGCAGCCCACATATGGGCAGTTGCCAAGGTACTGGGCAAGTACAATGTTATTTACAAAAATAGCTGATATAAAGAGTTGAAAAATATCCATGAATTACTCCTTATTTGCTTATGGTACAGGCACGACACGCAGCACAACCACCTGAGGCATTTGGTACATCACCAAGACCTTTGCGTTTTGCCTGCCAGCGGTTTAGGGCATTCATGGCACAAAGAATCAACCCAAGGCAGATAAATGCACCAGGGGCCTCAACCATTACTACAAATGGTGAAAAGCCTTCCCACATAATATATTTTCCAAAAAGTTCGCCTGTGCCCAAAAGTTCACGCAAACCTCCAAGGAAGGTGAGCGATAATGTAAATCCAATACCCATGCCAAGACCATCGGCAATGGATAGGACCACATTATTTTTGGCAGCAAAGGCCTCAGCACGACCAAGAATGAGACAGTTTACCACGATTAGCGGTACAAATATGCCTAATTGCTGATATAATGGGTAAGCATAGGCTTGCATTAACAATTCCACCGATACAACAAGGGTTGCAGAAATGGCGATAAAACAAGCAATACGCACTTTCTTAGGTATAATTCCTCGTACTAAGGAGATAATCAAGTTTGATAGCACAAGCACGAAGATAACTGCCGCACCCATACCAAGACCATTATTGGCGGACTTGGTTACAGCAAGTACAGGACAAAGGCCAAGCACTAGCTTAAAGGGAGGTAACTCCGCCCAAAGGCCCTTGGTAAATTCTTTCATTAATTGTTGCATTTCACTTCCCCTATGGCCATGTTTTAAGGATTTGTTCTTTTAATTCAGCATAATCCTTGGCGGCATTGGCAACAGCTGTTGTTGCACCAGCGGAAGACACAGTAGCGCCAGAAATGGCATCAATTTGTCCACCTTGGCTTTTTAAGGCTACGTCCTTTGGCTTACCGGAAAACTGGTCGGTAAAGCGTGGGGCAAGGATAACATCACCAATACCAGGGGTTTCCTTCATGGTGGTAACGCCAATACCTATAAGTGTATCATTTGATGGATCAAAACCAACCATAACGCCAATATCACCACCAAAACCGCCGCCAGCATTTTCAAGAGCAACACCCACTAACTTTCCGCCTTTCTTAGACGGAAATACCATAACGCTACGCCCATCTTTTAAGGTAAATGTTTGGCGGTCAGCCACATAGTCATTTTCAGAACCTGCAAAAACACGGTCTAAAACTGGCTTTTGCACATAGGTTAGAACTTGAACTTCAATGGGGTCAGCTGTAACCATCTTAAGGTATGACAAAGCAAATCCAGCAATACCACAGATGCCAGAAAGCACCACAAGCATTTTTAATATATCGCGCATTATTTGCCTCCAAATGGCTTAGGCTTGATTAAATCAAGCAGTGGGCTTAGCAAATTAATAAGCAATATGGCAAAAGGCACACCATCAGTATATATGCCGTATACACGGATAATTATAACAAGTGCTCCGCCAAGTAAGCCATAAATTACCATGGGTATTTGCCTATTGGGTGAGGATGCTGGCTCAGTTGCCAAGAAAAACCCACCTAATAAGGTAGAACCTGTCAGCATGTGAAATACTGCAGATGCATACAGGTTAGGGTCAATGGCATGATATACACTGGCAACTACTACTACTCCAATGAAGAAGCTTGTAGCAATTTCAAAGCGAATAAACCCTCGCATGGATAAATATGTACCACCAACCAACAAGGCTAAAGCTTGGGCTGCTCCTAATCCACCAATTTGCTTACCAAGCACAAGGCTTGTAAAGCTGGTTTGCTGAGCAATTTCCGGCCCAAAGTATTTTAATTGTACCAGCGGATCCACAAAGCTTGTGGTAAGCTGCATGGCATTAGGATCCATTAGCACAGGCCATGAAACATAAAGCAATGCCCAACCCACAAGGGCAGCATTTACTGGGTTTGCACCAAGACCACCAAAGGCCATCTTGCCAAGGGTAATACAAAGTGTTGCTCCAATAACCACAAGCCACCAAGGGGTAGCGGCTGGGAGTAAGAATGCAAATAGCAAGCTTGTAATAACAGCTGAAAAGTCATCAATGCTAATATCACGCTTCATTATATATTGGCAGATGGCCTCAACCACAACACCTGTTACCATGGCAAGTGCCATAACGCGTGCGGCTGGTAAGCCCCAATGCCAAATTGCCATGCCCACAGCAGGAATTAGTGCCAAAAGCATATGATAATTAATGCTTTTTACTGTCCGACCACAGTGCCAAAATGGAGGCGCGCTTACGGACAAAAGACCAGTAGAAGAATTTGTCATTATATCCCCCAATTAAGCAGACGGAGTCTCGTCAATTTGTTCAAGTGATGCAAGACGCTCAGCCTCAAGCACTTTATGCTTTGCAAGGCGGATGTATTGCAATACAGGACGACGTGCAACACAAACATAACCACATAAACCACAATCACAACAAGAGAAAATACTTTCTTCCTTACAGCGGTCATATAGGGCAAATTCTGCAAAACAGCTTAGTGAACTTGGTGTAATACGCGCAGGACATACAAGCACACAAGCACCACAATTTACACATGGGCTATGGCCTTCCATGGGCGGAACACTCTTTTCATCAACCACAAAAACGCCATGCGTTCCCTTAGTAATACTGCGCTCAAGAGTATCCAAACTCTCACCACGCAGTGGGCCACCGCGAAGCACTGTGTCACCGTCATTAACTTCAATGTTAGCAGCACTTAGCACTTCACCAACAGTTGAGCCGTCTTTAACAATAACATTGGTCCAATTGGAGTAAGTACCCACACTAATTACTGTTTCCATCAAAGGAAGACCAGTCTTTGCTACTCGACCAAGGCTCCATACATTATGAATGCCAACGCATTCTATGCCCTCTGGATTTTCCTTGCCAGTGACATTTTTAATTACTAACTCATTAAGACTATTAGGATAATCCGCATTTACATGCACAACCTCAACAGCGTCATAGGCCACATGCATGCCAGTTGGCACAGCTAGGATAATCTTCTCAGCACGAGCAAAACGGCGTAATAAGTCCATTCCAGCCTTAAAGGTTGTGCTATTACTTGTAAGCATTGACTCAGCCCACATAATTCCAGGCTCTGGGTTAAGACCATTTACTATTAAGGTCTTACACTTTTTGCCCAAGGAACGTGTGTTTACGCCAAGTTTTTTAACCGCAGCAATAAGCTCCTCGCCTTGTGGGGCATTGGCTGCAAATAAATCAACAGCTATAACCTCTGGTGTTGGAGTTGCTTCCTCGCCCTCAGCTGGAGGGGTAGGCTCTTTGGCACTAACAAAAATACTACGGTCGTTTACGTCTGTCACCTCACCGTGTATGGGTGCAAATAAATCACCCTTTTCAGAAGATGGATGCTCAGCTAGCAACATTCCTGGATATACAACAGTTTTCTTTTTCACCCCAGCCACAAGGGTCATACCCTCGCGGTTTAAGCGTACTTTTGAAGGGTCTTTAGCAACACTAAATTGCTGAGAAACCCCATACACAAGGTGAAACCTGTGGTCATTTAACATTTGAAAGCTCTGTTTCATGCTACACTCACTTGGTATGGCATTGACTGCACTGATCTTTTGTATATGGGCCTTGACCAACTTTTTCGTGGCAGGTCATGCATTGACCATGGAAGGCTGTCATACGATCAGGTATAAGTTCTTGGGTCTTTTGGTCCACATGGCATGTGGCACAATCAGTATATTTCTCAGAAACCTTGAAGGATTCTTGACCTTTTTCTTTGATAAGCTTGACGCTATCTATGGGAGTGTGACAAGAGGCACAACCCTCAAGCTTTGCATCAAACATATCTTCATGGCAACTTTGGCACTTTAAGTGCACAGCATCACGCACGGAAGGCATAACTTCATCACCTTCACTCTGGTGACAATTAGCACAGTTTTGAGGCTCTGGCTCAATGTCTGTATCTTCATGGTGACAGGTGTAACAGTCAGCGCCATAGTCGTTAACGTGTGCGTCGTGGTCCCACTTGGCCTTTTCTTCAAATTCCATATGGTGACAAGTAGCACAAGAATCAACGCTTTTAATTGCTTCGGCGTGGGTTGTGCGGAATGTTTCATTAAACTCAACACCGTGACAAGTACCACAGCTTTCAACATTCTCTTTTTCCACTATCATTTCATGGTGACAAGTAGCACAGGGGATATTTTCACCATTTAAATGTTTGGCATGATTAAAAACAACTTTTCCAGCAGCATTATCAAGTAATACTCGCTCGGGAACTTTGGGCGCAGGCTCATTAATAAAATAGCCCGCACAGGCCACTACAACCATCACAGCTGTAAATACAATAATGGGGATATAACGCTTTTGCACAATAACCATCCTTAAGGAAAAATTAGAGCTTTACTTATTTGCAAAACAAGCAAACCCAACTAACTTAATGTTTTCAAACTATTACGCAACAAGCTGACTTGAAAAAGTAATAGCTGTACAAACACAACCGTTTGTGTAACAAAATTTATTCAATTTGAAAAGAGGAATAAGGCACTTTTTGCAGCAAAAAAAATACACGCTAAAATTTTTAACGTATTCATGTGTAATAACTTTATGTTCTTTTATTCACAACAACTAAAATTGCAAATTAAACCCATGACAAATTTCATAATAAAATTTGTTGACCTTAAACCCAGCCTATGACATGATACTTCTTTACGCCGGGATGGTGGAATTGGTAGACGCAGCGGATTCAAAATCCGCCG
>CAYJOP010000099.1:0-7030 GCA_964371835.1 uncultured Desulfovibrionaceae bacterium
AAAAATGCCGCATTAAGCGGCATTTTTTAGGGAGCCTTGCGGCTCCCAATTTATGTGTTTGCTTTGCTAATTTTATTTTTATTTATTTTCGTTAGCTAGGTATTCCTTTGTCATGGCAAATACCACAGGGCTAAGCAATAACAAGGCTATTAAGTTTGGAATAGCCATCATAGCATTCAAGGTATCAGATAGTAGCCATACCACATCTAACTTTGCAAGCGCACCAACAGGTACAACTAAGGTAAATAAAATACGGAAAGGCTTAAGTGCTTTATCACCAAATAGGTAAATCATGCAACGCTCACTATATACGCACCAACCAAGTACGGTGGTATAAGCAAATAAGCATAGTGAAACTGTTACCAATATACCGCCGAAACCAACAGGTAGCACGCCATCTAGCACAGAGTTAAAAGCAGCTGTTGTTAGTGCTGCACCGTTTACACCATTGGTTGGATCAAGCACGCCAGAAGCAATAATGGCAAAGCCAGTCATGGAACAAATGATAATTGTATCAATAAATGTACCAAGCATACCAACAAGGGCTTGGTTTACTGGGTTACGCACGGTAGCAGTAGCGTGAGCTATTGGTGCGGAACCAAGGCCTGCTTCGTTAGAGAATACACCACGAGCTACACCAAAGCGAATGGTCATCCAAATGGAAGCACCAAAAGCAGCAGATGGTGAGAAAGCTTCGGTAATAATAGTTGTGAAAATTTGCGGAATTAAATCAATTTTTAAGATGATTACCATCATGGATGCTATGATATAGAAGCATGCCATCAATGGAACAACTTTACCTGCAACAGCACCAATACGCTGAACACCACCAACAAGCACTATACCAACAAGCACAAGCAACGCACCGGCTGTGTACATGGGTTCAATACCAAAACTGCTTTCTACAGCAGCGGCAATGGAGTTAGTTTGGGTCATGTTACCAATACCAAAACCAGCAATGGCACCGAAAATTGCAAAAAGAGTTCCAAGCCATGCCCATCTTGAACCAAGGCCGTTTTTAATGTAGTACATGGGGCCACCAACAACGTTACCTTCTGGGGTAACTTCACGGTAACGGACTGCAAGAAGAACTTCGCTGAATTTTGTGGCCATACCAACCATGGCTGTGCACCACATCCAGAAAAGTGCACCAGGACCACCAACGTAAATGGCGGTTGCAACACCTGCAATATTACCTGTACCAACAGTGGCGGAAAGAGCAGTCATTAGCGCTTGGAATGAGGAAAGCTCACCATCTACGCCTTCTTTGGCTTTTCTGCCAGCCCAAAGCTTCTTAAACCCTTGGGGAATACGCCTAAAGGTTAAAAAGCGAAGACCCAATGTTAAAAATAAACCTGTACCAAGTAATAGTACAAGCATAACTGGGCCCCACACAAAGCTGTTAATGGGGTTCAAAAAGTCTGTTATCATTTTTGCTAAGGCATCCATAGCACCCAACTCCTCACTACTTAAAAGGTTACTGAAACAAGTTATATAAAATAACTGCAAACATTATACACGCTTTTAAAATAATAACAATCTATTTTTTTGAGCACTTGCAATTAGCTGTATATTGTATACATTCAAAGCAATAATAAGTATTTAAGCTTAGAGTATTTATAGAATTGGTTTGATTTTTAGCAAAAGTTTCAAAATAAAATTTTTTTGTGCGCAAGTGGCATCTTTCAACGAAAACATATTTTGCCGTAAGTGCTGTTTTGGAAATGCCATCCAAAGGGTGCGAAGTCTATTTTTTACGCTGGACAAAAATGAACCTTACATACAAATGGCAAAATAAAACTGAATAAACAACCTTTTGTTCATAAAAGGCTATTTATTCAGTTAGCTTGATGACAAACCCACTTATGGGTGCTTGTGCCGCCTAATCAAACCAACATATGTAAAGTGGTTTGCTTGGCAGCAAGGCACGAATATAAATTTATTTTACAAATTTAAGGCATTACAGTTACAACATAAGATTTTTCAAGCACCAAATATTTTTTAGCAAGCTCTTGTAAGTCTTTGGCAGTAAACTTCTGAGCCTTGGCAATATTTTCTTTTTTGAAATCAAGCCCCTTATCCAAAACTGTCAACAATGCTCCCTCAGCACTACGGCTGCCTAAGCTTTGACGTTCACGGTAATAATCGCCTTCCATTTGGTTTTTTGCACCTTGTATGGTTTCCTCTGGTAAGGGCTTATTTTTTACCATGGCAATGACATCTTCAAAGCCTTTCATGGCAGCAGGCACTTTTTCAGGTTCAGTTCCAATGTAGAAAAACAAATATCCAGCCTTGGGTGAAATACTATTTTGCGCTGTGACTGTGTAGCCAAGGCCCTGCTTGTCTCTAAGTTCCGCAAAAAGCAAGCCACTTTGCCCTGACAGTGCATTTTGCAATAATTCAAGCCCTGTGGCATCGGGGTGATCAATGGAAACAGTAGGAAATGCCAATACTAAATGCGCTTGGTCGCGCTCTGGTAGATGTAATTTAAGTTCCTTCTTATCTCCCCATTTTGGCATGGCTATTTCCACTGCTTTAGCCTTGGGAATTGGCAATAATTTTGCTAAATTAAGCACTTGCTCTTTATCAAAATCTCCAGAAACTGACAAAACCCAAGGTTGTTCAATTTGCTTTTTCCAAAATTTCTGTACCATACTTCGAGTATATTTTTGTACATTTTCTATTTCGCCCAAGCTTTTGTATGCATAGGGGTGATTTTCTGAAAATAAAAGCTGTGGCAATTGTGAAAAAGCAAGGCTTAACGCCTTATCATCACGAGTGCGTATGGAGGAAATTTGGTCTTCTTTTTCACGTTGTACTTCTTCATTAAGAAAACTAGGCTTCGTTAAAACATCAGTAAAAATCTTAAAAAGTTCAGTATTAAAACGTGATGGCTCACGCATAGAAAGACCAAAAACTTGCCGCCCTGCAAATGCGCTAATACTTGCCGCACGATCAGCCAAATATTCTTCCATTTGTGGCGCCGTATAATTTTTTGTGCCAGAGGTTAAAGTAGCAGCCACAAGCGCAGCTAGGCCCTGCTCATCTTTGGTGGCAAGGCTATTGCCACCAATCATGTAAAAATCAATGGAAGTATAGGGCATGGTTGTGTCAGGTATTAGCACAACTTTGCGTCCGTCCCCAAGATTTATGATTTCTGTCCCTTGGTCTTTTTCTACTGCGGCATGGTCTTTGCCAGCATTTTTAATGGGCCAAGCACTATGCAAGGGAGCTGCAAGGTCTGGAATTTTTGCATCATTTGGCGCAAGAATTGACACGTTAAACCTTTGTGGTACAAGCCAATTATCAAGTGCTACTTGTAACTGTTCTTTGTTTACGGCATGTAGCTCTGCTAAAATATTTTTCTCGCCCTGCTCGCCGCCAAGAAACAACTCCAACTGCCCCTTCCATGAAGCAAGCCCAGACAACGTTTCTTTGGTCTTATGCATACTATCTTCCATTTGAAGCTTAGCACGGGCAATGTCTTTTTCTGAAAACACATCTGCATTTAAATTGGCTAAATCAACTACAAATTCTTTCCAAAATGGTTCAACCTTATTCGCATCAAGCTGTATGCTAAAATACAGCATACCAACACGCTCAAAACCAAAGTTGCCCACATATATTGAATCAACTAACTTCTTATCATATTTATATTTTTTATAAAAATATGATGTTGCATCACCACCAAGCACATGACCCAAAACATCCAATACGCTTGAGCGTGCATCGGCATTGCCAGGCACGGGCAAAGCCATACCCAAGTAAACCTTACTCCAAGGGCCACGCTGTACATTAACGCTGGCATTATTCATGTTTTCAGCATCAAAAGTGCTCACGGGTACTATGTCCGAAGTATTTTTTAATTTACCAAAAAGCTTTTGAGCTTCAGCTAAAACTTCTACTGGTTCAACATTGCCCACAACCACCAAGAGCATATTTTGCGGTTGATAATATTTTTCAATGTAATTACGCATGGATTGTGGTGTTACAGACTTGATGGTTTCTTCAAAACCAATGATTGGCCACTCATAAGTAGTATTTTTGAGCGAATTTTTTTGTAATTCTTTAAACACTCTGGAACTTGGATTGTCCAAACTGCGTTGCAATTCTGCCAAAATAACTTGTTTTTCTGACTCAAGCTCCTTGGCATCAAGGGTTGGATGAAATGCCATGTCTTTAACTACATCTAACCCCAAGGCCCAATGTTTTGAAGGTAAGTCCGTTAAGTATACTGTATAATCAAAACTTGTAGCTGCATTTAGATAACCGCCAGCGGACTCAATATCCTCCGCCACAATTCCCTTGGGTCTTTTAGCTGTGCCCTTAAACACCATATGCTCAAGAACGTGACTAATGCCAGCTTCTTTCACAGTTTCGTAGGCAGAACCTGCGCGAACATATAAGCGTGTAGACACTAGCGGAAAACGCTCATCTGGTAAAATATATACAGTTAAACCGTTTTTAAGTTTAGTAATTTTGGCTTTATTGGCTGAAGAATTAACTTGCCATTGACTTTGTGTTGTAGCATCTGCCGCAAAAGGCTCTTGCACAAATGTTATTGCCATAAAAACTCCAATTGCTGTAAGTGTTATAAATACCTTGCTAAAAAATTTGGGCATAATATCTCCTAAAATATATAGTAACAATAAGTCATAGTTTAAAAATCTAGTAAAGCTTGCCATTTTGGTAGCTTAGTATCATTAAAATGATTTATACTGAGGTTAAAAAAATCTTCATCCACAGGTAGGATTTGTTTTTTATCCAAAGCTCTTTGCACATCTTCAAAAGTATACACATATTCTAATGCGTCAATACCCTGTAGCGGACAATAATCAATATTGTATCCCTCATTTTGCACCAACAAGGGTATTTTTGCATAAAGGGCTTCCACAATAACAGTGGTATCATTGGCAGCCCAGATAATGGCGGAATTTTTCTTGGCTTTATCCAGCACAGCTTCCATACCCATATTCAAAATGCAAATTTGCTGTGCATTTGAAAAATACTTTTTAAGAGCTGGCTTCACACAACAATATGGATGCGGCTTAATGAACACTTGCCATTCATCATTTGATTTTTCATAAAACCATTTTGCCAAGAGTTTAATATGTTCATGCACTGACTCTGAAAAATAACTTGTTACTACAATTAATTGTTTTGATTTAATATTATTTTGCACTGCTACTTGTTTGCGCTTTGCCAAATGTAAATATCGCAATGCCTCAACCTCATAAAGCATGTGCTTAGCTGTTCCAGCCTCAAGCATAGCTGTGTAAGCAGCATGACCATTTACAAGTATTTTATGTGGTAAAAAAATATTAACTTCTGCATTGTTAAATAATTTAGGGCCTTCAAAATAACGAAAATCTGTTGCGCGTATCACCGAATGCTGCGCTCCGTACACTTGCCCAGCCCCACTATAATGAATAGCTTCACTAAGCATGCGCTCCCATGGGCAATTTTCTAGTGGAAATAAAGTGTACTCTTGAACACCAGCCCAGCGCACATAGCCAAGCATGGCCCTGCGTTGTAAACAACGCTCAAAGCAAAGCCAGCCCTGAAAAGACTTTGCATAGTACTGCTCTAAATACGGCCAAACGTTCATGCCCCCAATGTGACAGAAGTGGCGAATGTGTTTTTTAATATTTTGGCTTACAAAGTAAAGCTTGAGATAGCGCAACAAAGCTTGGGTAATTTCTGCCAATGACAAAAATTCTTCAACAAAATGAAACGAAGCTCCACTTGTTTTATTAAAATTATGCTTTTTTGCCTCGGTCACAGCTTGCTTAAAGCTCATAATTGGTGAATTAATACGAATTAATAGCCAGTTAATGTTCTTTTTTGCCTTTAAAAGCTCATTTTGCAGTGTTTGCCAGTATGGAGTACAAAAACCGCCCTGCTCTTTATCAAGATTGTGAGTTGTGGGAAAATAGGTTGCAATGGTTATACAAGGCTTATCCACACAGTTTTCTCTGATATATTCTACTTTTGAGCGTATGGCCAATAGCCAATGCCAAAATCTAAATTTTGCCACAATAACATGAAATATCGAATAATTTTTAATTTTCTGAACAATTGTTTTTTGCAAAAACCTGTTGGACAATTTGTGTTTTTGGGCTGAAAATTGTAATTTATTTTTGCAGCAAAACTCTTTAACAATTTGATTTAATAGTATATCTTCAGAATACAATTTAAGATGTGTGCAATGTGGAGCAAATTTTTCAAGCATTTGCTCAAGGCAGAGTAATTTTAATATTTCATAAAGTTCTGGCATGAACATGGGGTGCTTTTCATAAAGCAGGGAGCACCACCACATGGAAAGTCTATCACCAGCGCAAAAGTGCTGATACAGTGGCTTTTCATGCAAGTTTTTCATCCCCAATTCATAAAAAAAATCCACCAATTCTGCACGAAGTGTTATAAAATTTTCTTTATAATATGCAGGTATGGAGTATTCACTCTGAGCATTGTCATATTTATCCCACCAAAAAATCATTTCATTTTGGCAAATATTCATGGCTTTTTCTCGCCCACAAACCACATGAATGACAGACATTTTAACTTATAACCACAATAAAATTAACCAGATGAAGTTACTTTACGAACTAATATTTCATCACCAGCATAGATGCGGCGGTCAGGTGTTAGAAGTTCGCCATTTCTTGCAACTAGGGCTGTTTCTTCACGCATATTTAAAGATGCAAGCAATTGACGCGCTGTTTTTTGACGAGGCAATTCCAATTTTTTGTCCTCAGGCTGCAATAAAACAAAGATAGTTGCAGCCGGCCTTGGTGTTTTTTCTGTTATTTCTTCCATACAAACCTCATTATTAATGAATGCAAGCTCAATAAATTTATTTATCCATGACGCTTAGTTGCCATGTTTAGCCAAGTAAAGCAATAAGATTTTTATGTCCATATGTGGTGTTGTTTTCTGTTTAGCTTCGTGCTAAAGACGAACTTTACAAATGAAGGTAATATTAAGACTCCTGCACAATCTATTGTGCTGAGTCTTTTGGAGCGTTGAC
>CAYJOP010000100.1:0-6996 GCA_964371835.1 uncultured Desulfovibrionaceae bacterium
TAAATATTTTAATTGATAAAACATTACAAACATAGAGTATAATGATTGCAAAAAAAATTGCCAAACTCTGCAAAAGCAAAACTCGGCAATTTATTTTGTTGTAAAAACAATTAAAAATGCTATTTTTTTAACTCGTCGGTGTGATCGTGTTTTGCACCATCACAATTCCCATCACAACCGCCGCAGCACTTACCAGACTTACTTGCTCGTACATTTTTCCAAATTATATATGCTGCCGCCACTGTAATAATGATAAAAACTAAAGCTTCTTGCATAATATCCTCTTTGCGTAGAAATATTTGCTTTGCAATTACACCATATGATTATTTGATAATGAATGTCAATATTAAATTGCTTACAACTCATATCATACTTTCTGTACTTTGCTTTAGTATGGACCAAATTCTCCTATCAGATAAATTATAGCGCCTAGCAAGCCATTGTACTGTACTACCCGTACTTTTGCCATGCCTAGTTTTTGCGCTAAATTCTTTTACAATAGAGCTGTTACGCATTTGACTCATATATTTAGTGCATCTTGGAACATATAAATCTGTGCCACCGTAATGGGCAACTACTTTGAGCATTTGCGCAGGAGTTAAAATTTTTCGCAAAGGATGCCCTTTGTAGCTTGGCCTTTTTCCCACAGGAGGCCAATTTGATGGCACATGTAATGTACAACCTCCAAAACGACTCACAATTTCAATAAGAACTGAATTATCTTTGAAAATTTCAAACAAAACCCTAGCTGTATCTGGCAATCGTAAATATAATTTTTCTCCACTGGATGAGCCTAGCCGCTCTTTTAATGTACGCTTGCGAGTTGGGGCACTACTGGAATCGTACACATGCCACCTCCATATTACCAGCTGTAAATAAAGCAATATTACTTGAACTTTGCTTGCTAATATATATGATTGGTAGGAGAAGCATTTCGAGCAATTTTGCCACGACCACAAACCATGCTAGGTGCATTTGTACAGTAATTAATTTATTTTTCGCCAACACTTTAAAACCTTTAGCCTGCTTAGCCATCATTTTTTCTAACTGTGATAGTTTTTTAGTTAAACAAAACATTCTCCCCCCTTGTAGTTTTCTTTCATTTTTATAGGTGTTGGTATATAGATTAACAGCTTTTTTTATATTTGCAAGTTTTTTCTTTTTTTAATCAAATTTTTATTTGCAAAATTAAAAGAAAAACTTTAGAAACACAAAGAAAAGTAGTGCAAAAAAATAACTAATACATTGATTGCTCAATTCATCAATACATTGCTTGAAACTTGCAAAGTATTTCTTTTTTTTGTAGGTTTAAATTAGCAACTTTTCTTGGACACAACCTGTTTATTGTTGAGCAGCCATCATCTAGGATTAAACAACCAACACTGAAACATCAAATAAGAGATTGTAATTGTAAATTTAATACATTAAACTTGCCTAGAAAATTTGCCAATTTTAAGTTCGATTTTTGGCAGTATCGTACAAATTTTCAGTGGCAACTAAGGAAATTTTCTTTTGTAAAAGTTTCAAATGCCGTATAACTAGCAGGAATTCACTCCTGCTTTCGCAAGGTGACGTTTGAAGGTAACGTAGCTTTCTCATACGCGCATGAAGTATGTTTTCAGCATCGATTATATATTCTGCACCTATAGCCAAAGGAAAAACCATGCCCCACAACATCGAAAGCAATTTTAGCAATCGCCTACGCCAAAGGCGTGAACAGCTCGGCATGCGTAAACATGAGCTTGCAGCACAAGTTGAAGTTAGCCTTACAACAATCCAGCAGTATGAGAATGGTCAAATGCCCAGAGGCGAGCTTGCTGTGCGTCTTGCACAAGTGCTTGATTGTTCGTTAGATTGGCTACTTGCTGGCAAAGGCCATGACGATTGCCTTTTAAATTCTGTCAATGAGCGACTCACTC
This sequence comes from uncultured Desulfovibrionaceae bacterium, assembly GCA_964371835.1. Classification (GTDB taxonomy): domain Bacteria; phylum Desulfobacterota; class Desulfovibrionia; order Desulfovibrionales; family Desulfovibrionaceae; genus CAYJAD01. Next base: position 1,920 of record CAYJOP010000100.1, read on the forward strand.
TTGTGCCCATGGTAGAGTCACGTCTTTCTTCTGATGGGCTAAATTTTGAGTTATGCACCGATTGTTTGCGCCATTATGCATTTCGCTATGATTTTTTACAAAGTAAGGGCAATCCATCGTCCATGGTGCTTTTGCGAGTCACTGGAGACAGTATGTCCCCAAACATTTTAAACAATGACACTGTACTCATTGACCAAAGCCAAACCACTACCATGCCGGGTCATATTTATGCCATTTGTGTTGAAGACATGATTTATCTAAAGGTCATAGATGCCGTACCTGGCAAATTACTTTTATCTAGCATCAACTCAGAGTATGGCACCATTGAAGTTAACACTTTTACTCAAGCCCAAGACCGCTTACGCATCATTGGCAGAGCCATTTGGATTGGGCGGGAAATCAGCTAGCCAAACATTTTGCTTTAGCAAAAATCACTTTTTTTGGCCAAAACTAGGACAGCGTCTTCATATACGTTTCGCTTTGCTTGAAAGCATGCTCCAGCAACATTACCTAAGTTGTTAAAACCAGCTTTTTTTGCAAGCCGCCAAGCATGGGTATTGCTCTTGGCACATAAGCCCACAAGACTTTCACACGGAGCATTTTCAAATACCCACTTTAGCATTGCCATACTCATGCTCGCAGCATTGGCAAAATGTTGTCTAAATACCGTAAAATCAAATGTCCATGCCCGTCCACGCCATGGGGTTAGCAAGGCTACAGCACATAAAGATTTGGTATCATGTACTTTTTCACAACAAGGCACACAACACAGAAGCCATGCCTTACTTGGATCTGTAAGGCTCATCCAATCTTGCACTGTAGGATTTTTATAGCTATGCATGCAAGAAGCAAGCAGCCTTTCTTCTTGCATGCGCAAAAAAATTTCAACTCTTAATTCATCAAAACTCTCTGGAAGTACAAAAAATGTATAACTCATGCATGACTCCAAATATTATAAGAAGTTCTTGCTTTTTGGATTTGGCCTTGTGTCACGGGCTTAAAACCTAGCACAGCGTAGCGCAAAGCATCTGCCGCATGGCTTGTCCAGTCGTGTAATGGGGCGGTTGAATAAACCTCTTGTCTAGGGCGCCAAATCCTTCTGTATTGCCGCAAAGCACGCAAACCTTGTGCGCAATTATGAACATCAAACCACATGCGCGGCAAAGCTGCTCGCAAAGCATTGATACCATCTGCCAAGTGCAGTTGTGGGGCAACGCTAAACTTAATACCAAGCTGCCTTGCCATTTCAAGGCGGCTTAGCCCTGTGCCAAGCTCCCTTACCCTTATGTCATGCGGTGCTATGTGATGTCCGTAGACATAGGGTTTTTCTTGCAGCATTCTAATATAATACCCAAGCCCTTGACCGCTATCTTCTGCATATTCTAACACCCTCCACTCACCACCACTTTGCACTTGAAAAAACCAAATTCCCGTTGCATCATCCATACCCAAATCCCATGCAGTATGCACTGGTAATTCAGGCGCATAAGGCACATTGGTTATGCGGCCTAGCTTTTCCAATTCCTCAATATGAGCAGCATAATAAGCACCGCGCACTGCCGCCGCAAAGGAACATTCAAACTCTTGCAAGTAATCTTCAGAACTCATGGAGTTTTTTGCAGCAAGAAGTTCATTTTTATCAATATAATTTGTTTTTGAAGCGGGAAAAGAAAACCGGGACCAAAGGGCTGTTTCACTGCTATTTTTTTCATTCTCCACAATGTTTTTTCCTGATTCTTCCCAAACATCATGCAGTAGATTATCAACCCCATTGGGCGTGCCGCAAAAAAGTGCACGGCCCTTCCTATCAGCAAGCATAGGGCGTAACACTTGCGTCCAAACCTTGCGCGGCATATCTGCTGGTTCATCAAGTACCACATCATCAAGATACATTCCACGCAATGCATCGGCATTTTCAGTACCAAAAAGGCGAATACTTGCACCATGAGGAAAGATGCAACGCAACTCTGTTTCTAAAAACTTTGTTCCATCAACTGCACCAGCAAAGTATTTTAAATAATCCCACGCCACAGTTTTGGCTTGGCCCAAATACGGTGCCATGTATGCCGCTCGCCAATCGTGACAATTGGAGCGCAAGGCCTCGCGAATTAAGTCATTTATGGCGGCAACGGTTTTTCCAAAACGCCTGTGACAAAGCAAAACACAAAAACGAGTACGCTTTTTATGAAAATCCCACTGCAATGGTCGCGGCGCATAGGGTATGGTGCATTTATTTTTCACTTTACTTTGCCTTGCTTGTTTTTTGAGGTTTTGGCTCATCAACCATATTTTCCCACTCAGCCCAACCCACTTCAAGTTTGGAATTTTCTTGCTTTACTGCTTTTGCAGATGGGTTAAGATCAGCGATCATAATATATAATTCCTTTATTTCTTTTACTAAGTCTATGCCTTTTCCCCCAACTTCTGCATCACCCAAACCTTGAATTAATGCCGAAAGTCTCGTTTTGATGGCTTTATCCAATGAACTTTTGGCATAACTTATTTTTTGTTCTTGAGGATTTGTCATTATTCACCTGCTTTGCTGCGTAGCATTAATTCCTGACGCTCCAAAGCCCTCTCCAGCCTTTGCATCAATCTGTCCACTCCTGTGATGCGCATGTCAATGGCCTTTAAATCTCCACGCAAACTTTCCACAACTTTTGATAAATCACTCAAGGTTGTGGCATCTGGCAACAAGGTTATACGTTCATCAAGTGCAATTAAGCGTCCTTCCAATGTTGATATTCTAATTAAATCCTCTTGGCGAAAGATGCTTTCTTGCTCCAAGTGCTCAACATAATCTTCCTCTCGCACAAATGCCTGTCGCATGCTCCACAAGACCCAAGCCAAAAGACCTTGAATTATTAATACCACAACGGGAGTAAAGTTTATATCTTGTAAATTCATATAATACCTGTATTTTTAAGTTTAAATATTAATTGTTATCACGCTCAAGTGTGGCTAAATGCTCAAGCAAGTCTTGGCAGCGGTTTTTCCAACCATCTAAAAACACACTGAAATTTTCATTATTCTTGCTTAAATTAATATAAAAATTAACTCTTTGCCTTACACTCATTCGGGCTGTATAAAAATCAAGACCAAATTCGTTCAAAGTAGCGCAAAAAGTTATGGTTTTGGGACCGCAAATCCCATCAATCTTTAGAGGTTCAAACACATCTAAATGCGCCTCGCCCACCACATTGCAAGCTTCTTGCAAAATACGCACAGCTCTTTGTACACCCATATTCACAGCGCTATCATAAAGCGTCATACCAATGGCTTTAGGTAGTGCATCACATTGCAGTTTTTCCCAAAAATTTTTATGCATTAACTTTGCTGCTTGTTGCTTTGTGCATGCTTTTATATCTTCTGCATCCACAAGGCCATCATCGTTAAGGTCATAAGGATTATCCCACGCATTGCACCCATTACAAGTGGCTGACTGATTTTCAAGCTCTTGCTTCACTTCATCCTCTAGCTGCTTAAGCCATCGTAATGATACACCATAATTTGTTATCCCACCTGGATCATTTTTATGGTCGCTAAGTCCGCCTTCCCACTTGGCTGTAAATTCATGTGCCATTTTAAATGCATCTGTCATTTTACACCTCACAAATAATTTTTTACAAGGATTTTCCCTGCTTGAGGTGCATAATGCTGTTTTTTTAACTCCTGCGTAATGCTGAAGCATTTCACATGTATTTTGCTTGTATTATAAAATGTTAGGATTTTTTTTGAAGCATTTATGAGCATGCATCGCTGCAATAAGCAACGCTAAATAAAGTATGAGCAATTTATACTGCAAAATTAATTTTATTTTCATTCCTGTACATTTTTGTATAAGCATTTTTATTTTTTATATTGTATAACTAGATTTATTACATAAAAATCATCATTACTACATGCATAACAAATTTTATTGCATTAATAATTTTAGTTATAAAAATTTATAATATGGCAAAAAAAAATTACTATAGTTGTTTTTCTTTATTGTCTGAATTCTTGCATATTAAAACATAGTTTTGCAAAAAAATATTGTGTTCTTAAAGCATTGCGGCTATGTTCCCCTTTGGCTTACAAAGCCAAATACAAGTCACTAATGTGCGTACAGGAAAAAATTTTGGAATTGGAATTAACAACCATTATAATAGCTACATTTGCTTTTTTAGCGGCAGGCTTTGTGGATGCCATAGCTGGCGGCGGTGGCCTGATAACAGTGCCCTCATTACTATTGCTTAACATTCCACCGCACTTTGCCCTTGGAACTAATAAATTTGCATGTTCCATTGGCACACTAACAGCTGTTTGGACATTTTTTCGCAACAAGCTCATAGTATTGCACCTTGTACCTTATGGTTTTATTTCTGCATTTGTGGGTGGTGTTTTTGGTTCATGGATTGCCCTACAGGTAGATAGCGATATGCTAGGAAAATCCATGGCTTTTTTATTACCTCTGGCACTTGTCTTTTCATTATTTTCAGGGCGCACCCTCAGCAAAGATGAAGACATCCCCATGCAAAAACAAAAAATTATTGTTACTATTATTGGCTTAATAATAGGCACTTACGATGGTTTTTTTGGTCCAAACACAGGTAGTTTTTTCATACTTGCCTTGCATATGTTTTTGGGTCTTGGACTAGTTCATGCATCTGGAACAACTAAAGTTTTTAATCTGGCATCCAATGTGGGGGCGCTTGTAGCTTTTGCTTCTGGCGGTGTTGTGATTTACGCCTTAGCTATACCTTGTGCCATTGGTAGTATTGTGGGCAACCAGCTTGGTGCACGCCTTGCCATAAAGGTTGGAGTTGGCATGGTGCGATATTGTTTATATGTGGCCTTATCCTTATTGTTTGGCACTTTAATTTATAAATATTTCATAGCTTAAGTTCAATTTTTAAAACCAAAAAGCGGTATAAACCACTTTCGGTTTATGCCGCTTTTTTTATTATCTTTAATTTAAGGGTCCTGCACAATTATTTTTTAGTTCTATTTTTGTGCTTTTGCAGTAAATTTGCATTTATTTGAAAATCTACTTGTGTAGAACAAAAGCCTCAAAAGACTACACACAATGAATTGT
>CAYJOP010000101.1:0-6896 GCA_964371835.1 uncultured Desulfovibrionaceae bacterium
CTTTTGTTCTGCACAAGTGCATTTTTAAATAAATGCAAATTTACTGCAAAAGCACAAAAATAGAACTGAAAAATAATTGTGCAGAACCCTTAACCATGCAAAAAAAACCTGATGACCATGAACTTGCCGCAGTAATTTTAAGTGGCGGCCTGTCCACCCGCATGGGCAGAGATAAAGCAATGCTACATCCATATGGTGAGCAAAAGCCTAACTTACTCTCACGCACTCATGCCATATTGAATCATAATTTCAATAAAATATGGATATCATGCGCTAAAGGAAAGTCACGCAAGGGCTACACTTGCATCTTTGACCAATTTCACGAAATAGGCCCCGTTGCAGGAATTTATGCTGGATTAAAGAAAGCTCAAGAGGAAAATTGCAAGGGCATATTGGTGCTACCATGCGACCTCCCCTTGATTGACGAGCGAGTCATACAAATTTTACTTAAGGCAAGGGCTGAACATATTAATACTGTCAAAGGCCCACATAATTTAATGACCACGTTTATACAAGAAAAAACAAGAAATATTGAGCCATTAATTGCTATTTATGAAGTTCAGGCCCTTGAACGTTTTGCCAAGGCTATTGAAGATGGCATATGCGCACCTCGTCTCATTATACCAGAGCAGAGCCGCACATACATAACATATCAGTCTAGTTTATCAAATTATTTATACAATTTAAATACAGCAGAGGAATTTAAGCAATTTCAAAAAAAATACGCTAAATAATACCTGCCGCCAAAGCCAAGGCAATGCCTATCAAAAACACACCAGTTATATTTTGCACCATATTCATGGTTAGTTTATACAAATAACGCTTACCTAGCATCACACCCAAAAATGCCGCCACAATTCCGATGACCACCATGTTCACTTGATTTACGTTTAACGCTGACGTTGTCAAAGTAAGATAAAAAACAAAACCATAGGTTACAATGCGTATCATATCAACCAGAAAGCCAATTACTGCATTGGTGGCAACATATGCTTCTGCTGAAATGCCAACCTTGGTTAAAAAAGCCGCCCGCAATGCCCCTTGATGCCCTGAAAATCCGCCAAAAAATCCTGACAATAAGCCGCCCACCACCAAATATTTGCGCTCAAATTTAATACCTCGCAACACAGGCAAGAGTTCAAATAAAGCAAACATAAACATTAGCAAGGCAATGCACAATTTAATGGGTGTAATAACAGCCACATGTGTACCAATATTATAAGTGTAAATGGCTTGAAAACTCGCCATATAGCCCATGAGCCATGCCCCTAAGAATGCAGCAAAAATTGCTGGTAAGCCAAAAAGCAATACAAGAACTTTATCGGCAGATCTTCCTAACATTATAAGCTTAAAGGTACTGTTAGCACCATGCACTATAGCTGTTGCAACTATTGCAATATCCAAGGGAAAAAACAACGCATAAACTGGCAGCAACAACGTGCCCAAGCCAAATCCTGAATAAAGGGTTAAAAATGAAGCAGAAATGGCAGAAAAAAAGAGTATAACATATGTGCTTATCATGATTTTAATTTATCAAATCTTTCTTTTGCTTGTTCATAGAATGGAATTAAAGACTTGGCAGCTGTGGTCCAGCTAAAAAGCCTACGCGCCGTAGCCCTGCCTTGTTCACCCATATTTTTGGCAAGTTCTGGATGAGTCATAAGTAGCTTCAAATATTTCACAATTTCCTCAGCATCACCCTTTTTCATTAGAAAACAATTAAGGCCATGTTTTAGTTTTTCAGCCACATTGGTTTGTGGCAAAATCACAGGCCGACCACTTGCCAAAAAAAATGGAACTTTTGAGGGAAAACGATAATCGTCAAAATCACCAGGTGCACCAATTTGAACCAATATATCAGCCAGCGCCATGAGCCTTGGAAGTTCAACGGAGTGTACATCTTCCACATACACAACATGTTTATTATACATTTCAATGGCATGCTCGTCATATTCATGGCTCTCCAACCCACATCGCACAATTTTTACGGAAAATCCTTCATGGCTTAATTGCTCAACTGCGCACAATAAATGAATAAAGCTTGCAGCATTATGGGGATGCACAGTGCCAGGATAAACAATCACATAAGTATCATCATTAAATTCAAAAGCTTTACGCAAAGTTTCATGGCGCTCAAGTGACATATTAAAAAATGCATCTTCACAGGCAGGCCAAAAAGTCATACTGGGAACATCCTGTGGAACAAAGTCTTTTAATTTATCAATAATACATGTTACGCCAAAGGAATTTTTCAAAAATGTTTCAAAATATAGAGGATGTGCGTAAATGAAGTTTTCATATTTTTCAGGATGTGCTTTTGCAAATTCTTTTTGCTCATCCAATGACGTTAAACCAAATTTTTGACCAGCAATGACAACTTCATTGTCCTCCAAATGCACTATATACGGCAGCTCAACACGACTTCTTAAAACCAATGTTGGCTCTCTAGCAACTTCACGAGGGGTCCAAACATGCAAAACACTATTGTGAAAAAATTCAACTGGTAGTGATAATATCTCCGTAAATGGATGTATGGTATAATTGCACTTGCCAAAATATTCATGTGCATCTTTATCACTTGGTAAAAACACATGGCAATCATAGCCAAGATCTATCAAGGCATTGGCAAGAAAATGTATATGCACACCACTACAGCCAGCATATGGACCATAATTCATGAATAATATTTTTAACTTATTGTTAGTCAACACTTCCACCTCTACTGGCACTATAACTTATCTAATTATAACTATCAACGCTACCCTTACTAAACAAATACCTTATGCTATGAACCTTGACAAGTTAAGCTTATACAATAATAATTAAGAAAATATTCAACTGGAGAGTTCTGTGCATAAAGTTTCCATTATAATCCCTGTCTTCAATTTGTGGGATATGACTCTACAGTGTTTAGAAAGCATTGCCAAAACCTGTGCCACTGAAATCACTACACAATCAATTGAAATTATTGTAGTTGACAATCATTCGGAAGACGAAACAGCAACGGCTCTTGCCCCAACGCTTGCTCGTTTATTTGGAACATGTGGCAAAGCCTTAAGCATGCCGCAAAACTTGGGCTTTGCCAAAGCCTGTAATGCTGGAGCAAAGGCCGCAAACCATCCTTTAATTTTTTTCTTAAATAATGACACAATCTTAACTCAAGGTTGGCTACCTCCGCTCATTTTAACTCTTGAAAACAATCCAAAAATTGGCATGGTTGGGCCTCTTTTGCTTTACCCTGACAACACCGTGCAGCATTGCGGCATTTGCATAACTCCTACTTCTGAACTTGAGCATCTATACCATTCATTTCCAAGTACTCATCCTGCCGTAAATAAACAACGCATATTACAGGCTATTACCGCTGCCGCCTTGCTTATGCCTAAGCAATTATTTTTTGAATGCGGTGGATTTTGTGAAGATTTTGTTAATGGATTTGAAGATATTGACCTATGCTGTGCAGTGCGAGACAAGGGACTATTTTGCACTTGTGTTGCCAAAAGCCACGTTTATCACCTTGAAAGTCAGACCCCTGGCCGCTTTGAAAATGATGCAAACAATGCCAGCCTATTGCAGCAACGACGCAAAAACCTTGAACTTGATTATCACAGCATGGCAGCGCAAGATGGATTTATTCCAAAATTAAGCCCTGCCCTAAAGTTTTACATCACCTTACCAGAGGCTAAGGAGCAGGCACTAAATATAGCTTTTACGCAAAACTTTGACCTTGAAAGATGCCAAGCTAGACTTTACTCCGAACCACTTTGGCTTGGTGGTTATGAGCTTATGGCAAACTACTTTGAAGATGTTGGTAAGCATGATGAAGCCTTGCAAACTTGGCTTAAACTTACTAACCTTGCACCCATTCCTGCATATTTAAATCAGCTAGAACGTGTGGCTAGGCAAGTTGGGCAAATGGAAATTGCAAGCCAAGCAACTAATATCACAAAGGCAATTGCCCATGACCTAGCCAATCCTGATGCATTATTGCAAAGGGCAAACTATATTTTGCAAAGGGCCATAAAGGCTCACGATGACACATTAAAAAACATGGCCGAGCAATGGCTTATGGAAAACAAAAAACACTATTAGGAATTATTATGCAATACTGGCTTTTTAAAAGTGAACCACATTGTTTCTCTTGGCAGGATTTACAAAATTGCATTAATCAAACCTCATCTTGGGATGGAGTGCGCAACTACCAAGCCCGCAACTTTATGCGCTCCATGAAGCTTGGCGACAAAGGTTTTTTCTACCATAGCGGTAAAGAACCTGAAATTGCAGGGGTGGTTGAAATTGTGCGAGAGGCCTACCCCGACCACACAGCATGGCATGTGGAAAATGATCACTTTGACCCTCGCTCAACTGAGCATAAACCATTATGGGACATGGTGGATGTTAAATTTGTGCAAAGTTTTGAACCGCCCATATTGCGTAAACACCTGCGCCTTGAACCAGAACTTGCCCACATGGAGCTTATGAAAAAAGGTAGCCGACTATCAGTTCAACCAGTTAGCCCAGCAGCCTTTGATTTTATTTTAGCCATGAATAAAAAATAAGCCCCAACACCTAGTTATTTTTTTAATTCATAATTTTAAGATATTACAAATAAATTAAAATTATTTTTTTAGAAAATTCTACATTGACAAGCTAGCTTTCTATGCCTAGTATACCCACGTTACATAAATCACAAGTAACTTTTTAAACATGTTCTTACCTTCAAAGTAAGGGGTGCTTATGCATACCGAAAAAAGTTCACACATACCCAAGGCCACAATTCAGAGATTATCTATTTATATTCAAGTTCTTGAACACCTAGACCAAGAAGGAACTGAGGTAATATCCTCAGACCCCTTAGCTAAGGCTTGTGACGTAAATGCATCACAAGTACGCAAAGATTTAGCTTATTTCGGTGAATTTGGAGTTCGCGGGGTCGGATATCATGTGAAAAGTTTAATTAAATCCATCTCTGATGCTCTTGGCATTTCAAGAGAATGGCGTGTTGCCTTAGTAGGCGTTGGCAATATGGGGCGAGCATTACTAAACCATGCTGAATTTCGTAACAAAGGATTTAATATTGTTGGCGCTTTTGATTGTGATCCATTTAAAATTGGTGAACAAATATACGGTCTTGAAGTAGTTTGCACCAAGCGCCTTAAAGAAAAAGTTGATGACCTAAAAATTGAAATGGCCATAATTACAACTCCACCAGAACGATCCCAAAGGGCTGCAAACCATATTATTGAGGCTGGGGTTAAGGCCATTATTAACTTTGCACCATCTCGCATTAAAGCCCCTGATGATATCCATGTGGAATACGTTGACTTCTTCCATCATCTCTATACCTTAGCCTTTAAGCTAAGTAAGCCAGACACCTAAAATGCCCTTTATTAAATGGCCACAAAATTTGTTAGTGGCCATAACTCTTTTAACTAGGTACGGCCCAGCTCAAATTGTTAGTGACTCAAATCTTGCCCAATCAAGGCCATGGTTTGCTTTTGTTGGCGCACTGCTTGGCCTTTTTTATGTATCCAACATATATTTGTTAAATCTTTTCCTCCTGCATTCTGCTTGGGTTTTAGCATTAATTTATGTCACTCTTGATATGTGGGTTACACGCGGATTACACTATGATGGCCTAGCCGACGTGGGAGATGCCCTTGGCAGTGCAACAGAAGGAGATAACTTCTGGGCCATTATGCATGATAGCAGGCTTGGTGCCTTTGGAGCCATGGCACTTTTTGTTGCCTTAAGTGCACAACTTATTGGAGCGCAAAACCTTATTAATAAATCACAATGGTATGCGCTTATTGTTGCCCCCATATTTGGGCGTATCCTCTGTGTTCTCTTTACTAATATTGCACCTGCTTATAATCCAAAATCTCTGGGTGGCAAAGTTTGCACCCAAAAAAATAACCCACTATTTTATGGTTATATTCTTTTAAGCATGGTTTTAATGCTGCCCCTTGGCCTTAAGCTTATGCTAGGAATTCATCTAATTGGTGCTATTTTTTTATACTTTTTATATAAGGTTGCCCATAAACACCGCGGATGTAATGGTGATATGCTTGGAACCATCATTATCGGTGGACAGTGTATTGTATTATTGGCATGCTAGAAAAAAACTAATACATGAGGTAGTTATGAATTTTGATGATTTAATAAAAGAGGCTCGCTCATGCCGTCGCTTTGTGGAAGATCAACGCCTTGGTGCAGAAGCCATACATTGGCTTGTGGATTGTGCACGCGTTGCTCCATGCGCTAGAAATGCTCAAGTTCTTCGCTATATTGCAGCTACAAGCGAAAAAGCTTGTGATGCAGTCTTTGCACAAACCAAGTGGGCAGCCATCTTAAAATGGGACGGGCCTACCATTGGCGAGCGTCCTTCAGCATACATTGCCATACTTTGCCCCAAGGGTTCAGGCAAACTGGTTCACATGGACGTTGGTATATCCGCTCAAACCATGCAACTTGCAGCCCATACCAAGGGTTGGGGTTGTTGTATGCATGCATCCTTTAATCCCAATGAATGCTCAGAGCTGTTTAAAGTTCCAGAAGATATGGAAATTGGACTTATTCTTGCCTTTGGCACAGCTAAGGAAAAACGTCTTCTAGCACCCATGCCAGAAAATGGAGAATTTAAATATTGGCGCGACGAGGCCCAAGTTCATTTTGTGCCCAAGCGTAGCCTAGAAGAAGTGCTACTAGAAATCATATAAAACTTTTATTTTTAATCAGTTAACAGTTATTAACTGTCTGTAATTTAGTTTTTTTTATTTTTTGCAAAAAAATACTTGCACAGCATTCCCAACTTTGATATATATATCTTCTCTTAACGAGCCGGAGCGGTAGTTAAGACGGTTATAACGCCGGCCTGTCACGCCGGAGGCCGAGGG
>CAYJOP010000102.1:0-6854 GCA_964371835.1 uncultured Desulfovibrionaceae bacterium
TATATGAGCTGTCGATGTATAGGGCATCGGCTAGAACTTTATTTTTTGTGCTTGTAATATCCATTAAAAAGACCAATTTTTGATTAAACATACTGTTTCCTCCTATATTTACATTTCGAGAGCTCTGCACAATTATTTTCAAATATAAAATTATTGTTAAAAACTAAATTTGTACCAAAAAAATTGTGCACAGAGCAAAAGGCACAAAAAATCAATCGCTTAACGCTGAAGAAAAGCTCCACCTATTCTTGATTTTTGGTCGCATTGACTAGCGTCAACGCTTCATTAAGCCCTGCATAATGAATTATACAGAGATTTCATATCACATACTAACAAAAAAGCAAAACGTTTTAAAAAAATGACAAACTGTCATTTTTTGTCATTTATTGTCACGTGCATTTGTCTTTTATTGTGTTATAATTGTTCAAAATTTATAAAAAGCCCTGTAAAATTTGGCTGTTGCTTGAAATTGCTATGTCGACTGTGCTAGCAGGCGACCGCAGCAAAAGCCACCAAGTGGTGTTTGTATTTCATTGATTAAGGAAACACGAATTAATCAGTGATTCTTAATAAATCGTTACAGGAGGGAATGATGAATATTTTTTATCGAAATTCTTGAGTTTTTGAAATTTTAGTAAAAGAAGACTCCTGCGCAATTTATTGTGCTGAGTTTTTTGCAGCGTTGGCGGCAGCCAATGCGACCAAAAATCAAGAGTAGGTGTAATTCACTTGCACCGTTAGGCGACTCATTTTTGTGCCTTTGTTCTACACAAGTAAATTTTCAAGCAATTGCAAATTTACCGCAACAGCACAAAAATAAAGTTAAAAAACAATTGTGCTGGACTCTCAAAGGATGATGATGGAAAGGCTTTTTAATCAGCGTTTCCTTAAACCAAAAAATTACTGACAGTACAACTGTCAAAATAAAATTGTAGGAGGTTTTTATGAAATTGAAAGCTTTAATTTTGAGTTTAATCTGCGTTATGGCAATGACTTTTGCGTATATGCCGGAAGTAGCAGAGGCGAGGGGAAACGTAAATCTTAAAAACAAGTCTTCGCAGAGTGTCATTATGACTATGAGAGATTTAAAGGGAAATGTTATTCCGGCTGCAAATACAGGTGCAAGTGCTGGTGGTAGCACTTTTATTCCTAATCTTCCCTATGATCAAGTCTATGTAGCTGTATATAGCAGGCATCAAAATATGAGACTTAAAAGCTATTGGACATTTTCTAAGACTATACACCGTTGGAAGCATGGCAATACTGACGGTGTTCCTTACTCTCTCATAAATGTTCCTAACACACTTACTATACGGTAGTAACTTTGTAATATTATGATGATTTCGTTTGAAAAAACGAGAAATAACAACCTCTAACAAGAAAGGAGAGCAACATGAAAAAGAAATCCGTAATTTTGGCTCTTGCACTTACTGCGCTTCTTGGAGTTGCAGCGATAGCGTATGCAGGTTGGGGCGCATGCACACAATGCAGTTGCAAGGCGTATGTACACTCTGAGAGCGGTTGTTTTGAGTGCAAACATTCATTTGATAGCCATAAATAAGTATAAGGTTTGAGGCACAGAGTATTTTCTCTGTGCCTCAGAGTGCTTACAAAGTCAGCACGACCGATAAATCAAGAGTAGGTGCAATTCACTTGCACCGTTAAACGATTGATTTTCGTGCCTTACTGCCCGCAAGCTTTGCTTGCGTTGGCGGCACAAACGCCCATAAGGGGGTTTGTCATCACTTTGAGGCACAGAGTATTTTCTCTGTGGCTCTAAAAAGTTGAAAATCAAAAAAAGAAGAAAGCATGGCGACACTACTTTTACACAAACCCTCAATGGGTTCAGCAGAAACGATCAAAGTGACGCAAAAGGTATAATAGCAAAAGCGTGGACAGCAAAGCAATATCATAATCAATAACTAAGGAAACACCATGAACAAGAAGAACGTGCATCAAACTTATTTAATTATTTTAACTTGTTGTTTATTTATGCTTGCAGCTTGCGCAGGTTCAAGTCAGCCTACCTATATGAGCCCAAATCAGATAACAGAAAATGACGTTTTTAAAGTCTTTATGGCTGATGCGCATGGAGGCAATCTGGACGGCGTAAGGTTGTATGTTGAATCTGGTGGCGATGTTAATAAAAAAGACCCTGATCATGCGTACACAGCTTTGTATTTTGCAGCCTCACAAGGGCATACAGCAATATTAAGCTACCTTTTAGATAATGGTGCCTCTCTAAATATTCAAAACAAATTCAAGTGGACGCCCCTATATGTGGCGGCTGATAAGGGGCATACAGAAGTAGTCAAAGCCCTTTTGGCAAGTGGTGCTGATGTAAAACCAAAAGATGTGGATGGTTACACGGCACTTCATGCAGCAGCAAGTAAGGGCCATGCAGAAATAGTGAAGCTTCTTTTAGCAAATGGTGCAGATCCTAATGCAAAAAATAACATAGGCAGCACCGCACTTGATTATGCAGAACAATACCCGAACGTGGTGAAATTGCTACAAGATGTAACGTCTGTTAAAGCAAAGTCTGTTAAAACAACATCTGTTAAAGCAACGCCTGCTAGTGTGAGCACATTTACGCATGCTGCCCATGCCGGAAAAATAGATATTTTAAAAAACTATATCAAAAACGGTGGAGATGTAAACGTACAAGAAGGTGACGGCTGGTCAGCCCTGCACTATGCAGCCATGAAAGGAAATATAGAAATAGTGAAGTTTCTTTTAGCAAATGGTGCAGATAAGAGTTTAAAGACGAAAAGCGGCATCACCGCACTTAGCCTTGCAAGAGGCAAGCACCCAGAAATAGAGAAATTGCTAAAATGAGCAGTGGATGCATCTATATATAACACTTTTTTTGGAGACTTTAAGACGACGCACAATGGACAGAGGAATTGAACTGATAACCTGTAACTTTAATAGATGAGGAATTGTTATGAAAATGAGAGCATTGTTCTTTACCGTAGTTTGTGCCTTGGTTATGAGTTTTGCCATCCCAAGCTATGCTCTAAGTGATAAAGAAAAGCAAGAAATTACAAAGTTTTTTAACAGTGCAAGCAGTGGAAATATAAATGGAGTTAAAAAATATATTGATGCCGGTGGAGATATAAATGCAGCGGATCGCCTTGGCAGGACAGCCTTTTACTATGCAATTATGTATAACAAAACAGAAGCAGCTAAACTCCTTATGGCACACGGTGCTAAGGATACCAACCCGCGGGAGCAAAAATCAAGAGGCAGGATGCCCATCCACTATGCAGCCATGAAAGGAAATATTGAAATTATTAAGCTTCTTTTAGCAAGTGGTGTTGATGTAAACACAAAAGAAAAAGATGGCACTACACCTCTTATGATTGCAGCTTCAAATGAGAACAATGTCCAAACTGCTGATTTTTTATTAAAAAATGGTGCGGATATAAACGCTAAAAATAGCAAAGGTAAAAGTGCCCTTTCCAATGCCAATGATCTTAAAAGAAAAAAAATGGTGGCATTTTTAAAGTCCAAGGGGGCGAAGTGATTTTTAAGAGCTTCGGCTCATAAATTAGCTCATTGTAAACATCAATATATAAAAATTTTAGGGGGGAGTATGGCATAAAATAGGTAGAGGAATAATTGGAGTAAATTTGACTTTGTTAGACGAGGAGTTTTGTTATGAAAATTAAAGCATTATTTTTTGCCTTAGTGTGTGCCTTTTTCTTGGCTATGTTGTCAATTCCGACAACGGCGGAGGCTAAAAATTTTAGGTATACCAAAGATAAGATGCACCCTGGAAATATTCGTGTAGTGAATGGGAAATGCTCGAATGGACGTGGTTTTTTTGTACAAAAAAACCCCGGAGCTGCGTGGTATTTTCAGTCTTATGGCGGATCAAATCAGATTAATGCTGCTCAGGATTACGCCAGACGACATGGTGGAGGAAACCCTGATAGAATGGCAGAACTTTTTTGTTCGCGTCCTTAATAATATGCCGAAAGAAAATTAAAGCATAAAATGCAGAAAAGGCATGGATTCCCACGTCACTTCACTGCGTTACGTTCCTCGGAATGACAGAATGGGAGAACGTGCAGAGGTGAAACTTTGCACCTAGCAATGATACTTCCAGTCAGCGTCATTGCGAGCCGCCCCAAAGGGCGGCGTGGCAATCCATGCCTTTAAAAGCTACGAAATGAATAAGCCCAAAGAAACATAAAGTATAAAGGCATGGGCTTATACAATAGTCCATGCCTTTCAAAGCCAACAAAGGGTAACATCATGAAAAAAACCTTACTTATAACCAGTATGCTTTGCCTATGCATATTTAGCTTTGCTGCCTTGGTACAAGAAAGCCATGCAGGCTCAGCTCAAAAGCAATATAAGGCCGAGCAAGATGTATCCCTACAAAGGCCAAGTGCTGGGGAAGGCGTTAAAATAACTGCTAAAGCAGGTGATCGCTATGTATTTGAATTTGACATAAGCGATGCTACGCTTGAACGAAAGGACAAAAGCTTGCTGATGACCTTTGAGGGTGGTAGCAGCATAGAAGTTGTTGATTTTTATAAAGTATTTAATAAAAAATACATGCCAGAATTTGTTGTTAATGGTAGTATGGTCATGTCTGCTGCGGATTTCTTTAGTATGTTATCTGAGGATCTTATGCCTTAGGTGGGGTGAGGGGTCAGAGGAAAACAAAAAAATGAACAGTATAAAGGCATGGATTGCCACACAAGGCTTCGCCTTGCTCGCAATGACAGAACGAGAGAGCGTACAAAGATGAAGTATAGCATCTTAGCAAAATTTTTAGTCAGTGTCATTGCGAGGAGAGAGGAACCGCAAGACGGTGACGAAGGACGTGGCAATCCATGAGGCTTCACACAAAGACGGTAGAAATGAAAAAATATTGGCTTGTTAAGTAAAAAATTTTTAAGGTTTATGTCTTGATATAGGGTGATACAGTTTTTAAGCAGGGGTATTTATGCTTAATAGAAATATTACTTCATTGTTTTTATGTGTTATGGCTCTGTTAGGGGGGATGCTTTTTAGCTCACAGGCTCAAGCTAAGCCAAACTATGGTTTGTATACGTCCCTAATCAATGCTTATAGCAAACAATTTGGAGCTTTGACTGCTGAAAAGTACACTTGGGATAAAAGATTGTTTTATACCCACGGCCTTATTTATACCGACCTTAAAGACTTAGATGGTGACGGTACAGATGAGCTTATCCTTGTGCGTGTGCTGAAAAATCTTCATAAATATCATGGTAGCGAATACGCAGGCCTAAACACCACAGAGCGTAAAAGCTTACAAGTGTTTACCATATCCAAAGCTGGCATGCTTATGCACTTGGGCACACTTCGGCCACTTATTACTGCTAATGACATGCCTGGTTGGTTTAGTGTTGATTATACTACGGTTAACGGCAAAAATTATATCATTAATGGGTCAGATGGCAATTATATGGATAAAACCTTTTGGCATGTTAAGGACTATAGCCTTGAGCCAGCCATGCGTATTGAAGGCCCTTGGGATGATGGTTTAACCCCACGTTATCACCTTAATAATAAGGCAGTTGACGAGGCCACATACAAAAAAGCAAAAAAAGAATGGTTTGCTAAAGAAAGCTCCATTGCCTTAACCAATTTTATGGCACAAGACCTCGATGCTTTGAAAAAGCATAATTCCACAGTGCAAAAGAAATTGCAAAAATACACAGCTGCCCAAGGTGTCACCAAGACAGCCAACTTTAATGGGGAGAACTTTGTTATTTTTGAAGATACCCCAGAAAATATGCAAGAAAAGCTTGTGCAGGATTTTTATTCCGCCGTTATTATGGAGGATTTTAAGGCTTTTCCCAAAATTATCCCAACCATTAAGGGCTTTGATATGTCAAAATACACTTTTGACTTTAACGGCATGAGGTATTTAGCACAAATTGATGACCCAGCAGCTGACATGACCAAGACTGCTTTGTCCCTCATAGAATCCATTAACCCAAGGCCCAATAGCTACAAACCTAAAAAAGAACGCTATGGCTATATTATTGAAGAGTTTTTCACCTTTGATAAGAACCAGATGGACTATATTGCCCGTAGCCCCAAGGCAGCGAGCGTTGAGCTTAACAGAAATACCTTAATATACACCTTTGGTCGATTGGGGGAAATATTTAATTATTCTGCTAAATATGAATATAATTTAGAGGATTATGCAACTGTTTTTGTAACTGTTAGGCATAAGCCCACCAAGGATAAGCCCAGCGGCATAGACCAAAATTGGTTCTTGGTTGGTGTTGAGGAGGGGCAGAGTAAGTGGAAAATTTATGACATTCGCTAGCGGAGTGTCCAAAAAAGCACCGTCTACTGCTTCAGTGGCAAATTTTAATCGGGTCATGGGGGAAAGACCCCACTCCCCTCTTAAAATTCACCACTTCATTGTATCCGGCACTTTTTTGAACACCCTGTCTAATTTTGAAATTTTAGCAGGATTTTCATTAAGGTCATTGCGAGGACGAAGGCCCAAGCGAAGCGAAGGGGCAAGGACGTGGCAATCCATGCTTTTAATGTATAATGACAAAAGCGTGGATTGTAAATCAATCCATCATAAACAAGAACTAAGGAAACACCATGAAAAAGAACATCGTGCATCAATCTTTTTTAAGCATTACAGCTTACTGCTTTCTTATACTCACTCTTTGTGTGGCTTTAGCTCTGCCCTCGTCTGCAAATGCTAGTGCTGAGATGACAGCAAAAGCTGGTGCCTTTATAACTGCTGCGAGTGTGGGCCGTATGGACATAGTAAAGCTGTACGTTGAAAATGGTGGGGATATAAATGCAAAACATGCTGGGGGAGGGAAAGTTGCTGTTGCGGC
>CAYJOP010000103.1:0-6555 GCA_964371835.1 uncultured Desulfovibrionaceae bacterium
TAAGTAGATTTTTGTAAGTATTTCGGCATATATTCCTTGACTCGAACCCATGATGTAATATAAATTGTAAATCCCATTGTGCCCTAGTCAGCGCATGATAGATATAAAAATACGGAATAATATGGACATATTGCAAGTTTTTGAAGCCCAAAAAACAGGCATTGTTAAAGCTTGGGTTGAGGCAGTTTATGCTTCATACCCATTGGATACTGCTGGTTTTTTGCGTACCAAGAAGGATGATTTTTGTAATCCCGTTGGTGAAATGACAACCACTGTGGCTCATTACATTTATGATGCGGCAGCAGGTGAAGACGTTGACGACGAAGCCCTTAACAACGCCTTAACTCGTTTTGTGCGTCTTCGTGCTGTGCAAAAATTTCCGCCTTCACAAGGTCTTGGCGTTCTTTATATTTTAAAGCAACTTTTCAAGGATAAAATTTTGCCCGAATGCAAAAAAAATAATCAGCTTGACGCCTATCTTGAGGCTGAGGCTCGTATTGATACTTTAACACTCATGGCCCTTGATATTTACACCGCTGCCAGAGAAACACTTGCAGAACAACGCATCAAGGAAATTCGTGACCAGCACTCACAAGTGGTGCGTTTGGCACAAAGACATAAGGTTTCAAACATCCAAGATAAATTATAATTTAGCTTGGGTGAATTTGCTTTTAAGCCATGTAGCTTAAAGCATAGAAATAAAAATTATTCCTTAGGGAATATTGTAGTTTGCAGGGCCTTTAACTCAGGTAAGTTATAAGTCCCAAGTTTCATCAACGTATAGCCCAGTGAGGTAAGGGATGGTTACTTCGTTACTGGTAGTCGTTGCCATCGGTATCATCGCATGGTTTGGAGCAGGCCTTGGCCTTGCCTTCGTACTTGGTGTGGTATTACCGTATGTTGCTGTGATTACCTTCATCGTCGGCGTTATCTGGCGTATGATTTATTGGAGCAAATCGCCTGTGCCGTTCTGTATCCCCACCACAGGTGGTCAACAGAAATCGTTGCCTTGGATTAAACATTCACCAATTGACAACCCAAGTAATACTTGGGGTGTTATCAAACGTATGTTTTTGGAAGTATTTCTCTTCCGCTCCTTGTTCCGCAACACGGCAGCAGATGTCCAAGCTGACATTAAAGGCCAAGGCCCACGCATAGTCTACTACTCTTCCAAGTGGCTATGGGTTTTTGCACTTATTTTCCACTACTGTTTCTTGATAGTATTTATCAGGCACTTCCGCTTCTTTATAGAGCCTGTGCCAAGCTGTATCACATGGCTTGAAATATTTGACGGTATTATGCAAGTTGGTGCACCACGCATGTTTATTTCTGGTGTATTGCTACTTGTGGCAGTGGTATTTTTATTGTGTAGACGTATCTTCAACGAGCGTTTGCGCTACCTATCACTTAACAATGATTACTTTCCGCTATACTTAATCATTGGTCTTGTAAGTTCTGGCATCTTGCTTCGCTACTTTGATAAGACCGACATTGCTGGCGTGAAAGTGCTAACCATGGGCCTTGTAAGCTTTAGCCCAACAATTCCTGATGGCATTGGTGCTATGTTCTATGTGCATATTACATACTTAAGCGTGCTTTTGATGTACTTCCCGTTCTCAAAGCTCATGCACATGGCTGGTATCTTCTTTAGCCCCACAAGGAATATGGCCAACAATTCCCGTGCTGTACGACATGTGAACCCATGGAATCCGCCTAAAAAGTACACTACTTATGCAGAATATGAAGACGATTTCCGCGAAGTAATGGCTGAGGCAGAATTACCACTGGACAAACCTTTTGTGCCAACTGAAGCTCCAGCAGAAGAAGGTGCAGATGATGCCAAACCAGCAACCGAAAAATAAGCGGTTTTAAGGAGATATCATGGCCAAGCTGCCTACACCAAAAGAACTGATCCTAAGCCGCCCGGCTTTTCCGGATCAGCATTGGATGGATACAAAGCCGGCCTTTGAGCCAGGAAGCTTTTGTTATCCAGCCAAGAAGGAAACCATGGAAGGTCTGCACATGCCCAATCCGCACGATTGGAATCCTGCAGAAGAAGATTGGAACTTACCAGAAAATTGGAAGCAAATCCTATGTGATGCCTTTGAAGAACGCTTGCAAAAACACCGTTCACTAAAAGTATTTTTAGATACTTGCGTGCGCTGCGGTGCTTGTGCTGACAAGTGTCACTTCTTCCTTGGCACCAACGACCCAAAAAATATGCCAGTACTTCGTGCTGAGCTTTTACGTTCACTCTATCGCCGTGACCATACCTTACTAGGTAAAATCCTTGGCGAAAAAGTTGGCGCTCGTGATTGGGACTATAGCGTTGTTAAGGAATTGTTCTACTATTCATACCAATGTACAGAATGCCGCCGCTGCTCACTCTATTGCCCATACGGCATAGACACTGCAGAAATCACCGCCATTGTGCGTGAACTTATGCATGAAGTGGGCCTTGGTAACCACTGGATTATGGACCCAGTTAGTAACTGTAACCGTACCGGTAACCACTTAGGCATTCAACCACACGCATTCAAAGAAATTGCAGAATTCTTAGCCGATGACTGTGAAGAAGTAACAGGCATTCGCCCTCACGTTCCTCTGAACGAAAAGGGCCACGAAATCCTCTTCATCACACCATCTGGCGACGCTTTCGCAGACCCAGGTATTTATACCTTCATGGGTTATTTGCTACTCTTCCACGAGCTAGGTCTTGACTATACCATGTCTACCTATGCATCTGAGGGCGGTAACTTTGGTTCATTTACTACCTTTGATATGGCAAAGAAAATCAATGCCAAAATGTATGCTGAGGCAGAGCGCCTTGGTTGTAAATACATCATAGGTGGTGAGTGCGGACATATGTGGCGTGTAATTAACCAATATATGGACACATATAACGGCCCAACCCCTGCTCATATGACAGTACCAAAGTCTCCAATTACAGGCACAGTGTTTGAAAATGCTGCATCAACCAAGATGATTCACATTGCAGAATTCACCGCTGACCTTATCCGTCACAACAAGCTAAATCTTGACCCAAGTCGTAACGATCACATCATTACCACTTGGCACGATTCCTGTAACCCTGCTCGTGGCATGGGTATGATGGATGAACCTCGTGAAATTTTGCGTGCTGTTTGTAATAACTTCTATGAAATGCCAGATCGCACCATTCGTGAAGAAACATTCTGTTGTGGTTCAGGTTCTGGTCTTAACACAGAAGAAATTATGGAATTGCGTATGCGTGCTGGTATGCCTCGTGGTAATGCCCTTCGCTATGTGCAAGAAAAGCATGGCGTAAACCACATGGCTTGCGTATGTGCCATTGACCGTGCAACCCTACCGCCTGTGGCCAATTACTGGGCACCTGGTGTTAATGTTAGTGGTTTGCATGAGCTTGTGGCTAATGCCCTTGTTATGAAGGGTGAAAGCCCACGCATGATGGACCTCCGCCAAGAAGACTTGCCCAATGCCCCAGTTATCGACGATGACGCAGGCGAGGAGGATGAATAATCATGTATAACGCCAAATATGTTATCTTGGCAATTATAGTCTTTGCGGTACTGTTTACAACACCGTTTTGGCTTGGTGGAAATAAAGCTGGTGGCAAATACGAACGCCCTGCAGCTCCAATTCCAGCAGAAATTGCCGCAACTGAAAAGGAATGTGTTGAGCCTGTTGAATACATGCGTGCAGAACACATGCAACTGCTCAACGATTGGCGCGATGAAGCCTTGCGCAACGAAAATCGCACCTATATATCATCTAGTGGCAAAAAGTGGGAAATTAGCCTGCAAAATACTTGCATGAAATGCCACACAAACTATGATGATTTTTGTAAAAAATGCCACATTTCCAACAGTGTAGACCCATACTGCTGGACTTGTCATATTAGCCCAGAAGGGAGCAAGTGATGAAAAACAGCAGAAGAAACTTCCTTAAAGTGGCGGGGCTTTCAGCCTTTGCTTTAGGGAGCGGGGTAAGCGCTACCCTTGCTGCCACTGATGCCCTTGCCATTGGTAAATATGAGCCCAACACCCAAGGCCTAACAGCCAAACGCTGGGCCATGGTCATCGACACAAGAAAGCTCACAACTGAAGCTGACTTTGCGCCAATTATTGACGCTTGTCACAAAGTTCATAACGTTCCAAGCATTCCCACAAATCAAGAGATTAAGTGGCTTTGGACCGATAAATATGAGCATGTCTTCACCGATGACATGAACAATATGCTACCCGACAGAATAAAAGAACAAGAGTTCTTCTTACTTTGTAACCACTGCACAAACCCTCCTTGCGTGCGTGTTTGTCCAACTCAGGCAACTTTCCAAATGCCTGATGGCACAATTGCCATGGACTATCACCGTTGCATCGGTTGTCGTTTCTGTATGGCTGGTTGTCCTTTTGGAGCGCGTAGCTTTAACTTTGTGGATCCTCGCAAATACCTACCAAGCCCAGCACCAAACCCAGAATATCCCACAAGGATGATTGGCGTTGTGGAAAAGTGTACATTCTGCGTGGAGCGTCTTGCTAAGGGCCTTATGCCTGCTTGTGTTGAGGCTGCAAACGGTGCCATCTTATTTGGCGACCTTGAAGACCCCAACTCAACTGTGCGTCAAGCACTAGCTGAAAACTTTAACATCCGCCGCAAACCCAACTTGGGCACGCAGCCGGGTGTTTATTATCTAGTATAGGGGGCAGCCATGATAGAAAAAGTATTGCAAGGCTCCAAAGCCTACTACATATGGCTCCTTTTCTTGCTTGGTGTAATTGGTCTAGGTGTTTGCACCTATATTTACCAACTGCAAGAAGGCCTAACCGTCACAGGCATGAGCCGTGACGTCACTTGGGGCTTGTACATTTCACAATTTACTTACTTTGTAGGTGTTGCAGCATCAGCAGTTATGCTCGTATTGCCAGCATATTTTCACCACTATAAGAAATTCAAACGCATGATTATCTTTGGTGAATTTATGGCAATTTCTGCTGTAATTATGTGCATGCTCTTCATCGTAACCGATATGGGCCAACCACAACGTGTGCTTAATGTTATTCTACATCCAACCCTTAACTCCGTTATGTTCTATGACATGGTGGTGCTTTCTGGTTATTTGTTCCTTAACATTATCATCGGTTGGGTTACCCTTGAAGCAGAACGTAATGACATTGACCCACCAAAATGGATTAAGTATCTTATATACTTATCTGTACTTTGGGCTTTCTCAATTCACACCGTTACTGCATTCTTATATGCCGGTATCCCAGGGCGTCACTATTGGCTTACAGCCATCATGGCCGCACGCTTCTTGTCCTCAGCTTTCTGCTCAGGCCCTGCCATCTTACTCTTGCTCATGCTGCTACTTAAGCGCTTGACCAACTTTGAGCCTGGTAAGGAAGCTGTGAAAACCCTTAGCGTTATCATCACCTATGCCATGTGCATCAACGTGTTCTTCTATCTGTTAGAGCTCTTCACAGCCTTCTACAGCGGTATGCCAGGTCACCAGCACCCATTTGCATACCTCTTTGCTGGGCATCATGGGCATATAGGATGGGTGTCATATTGGATGTGGGCAGGTGTTGTAATGGCATTCTTGTCCTTGGCGCTACTTATACCACCAAAGAATAGAGAAAATATGACCATTCTACCAATTGCCCTCATTATGTTGGTGCTTGCATCATGGATTGATAAAGGCCTTGGCTTAATTATCGCAGGTTTCACTCCTAATACCTTTGAAACCGTTACCGAATATACGCCAACTCTGCCTGAAATCACCATCGTTGTTGCCATCTATGGTGTTGGCTTCTTAGTGCTATCCCTGCTTTGGAAAATTGCCCTTGAGGTGAAAAAAGAAGCTGGAACATTTGAGTATTAAGATTAAATTGTCTTATTAGTATAACCCCCTACAATTTGCGTTGTGGGGGGTTATTTTTTTAACTAGTCGATGCTGAACAACACGCTTTAGCGTGCTGTTCAGAGAGGCACGTTGCCTTCAAATACCCCTTTGGGGACGCCAGAAGTGAATTCTGGCTTATTTTACGGCACGCGAAATTTTTCTTACAGAAAAATTTCGGTAGTCGGCACTAAGAAACAGTATTTTGGCAGCATAAAATGCCAGAAAGTTGTATTTTATACGCTTGTTTCTGGCATTTTTATTTGCTCATTTTTAGTTAAAAATGTTTTGTTTTCGTTGTGTTATGTGCTTTTTCAGTGCCGACTAATTAGTCGATGCTGAACAACACGCTTTAGCGTGCTGTTCAGAGAGGCACGTTGCCTTCAAATACCCCTTTGGGGACGCCAGAAGTGAATTCTGGCTTATTTTACGGCACGCGAAATTTTTCTTACAGAAAAATTTCGGTAGTCGGCACTAAGAAACAGTATTTTGGCAGCATAAAATGCCAGAAAGTTGTATTTTATACGCTTGTTTCTGGCATTTTTATTTGCTCATTTTTAGTTAAAAATGTTTTGTTTTCGTTGTGTTATGTGCTTTTTCAGTGCCGACTAACTAATTCACTTTGCGAAATATTTTAAAATCCTAACCACATTAATGCG
>CAYJOP010000104.1:0-6533 GCA_964371835.1 uncultured Desulfovibrionaceae bacterium
GGTCTGGGGGAAAACTCTTTTTTGTTCACAAAAAAGGTTTTCCCCCAGAAAAACCCAAAAATTTTATAAATGACACCTAATAAAGGAAAATAAATGGAAAACGAAAAAAAGCCAGACACATCTCAAGCGTTTTTGGATTCATTGCCAGAGTTATTATCTGGTGAGCGTTTTTTATTTGCGTGCAATGAAAAAGTTCCTTGTTTCAACCGTTGTTGTGCTGAACTTACCTTGCCTTTAACTCCCTATGATGTTTTGCGTTTGTGCAGAAATCTTGGCATGACGAGCGAAGAGTTTTTAAAAACATACTCGCAGATGCGTTCATTTCCTGACACTGGTTTTCCATTGCCATTATTAAAAATGCAAGCAAGGCCTGATGAGCCATGTAACTTTGTAACGCCAGCAGGTTGTTCCATATATGAAGATAGGCCTGGAGCTTGTCGTACATATCCTTTGGGTCGTGGTACGAAGGTTGGTAAAGATGGTGAGGTGGTTGAGCGTTTTTTCATTGTGCAGGAAGAACATTGCCATGGTTTTGATGCAGGGCGTGAGTGGACAGCTGAGGAATGGTTAAAAGACCAAGGTCTTGAGCCATATAATGCATCAAATGACACATATATGCGGCTCATGGCCAAGGTAAAAGATACCAATGAGCCTGTGTCTCCCAAAATGGCCACCATGATTATTTTATGTTTGTATCAGCTGGATAGATTTCGTGAATTTTTGGCGCAGATGAAAATTTTTGCCAAGCTTGATATTAGTAATGAGCGTTGTGAGCTTATTATGTCTAATGATGAAGAATGTTTAACCTTTGCCATGCAATGGCTAGAGCTAGTGATGTTTGGATCATGCCCCACATTAAAACGCAAGGCTTAAGCCTATCACACCCTAAGATTTTGGATGCAGATGCTTTAAGCACCGAGCTTATGTGCTTGCGTGCTGTGCAAAAGCAGTTGCGTATTGTTTTTACCAATGGTTGCTATGATATTTTGCACCCAGGTCATGTGGATTTGCTTTCAAGGGCGAAGCTTTTAGGTGATGTGCTAGTGCTTGCCTTAAATAGTGATGATTCTGTTAGGAGTTTGGGCAAGGGTGCAGATAGGCCTGTGAATAGTTTGGAAGTAAGATCTTTTATGGCGGCGCATTTGAGTAGTGTTGATTATGTAACTAGTTTTGATGAGTCAACGCCGCTTGAGATTGTAAAATTGTTAAAGCCGCAGGTGTTAGTGAAGGGTGGGGATTGGGCCAAGGAAGATATTGTTGGTAGTGATGTTGTTGAAGGGTATGGGGGGTTGGTTGTGAGTTTGCCGTTGTTGTGTGAATTTTCTACCACTAAGTTTATAGAAGATATTAGGAAGTAGTTTAGGTTTTTTAGTAGGCCTTGCAGATTTATAGGGATGACTTACGGCCTATTGGATTTAGGCGGCCTTGCGGCCTTTTCATAACTTTTGTGTGGTTTTGCGATATTTATCTTTTCCCCTGTGGCTTCGTCAGAGCAATTTTTTTGAACGCACGTATTTATATACGCTCTGCCTCCAAAAAAACCACTCGTCCTCGCCACAGGAAAAAATCTTAAAATATACACAAAACCACCCAAAAAGGTGCCACTCGCATTTTTGTTGCGCGCGTTGCTCTCTGTATCCGTAAGGTTCGCAAGCTCACCTAACGGCTATGCCACGTTGTGGCACCCTTCGGGCAGGGCTTAGCGCTCACAAAAATGACTCCCTTTGGGGGTTGTAATTTGTTTTTATAGAATTTTTTGATTGAGGGCAAAGCTCTTTTGTATGTGAAGAAAAAAATGTGGTTCAACGACCTTTAAACCTACGAAGTAGCCCACGTTAGTGGGCCGTAGAGCGAGAGAGGCACGCAAGCGGAATTCACTTCCGTTTGCATAGTGTGTGTCGAGCGAGCGGATAAAGGAATAAAATGAAATTATGGCAAGATTAAAAATTACAGTGTCCTATGTGGGGACAAATTATTGTGGTTGGCAAATTCAGGAGAATGCGCCAAGTATTCAGGCTGAGCTTGAGAAGGTTTTGCAAACTGTTGTGGGTGAGCCTGTGCGTTTGCATGCTGCAGGGCGAACAGACAGTGGTGTTCATGCTGAGGGTCAGGTGGCCCATATGGATGTGCCAGATGACAAAGCAAACCTTGACTGGCAAAGAATTTTCAACACCTCTTTGCCACAAGATATTAGCGTGCGCAGAGTGGAACAAGTGGCCGATGATTTTCATAGTCGCTTTGATGCAAAAAACAAGACCTATGCTTATACATTTTGGCTACAGAGGGCAGAAATGCCGCCTCGCATACGCCCATTTGCATGGGACTGTGGCCCGCTAGACATTAAAGCCATGCGCACGGCCTTAGCCCATATTAGGGGAAGACATGATTTTGCATGTTTCCAAAACGCTGGTACTCCCATTGAAGATACAGTGCGCTTTGTGCTTGGTGCAAGCATTGAAGAAGGTAGCCCCTGGCTGCCAAAAGAATTTCAAGAACATGTTTTGACTTTTAATATAACAGCCAATGGTTTTTTAAAGCAAATGGTGCGCAATATTGCTGGTTTATTGGTGGCAGTTGGACGTGATAATATGCAGGCAGAGGACGTGCCATCTCTCATTGCCAGTGCTAGTCGTAAAGATGCACCAGCCACAGCTCCTGCTCAGGGCTTAAGTTTAATTTGTGTACGTTACTCAAAATAGCTGTAATGATAGATTAAAAAAAAATAAAATATTTTTTCAAAAAATAGGTTGAGCGCTCAATCAGTTTGTGATATTCGGCACATATAAAAGAATGACAACATACGGAATTTATGTTATGGGTTTCGCTCTTGTTAATTTTTTTGGCATAGTTTTAGTGTAAGAATTTTTATATATAATCCATAAGGTAAAAAGGAGTATATTATGGCAAAGATGAAAACAATGGACGGCAATACAGCTACTACGCACATTGCTTATGCCCTGTCTGATACGGCGGCAATTTTCCCCATCACCCCATCTTCTGTAATGGGTGAATTAGCAGATGATTGGGCCGCCATGGGTCTAAAAAATCTTATGGATCAAAAACTTGTTGTTCGTGAAATGCAGTCAGAGGCAGGTGCCGCAGGTGCTGTGCATGGATCTTTGGCGGCTGGTGCTTTAACCACCACCTTTACAGCATCACAAGGTCTTTTGCTCATGGTTCCAAATATGTATAAAATTTCTGGCGAGCTTTTGCCAGGTGTTTTCCACGTATCTGCCCGTGCCCTTGCAGCTCACGCTTTGTCAATTTTTGGTGACCACCAAGACGTTATGGCTTGCCGCCAAACTGGTTTTGCCATGTTAAGCTCAGCCTCTGTGCAAGAAGCCATGGACTTAGCCTTGGTTGCACACCTTGCAGCCATTGAGTCCTCTGTACCCTTTTTACACTTCTTTGATGGTTTCCGCACCTCGCATGAAGTGCAAAAAATCGAAGTTATAGACTATGACGACATCCGCCCCCTAGTAAATTGGGATAAGGTGGAAGAATTTCGCAATGGTGCCATGAATCCTGAACATCCGCACATTCGTGGTACTGCACAAAATCCTGACATTTACTTCCAAAACCGTGAAGCTGCAAATCTTTACTACGACGCAGTACCTGGCATTGTGCAAGAGTGTATGAAGAAGGTTGCATCCATAACAGGTCGTAACTACAAATTATTTGATTATGTGGGCCACCCAGAGGCTGACCGCATTGTTATTTCCATGGCTTCATCCTGTGAAGTTATTGAAGAAACAGTTGAATACTTAAATAATACCCTTGGTCAGCGTGTGGGCTTGGTTAAAGTTCGTTTATTCCGCCCATTCTCCACAGAGCATCTTTTGCGTGCCATTCCAGCATCCGCTAGTACCATTACCGTGCTTGACCGTACCAAGGAGCCTGGCGCACTTGGTGAACCTTTATACCAAGACGTTTGCACCGCATATCTTGAGCGTGGCGAAATGCCAACCATCGTTGGTGGTCGTTATGGCCTTGGTTCCAAGGACTTTACCCCAGGCATGGCTAAGGCTGTGTTTGATAATATGCTTTCAGCTGGCCCTAAAAATCACTTTACCGTGGGCATTGTGGATGACGTTTCCCACACATCCCTCGATGTGGAAGAAGAAATTTCCACCGTTCCTGACGGCACAGTGCAGTGCAAATTCTTTGGTCTAGGTGCTGACGGCACAGTGGGCGCAAATAAGCAAGCAATTAAAATTATTGGTGATAATACCGATATGTATGCTCAGGCTTATTTTGCATATGATTCCAAAAAGTCTGGTGGTTTCACCGTATCACACTTGCGCTTTGGTAATGAGCCCATTAAGTCATCATACTTAGTAACTCAAGCCGATTATATTGCTTGCCACAAGGCTGCTTATGTAAATCAATATGATATTTTAGCTGGTATTAAGGAAGGTGGCACATTTGTGCTAAACTCCAACTGGTCACTTAAAGATATGGAAAAACAATTGCCAGCCCATATGAAACGCACCATTGCTGCTAAAAAACTAAAATTCTATAATGTTGATGCCGTTAAAGTTGCCACAGAAGTGGGCCTTGGTGGACGCATTAATATGATTATGCAAACAGCATTCTTTAAGCTTGCCAATGTGCTTGATTTTAAGAAAGCCGTTGATTTATTAAAAGTTTCCATTAAAGAAACCTATGGTTCTAAGGGCGATAAAATTGTTAACATGAACATTGCCGCCGTGGATAAATCTTTAGATGCTTTGGAAGCCATTAAATATCCAGCATCTTGGGCAACCGCCACCGATGAAGTGGCATACAATGCAGATGAGCCAGAATACATTACCCAAGTTGTTAAGCCCATTCTTGCACAACAAGGTGACAAATTGCCAGTATCTGCCATGGATCCAGCAGGCCTTATGCCTCTTGGCACTGCCGCCTTTGAAAAGCGTGCTGTGGCCATTGCTGTGCCAGAGTGGCAAGTGGATAATTGTATTCAATGTTTCCAATGCTCATTTGTATGTCCGCACGCCACCATTCGCCCTGTTTTGGCCACAGAAGATGAGCTAAAAGGTGCACCAAAGTCATTTGCTACAAAGGATGCCAATGGTAAGGAATTAAAAGACTTAAAATTCCGCATGCAAGTTTATGCAGAAGATTGTCTAGGTTGTGGTTCTTGTGCTGACATTTGCCCAGCTAAGGTAAAAGCACTTGTCATGAAGCCGCTTGAAACTCAGCTTGAGGACCAAGTTACAAATCTTAATTTTGCTGAAGAAAACATCGCCCTAAAGGACGACCTTCTACCTCGTGATAGTCTTAAAGGCTCACAATTACAGCAACCATTGCACGAATTCTCAGGCGCTTGCGCAGGCTGTGGCGAAACACCATATGTAAAGCTACTCACTCAGATGTTCGGCGATCGTATGATTATTGCAAACGCTACAGGTTGTTCATCAATCTGGGGTGCATCTTCACCAACCACACCTTATTGCACCAACAAAGACGGATTTGGCCCTGCATGGGGTAACTCACTCTTTGAAGATGCAGCAGAGTTTGGCTTTGGTATTGAAATGGCCTACCAACAACGCCGTGCATACCTTGCAGAGCGTGTAAAAGAATTGTCAGAAGTTAAGGGTATTGACCTAAACCTTGCCAAGGCGTGCAAAGGCTGGCTTGAAAATATGGACGATGCCGCAGGTTCACAAGAATATGGCCTTGAAATTCTAGGAAACCTAGGTGGTGTTGAGCATCCTGTTGCCCATGAAATTTGGCATATGGATGACCTATTCACCAAGAAAAGCATTTGGATCTTTGGCGGTGACGGTTGGGCCTATGATATTGGTTATGGTGGCCTTGACCATGTGCTTGCATCAGGCGAAGATATTAACGTTTTAGTAATGGATACAGAGGTTTATTCAAACACTGGCGGCCAAGCTTCAAAAGCCACACCGCTTGGCTCCATTGCTAAATTTGCCGCAGCTGGTAAGCGAATTGGCAAAAAAGACCTTGGCGCCATGGCCATGAACTATGGTTACGTTTATGTGGCATCTGTTTCCATGGGTGCTGATAAGCAACAAGTGCTAAAAGCATTTAAAGAAGCTGAGGCTTATAAAGGACCGTCATTAATTATTGCTTATTCGCCTTGTATTAATCAAGGTATTCGCAAGGGCATGGGCAAGACCATGGAAGAAGGTAAGCTTGCTGTAACCTCTGGTTATTGGCCGCTATACCGCTACAATCCTCTTCTTGCAGACGAAGGCAAGAATCCGTTCTTGTTGGAGAGCAAGGAGCCTGATGGCACAATTCAAGACTTCCTTATGGGTGAAGTGCGTTATGCAGCGCTTGATAAGATTGATCCTGAGGCCTCGCCGGTGCTTAAGGCGGAGCTTGAGAAGCAGTATATTAATCGTTATAAGTATTATAAGTTGTTAGCTGGTTTACCAGGTATAGGTGAAGTATAGTTTTTATGCACCCGAAAGGTATTTTATATCTTTCGGGTGTTTTTAGCTTTTGGGTGGCCTACGCTTATTGGTTAGCAGATTTTTAGGGAGGCCTTGCGGCCTGTG
>CAYJOP010000105.1:0-6442 GCA_964371835.1 uncultured Desulfovibrionaceae bacterium
CTGTCATTGTCAGCGCCAGTGTCAATATTATTATTAGTGCTGGTAGCTATGCTTATGCTATCTGCACCGTCGGATGTGGAAATATCATGTGTGGCAGTGCCTTTAACTTCCACAGAGTCTTCCAAGACACCACTTGTAATGTCATTGCTAGTATTTTGAATGGACACATTAGCATATTGTAAGACCGCTTGGCTTGTAGAAAGGGTAAGGTCATAGTCCGCATGGGTATAATCAGCTCCGCTCAAGCTCCATTTATTCGACAAGGAAATATTGTTTTGATTAATGGTGATACCAAAAGTAACAAGGGCTGCCCTTGAGTCAATTCTTTCTGCATCATTTCCAAAAACAAATATTTCAAAGTTTCTTGCATTTGTTCCAGCAAGATTTTTGCCAATTAATATATCATTGCCAAGTGCCGCATCCACCGTACCAGATGTATAATTTTTTAATAAAACTAAATCATTATTAAAGCCTGTATTGACTGTGCCGCCATTAAGTGAGTTAACCACAAAAACATCATCGCCCACGTCTAGGAGCATATTTCCAGAATTAAAAGCATCCACCATGACGCTATCATTTCCACTGCCTGTGTTTACAGTTGCAGTTTCAAAGTTATTAATGGTAAGATTATCTTGCCCATCACCTAAATTTATGGTGCCGCCTTGCACAGAAGCAATGTTAACTGTATCATTACCAGCCAGTGTATCTATATCATGACTAGAGGAACTACTGATTTTTACTATATCTTCAAGGTTTGCAGTGGTAATATTTTCTGTAGAGTTTGCAATGTCCACATAATGTGTTAATTCATTTACATTAAGGGTTGTGGTGAGGGCGAGGTTTGCGTTTTTTGCTGTGATAACTTTATTATAAACATGCCAATCATTAACTGAAAGAGCTAGGTCTGCACCGCTAGCATCAAGCCCCATGGCGTTTAGCTGAGCTGTGGTGGTAATGGTAGGAGCTGCCGCACCTGAGATAAAAACTTCAAAGCCTGTTGAGTCAATATTTGCTACATCTAAGTTCACTAAAATATCATTACCAACACCACCATTAAAATTATATGTCATTGGATCTGCAAGAGCAGAGGCACTCATTGTACCTATGGAAAGTAAGTCATTACCGCTAAATAAATTAATTGCACCGGCAGAAAAACTCTTTACCGCAACAGCATCATCATCTTCACCTGTATGTATGCTAGCACCTTGCATATCATTAATTACAAATACATCATTACCAAGCTCTGATACTACATTGCCGCTCTTAAGCACATTGATATTAACTGTATCATCACCAGCTCCAGCATTTAAAACAGGGTGGGGTAACATACGCGCCACACCGGCCGTTGGGTCATCAAGAATGCCACTGACCGTAATAATATCATTGCCACCTTTACCATGGATAAAGCCATCACTAAAATTTTTAGAAATTGTTAAGGTGTCATGCCCCTCACCCAAGTCTATTTCTGAATTAATAATATTTTGTGCAAAGTCTGCCCTATCATCATTATTTGTATAGTTAAGGATATCATTAATAATATCAGGGATTGAAGGGGGCTGTGTCAAAGCGGATGTGCCATCATCAAGGTTATTATCATTTCCTAAAATATCGTTAGGGAACAATGCCGACGCAAGGCTGTCAGAAGGTATAACTTCAAAATCAATATTATTTTCCTCTAATGCATCCAATAAATCTAAGTATTCGCTGCCATTAGATTCTAAAACTATTATTTGTGTCGTATTGTTAGTCACATACTCGTTTTCTTCTTTAGTCAGCTGACCTATTTGAATTTCCTCTTCAAGTTTTCTAAGCTCATCCTCAGGAATTTCTTCTGAATTAGGAAATTCTTCCACAAGCCTTTCCAAATCAAGAGAACCTTCACCCAATCTATGAACTAAAGGGGGAGCTAGCTCCTTTAGTATGTCAAGCATTTCAGATAAGGTATACTTTTCTAAAACTAAATTTTGTAAATTTGTATCATTAAGGGTTACTATCTCAAGTGGGATAGTAAGCTCAGCTAAAGCTCCATCTCTAGTTGTAACAAACATCACATGCCCCTCAGATATAAACAAAAGCGCATGATGCTCAAAACCTTGCTTAACAATATTTACAAACTCTGTTCCACGTACGCCTATGTAAGCACGAGGAGTGATAACCTCAAAACCCTCTGGATTTTGCCTTACCACTTCGCCAGTAATAGTCCTTGCGGCCCCTTGAACTAAGTTCATCACAAAGGATGGTTCATCATCTCCTGCACCAAATTCAAAATCTTTCAAAATAAGTTCAGTCTGTGACGAAATACGAGTTTTTGTCCCATCTCGATAAACAATATCTGCAGAAGAGTTTTCACCTGTGATAATAACATCATTTTCGTAAATGGGAGAATCAATACCCACAGATATTTGCTGACCATTTCGAACAATCGAAACAGAACCTGTTACATCAACCACACGGGCTTCAATGGTATTTGGCATGATATCTCCCCCTAGTATATAAAAGTAAATACACTTAACAATATACAATCTATTATAATATTCCATGGCTTATAAGCACAATATCATAAAATAGATTGCAATTTTTGTTGCTGACAGTAGGACTGTCAGTAACGCTTTTTGTATTAGCTTAAAATTATTAATAAAATTATAAGTTTTTTGCCAAAAGCGTTTTGATTCCTTTAAAATACAAGAAAATATCTATGTATTCAGTAAAATAAAGATTGTTTAGTAATTAGATGATTTAGTATGTTGATATATTACTATATTAAACGTTGTGGGTTCAGTAATTATTCAAGAGTTTTGCAAAAAAATTTTTTTTTATTATATAACATGCTATAATAATAAAGTTAAAATAGATTGTTTTCAACAATCCTACTGTCAATAATTTTTGAAGAAAAAACTTGTGGAATGATTAAGAATATTGTAGTTTTGATGGCAAGCGTTACTGACAGTCCTACTGTCAGCAACAAAAAGTTGTGACAATCTACGTTTTATATTTATTTAATAATTTATCATCTTTTGTTATATCGTTATCGACAGTCCGTCTTATAGCTCTATTTTTTTACTTCAAGTATTTCGCCCACCTTATTGGTAGCCTCAACCAAGGATGATTGTGCTAAGTGAGCATAACGCATAGTCACTCTTGGGTCATGATGCCCTAAGATTTTTTGAACTTCATAAAGAGAACACCCAGCATTGACTAGCAATGATGCAAAAGAGTGGCGCAAGTCATGGATGCGCACACCCTGCAAGCCCAATTTTTTGCGTACTTTATTCCATGTACGATAGACTGAGGATACATGTTTTGTGGGGTCGTTAGCAGGAAAAAGCCACGGACTGGCCATGTTGTCTTTGTTCTTTCTGGTCTTCTTAGTTCCATTTCGCATTACTTCTAGGGTATGAATAAGCTTTACTGCTTCATCAGAAAGGGGAATATGTCTTGCCTTGCCCGATTTTGAGAGGGGTATGGTCAAAATGTGTGTTTCAAAGTTTACATTTTCCCAACGTGCAGCTAGAATTTCCTGCTTCCGTGCGCCTGTGAATAACAACAATTGCAAGGCTATGGCGTTTTTATTGTCCTTCATGGCCCGCAATTCTGTAAGCACTTGCACAGTTTCAGCTTTATTTAGATAGCGAGTTTGTGGCGTATTTTCAGGAAAGGGGGTTAAATCTCTGCATGGATTATGCAATGTGTCCAATATGCCCCAACGTACAGCACAATTAAATACACTCTTGGCAACAGAAATAATACGATTACAAGTGCTTGCTTGAAGTTTTTTTGTGGGTAATGAATTTTGCCACGCCACCATTTCCATGCATGTAATAGAGTGTAAATACCGCTCCCCAAAATGCGAGAAAAAATATTGACGTAAAATTCTGGCATCTACACGCCAGCTACGCTTTTTTAATTCCGCATGAGGCAAGTAGCGCTCAAGCACGAAACCTTCCACCGTCAAAGAGCTTGGTTTAAACACGGCCTTTTGCTGTGGGTCGCCACCTTCTCGCACAATGCTTGCAAGACGATAAGCACATTCACGAGCAGCAAGTGCGTCCATGCGCTCCGTACTGCCAATGCGAGCATATTGTAGCTTTGCCTGTCCATACCTATAGCGAAAATACCACGTCCCCACACTAGTAGACCGATATTCAAGCACAAAACCAGTCAGATCTTTGTCTGTATATTGCACAGTCTTATGCGGTGGATTTTTTATGAGCTGTAACAAAAAATCTTGGGTTAAATGACATTTTGGCATGGTGTATCTCCGTGAAATTTTGATAAGGGTCTGCCTCAAGTAACATCAATTAAAACAGCCCCTCGGTTTGCGTTGTAACTAAACGGTTTTATTCGTCTACTTTCTTATTTCGTATTCTTGTTCCATAGCTTTCATAAACCAATATCAAGCTTGAATGAGGTTTTTGTGTGTTCCATTGCCTGTGCAATACATATAGGCCACATAGCGTTGTGCCATTGTACAAACACCTTCTGCGGCCTTGAGCATACAATAAAAAGCCTTTGTGGGTTAAGCTCCTTACTTCCATGACGTGTTAAAAAAGATAAGCCAAGGCTATATTGTGCATCTGCATTGGCTTGCTCAGCATTATCGCGCAGGGCAAGCTTGACCAAGAAATATGGAGCATTTTCCGTTTTCTCTTGCTTTGCCATGCCAAGATTGATGTCATTGTTAAGACTTTTAATCACCTCTTAAGCAAAAACATCACCTTGATTGGCATACTCACTAAAACGCTCAAAATTTGACTGTGTATTCATACTCATCTCCTGTTTTGCCTGTACTACATACAGGGTTAATGCTTTCGATTAAAATACAATTTACTTATTATAATCTTGCAAAGTTTTTTGTGCGCTGTGCTTCTTGTCCTTGCTCTATCCTCTGCCAATACTCCTTGTACTTTTCATACTTTTGTAAGGCTATGTCCCCAGCCACACCAAAGGCATAATTGGCTGTGCGTTCAGCGTATTGTCGCCAATTACGGCCTTCTTTTGTGCGTATGCTTGGGGCGCAATATGCTATGGCATCCATGACCGCTTGTGGGTTGTGGCCTGTTGCTCTCATGCGTAGGGCAATCATGGCGTCAAGGCGTGAGTAGTCCTCGATGGGCATGTGTTGGCATACATTGTCGTAGTGTAAATAGTAGGCCGTTGCTGCCGATGTTTGGGGAGACTGTGGCCGTGCTTTTTCGTGGTCAAGGCTTTGAGGAGGGCGTTATTCTAGGTGCTTGTTATAGCCCTGAAACACCTGACCCCGCGCAAGATCCACACATGGATTACCGCCGCTATGAAGACGGCACTGAGCTTTGGTATGATCGTAAAGCTCACAAGCTTGTGGGTAAAATCAAGGGTGATGTGGAGCTTGAGGTTGATAAAAATATCAAAGCCGTGGTTGAGCAAAATGTGGAGCTTGAGGTCAAAGGAAATATTGCGGCTAATGTTCTAGGCAAGGTTGAAATTGTGGCCATGGGGCAAATATCACTTAAATCTTTAACCAATGTAACATTAGCAGCGCCTACCGTCACTATAGCAGGTTATTTGCTTTGGAGTGCATTTGGTGGTGGCATTGGCAAAGGGGTATTGCACGGGCATTTAATTGTGCGTGAAGGTGGTATTGATGTGCCTGATAATAGCATAACCGCTGGACTTGATATGCTAGCTGGTCAAAATGTACTTGCTGGTAGTGATGTGCTTGCCAGTGAGGTTTCTTTGCGAAAGCATATTCATGAAGGCGTTATGCCAGGCGGTGGTACAAGCCAGTAAATTTGGTTTTTTCACGTGCCATTTTGTGCTACCCTATTGCTACCCTACTGTGCAAAATGCTACCCTATTGCACCCCTTGTGCGTGTATTCCTGTGTTTTGCTGTGTGCTGTATGCACTCAATACAACAAGAAAAATTTATTTACAAGCCCCATAGAGCATAAAAGCGTTATCGTACGTCATGGCCTTTTAAGCAGAGAGTCGCAGGTTCGAACCCCGCACGACCCACCAGTAAATTCAACCCCTTACGGCAAACGCTGTAAGGGGTTTTCTTTTTTCCACACACCGCACTTGAAAATAGATGATAGTAGTTGCATGGAAGCATCTTTGTAAAATCCCATGTAACTTGCATATTGGACCAAAACCGTGAAGTAAGTGCATTTGTTTAATATTCTTTCATATATTAACTATCAGAATGTAAAACCTTTTAGCTTCAGGAAGCTAGCATCAACAATATGGTCATTGATGAGAATGCTTTTAAACTATTACCATAATGTTTTATTATTGAAGGATGCCACAAAACTAAATCTGCAAAAAAATTATAGATAATTCTTATGAAGCTCTTGACATCTATTTATTGTAGATTATTTTTATAGCTTATCAATTATACTCAATTGAGTTAAAATTGTCAATGTTGTAAAAATATTTTTGAAAATAATAGATAATACCCTTAAATAA
>CAYJOP010000106.1:0-6402 GCA_964371835.1 uncultured Desulfovibrionaceae bacterium
AAAGTACAAAAATAGAACTAAAAAATAATTGTGCAGGACACTATAATGCTATCTTCTGGCTTGAAAGATATTCAAAGAAACCATATTGCATTGTTTAACATATTACTCAGTTAATCCTATTAATACACAGCAAAACACTACGAGTTTAAACTTGTAAAATCATAGCAATATTACTTGCAGATTATGCTAAAACATGCTAATATTGGCTAGATAAATAGTTAAGCACAAACTGAGCAAAACGCATAGTCTGAGCATTTTTGAAATTTATTATTTTTACAAAATTCCGCCAAGTTACAATTTGTTTAGCTGTAGTGAATTGCAAATGCTTAATTTTAACACTTTGCAAAACAGTTATGTTTCAAAAATAAATTTCGCATAAGTCTCACTACTGATTTTTGTGCTCATATCTACACGACAAGGATTTTTATGACACCTAGAGCCATAGACATAAATGAAATTAGGGCAAGAGCTGAAGAGTATTATCGAAATGAAGATTATTATTGTTCAGAAGCTGTGCTAAAAACCATTAAAGACGCATTTAATGCGCCTTATGATGACTCCATTATCAAACTTGCATCTGGTTTTGCTGTGGGCATGAGTAATGGTTGTACTTGTGGAGCTGTAAGCGGTGGAGTTATGGCACTTGGAATGTTTTTTGGACGTTCTGAGGCAAAGTCAAAAGAAGTTAAAAAGTCCATGCAGCTTACTAAGGAATTACAAAAGCAATTCACGAAGGCACACAAAGTTTGCTGCTGTAAAATTTTGACTAAGGGCTTTTGGCCAGGTTCTTCTGCTCATAAGGTACAGTGTACAGGATTTACAGGTGAAGTTGCTGAAATCACAGCAATGATAATTGCTCGTGAACTAAAAATTTCTATTAAATAATTTATATGATTTATTAATTTTACTTTTTATGCCATGTTTAGGAGCAGCAGTAATATATGTTTTATATCATATCTAACCTAATTCTTTTAATAATTTCTACTTATTTTTGTTTGCGCCATATATGGCCTTTAAACATTTCCATCTCACTAAAATTATTATTATTTTTAGTTGTTTTCATAATTACCATACATGCAACAATTATTGAATTTTCATCCATTAAATTATCTGACAACACGCTAATTGTGCCAGCTTGGTGCCTTACTATTATTGTATTTGCTGCAATATTGTCTTTTTGTTTTGATGGTATTAATCTCATCATTCGCATTTTTGGAGCACCATTCATAAGTACCAAATTCATGCCACTGATTTTAATAGCATCATGCATAACCTGCACATATGGCATGTATCAAGCTATGCGTGTGCCACCTATCAAAAATTTAACTATACATTTTAAAAATTTACCAAAAGAATTTGAAGGTTTACGCATTGCTCACATGTCAGACTCACACATGGGAAAATTTTTTCGTCAAGAGTGGCTTAATAAGTCCATTGACAGCGTTCTGGCTGCAAAACCTGACATTATCGCCATTACAGGGGATGCCGTTGACGCACCACTTATTGAAATAATTAATGATGTGAGTCCATTTGCGCGACTCAAAGCACCGCTTGGCGTCTATTTTGTGGCAGGAAACCATGAATACATCAATGATTAT
This sequence comes from uncultured Desulfovibrionaceae bacterium, assembly GCA_964371835.1. Taxonomy (GTDB): domain Bacteria; phylum Desulfobacterota; class Desulfovibrionia; order Desulfovibrionales; family Desulfovibrionaceae; genus CAYJAD01. Next base: position 1,599 of record CAYJOP010000106.1, read on the forward strand.
GATCCGTGGATTAAGCATTTTCGCTCTCTTGATAACCTCGTGGTTTTGGAAAATGCAAACAAAAGCTTGAGCATTGGAAATTACATTTTTAATATTATAGGCTTAACAGACCCTGCCGCCACTCGTTTTAATTCTGCACCGCCTGATGCTAAGCTAGCCTTAGCAGGTCTTAATGCTGAAGTTGCAGAAAATGAATTTCGCCTGCTCTTGTCACATCAACCTGGAAACAAAGAAAACATTAAGATTAAACCTAGTTTGCAGCTTTCTGGGCACACGCATGGCGGTATTTTGTTTTTTTTAAAAGGCATTGTGGCAAAAGCTAATGCCGGATATGTCAATGGATTATATGAAAATAAAGAAAACACTAACCAAAAAATATTTGTGTCTAATGGAATGGCCATATGGGACGGATTTCCCATGCGCCTTGGTGTTTATTCTGAAATTGTGTTAATCACTTTAGCAAAATAGCCCTCAACACAGGTTTTACCTTGTACAGTTTATATTATTTCCATGAAAATAAGTATACTCACACTACAAAGCTGCAAGATGACATACATTATACTCTACAGCATTTTAGCATATTAATAAGAAAAATGATAAAGTATAGTTCAATTTTTATTTTATTTAGCTTAATTACAATATGTTTTAGTAATACAAGCTTAGCTCGATAACATTTGAATTTACACTTAAATAAACCCTATTACGGAATAAATGGCACAGAAAGAATATGCATCAATGCCCCCAATGCATTACAAGCAGACATTGAGTCATGTAACAAAGGGGAGCCAGTCAAATACAGCTCATGGGTAAATGATGCAAAGGGCAAACCTTTCCACGCAAGACTTACTTTTAATCCTGAGTTTGATATAATGATGCAGGATTTATTTACAATAATTTCTCATTAGCTCTATTAATTAGTCGGAACTGAACAACACATTTCTATGTATTGTTCTTAAAAGGCACGCGTACTCCAAATGCCGCCTTGCGGTCGCCAGAAATGAATTCTGGCTCATTTTACGCCGCGCAAAATTTTTCTTACAGAAAAATTTTGTTAGTCGTCACTTGAAAAACTCATAATTACTGTCATAAAATTGCCGTAAATTCGCATAATATGCTCATTTCTTGGCAATTTTATTTATATATTTCTACACTAAAAAACATTTTAAATTAAAGTGTTAATCTGTTTTTAAGTGACGGCGGGTTAACTAACCTTGCAATAATTTGCGTAGTTCAGCTTGTGTATCATCTGCATGGTCTATTGGAACTTGGCAAGTACCAGCATTAAAGTGACCTCCTCCACCATAGGTTAACATAATCTCACCAACATTAACCTTGGATGAACGGTCCACAATGGATTTACCTACTGCAAATACCACGTTTTTCTTATGTAAACCCCACATAATATGAGCAGAAATGTTACACTGAGGAAAAAGTGCATAAAGAGTAAAGCGATTTGTGGCCCAGATTTCTTCAGCATCACGCAAATCAAGTTCAATTAAGTTGCCATGAATTTTTGCTTTTTCTTTCAATTGAGCCTTGGCTTTTTCTTTGTGTTCATAATAAAGTGTAACACGCTCTTGAATGTCAAAATCTTCAATAATTTCTTGGATATTGGCTCCGCTACCACACAATTCAATCATCTTCATCATAAGCTCATAGTTGCTTATGCGAAAGTTACGAAAACGACCAAGACCAGTACGAGGATCCATTAAATAACTTAATAAAACCCAACCACTTGGCTCAAGAATTTCATCCATACTAAAATCTGCTGTGTCAGATTTATCAACCGCAACCATCATATCATCAGACACATCAGGAAAACGCTCTTTGCCGCCAAAATAATCATATACAACACGAGCGGCAGATGGAGCTTCTGCATTAATAATATGATTAACATTACGCTTGGATGAACGCAAAGTTTCTGACAGGTGGTGGTCAAAGCACATGTGAACATATGGGCTAAATGGTAAATTTGTTGTGATGTCGTTGCTAGTTAGCTCAACTCTACCATCTTGCACATCCTTTGGATGTACAAACAAAATATCTCCTACCATTTGCATTTTTTTAAACAATACTGCACATACTAAACCGTCAAAGTCACTACGCGTAACTAATCTATATTGGCCTGACATATCTGCCTCCGCAAATTTTTTAATTCTAAATATTATTTCAATGTTTTTATACTGACCTTTTTCCTCAGATATGTCAATATGCAAACAATTCATAAATCATTTTCACTTCAATGCTGTGATTGTAACATATTGTTTATTAATTTAAAAATAAAATTTAATTTATATATTGCTTCAAAAAAGTATAAATAAAATACCTTGGCAAAGCCAAGGCTCTTTTATATAAGTCAGCCATGTCAAATCATGAAAAACAATTATTAGATGCAGTAATACTTGGAGCTGGTGCATCTGGGCTTATGTGTGCGCTCACTGCCGCAAAGCGTGGCCTAAATGTTGCCCTTGTGGATCACAACATTCATGCAGGTAAAAAAATTGCCATAAGTGGTGGAGGTAAATGTAATTTTACCAATATCAACATGGGCAGTTCATACTTTGTTGGCGACCAAAGCTTTATTGAGCCAGCACTTGACGCATTTCCACCAAAGACCATGCAAATTTTTTTTCAAAAGCATGGGCTACTTTGGGAAGAACGTGAGCACGGGCAACTTTTTGGCCTTCAAAATGCAAAACTACTTGTTAAAACATTGGTAAACGAATGTCATAGATTTAATGGCAAATTCTATCTTGAACATGAAATACAAGAGATAAGTAAATCGGATAATATTTTCAATGTAATGTGTAGCAATAATAATATAAAAAAAGAACTTCATGCCAAAAATCTTGTACTGGCCCTTGGTTCACCAGCCTGGGCAAATGTTGGTGCAACAAGCATTGGTCTCAAAATAGCAGCACAGTGGGGCCACAAACATAGGCCATTTCAAGCAGCCCTTACCTCCATACAAATGCAAAAAAATTGGCCTTTGGCTGATTTGTCTGGAATTAGCCTAAGAGTTAACATAAGCACAGCACATTACAAATGTAGTGACGATTTATTATTTACTCATCAAGGTTTAAGTGGTCCTGCTGCCTTGCAAACCTCTTGTCACTGGCAGAATAACAGTCCTATATATATTGATTTTTTACCTCATATCAATTTTGCAGAGCTACTTGATGCCAAAGAGTGCGGTAAATTACTTACACGTAACCTGCTTTGCAGACATATGCCCCAAAGACTTGCAGACAAATTATTACCAGAAGAATTTGCAAGGCGCAAAATTGCAGAACTTTCTCGCGCAGCACGGAATACAATAGCCAATAATATCCATAACTTTAGCATCATTCCAAGTTGCAAAGGCCCCATGGAGCGTGCAGAAGCTGCCCTTGGTGGTATTGATACAAGTGAAGTAAATCCTTGGAGCATGGAAAGCAATATAGAGAAAAAACTCTATATAATAGGAGAGTTACTAAACGTCACTGGTCAACTTGGGGGTTATAATTTGCACTTTGCCTTTGCAAGTGGACATTTGGCTGGGTTAAATTTATAATTTTTATTCTCAGTAACCATATATAATATTACAATAAAAATATCTCAACAATAAATAATTACATTTATTTTGCTTGATGGGTTGGCTTTTGCATTAGTTTGTGCTAAATATAACAATGTATGAAGTCGTAAATGCGACGTTTTAAAATTCAAAACATATTTAAGGAGTTTATTATGGCTGCATTAGTTATTGGTCACATGAATCCAGATACGGACAGTATTATTTCCGCTATTGCCGTTGCTGACGTTTATAGTAAGCGTGGCATGCAAGCTAAAGCTGTGGCACAAGGCGCACCAACTCCAGAAACTGAATTTGTGCTTTCAAAATTTGGTTTGAGCGCACCTGAAGTTGTTGCAGATGTTGCTGGTCAAAAGCTTGTTCTTGTAGACTTTTCTGACCTAGCCCAAGCACCTAAAGGTATTAATGATGCAGAAATTTTAGGCATCGTTGACCACCACAAATTAGGCGACGTAACTACCCCTAACCCTCTTGAAATTTGGACTTGGCCTGTGGGCTGTACTGGCACAGTAATCAAAGCCATGTATGATTTCTACGGTCTTGAATTACCTAAGGGCATTGCTGGTGGCCTACTTTGCGCCATCCTTTCAGACACAGTAATGTTCAAATCCCCAACTTGCACCGACGCTGATAAAAAAGCTGTTGAAGCTCTTGCAAAACTAGCTGGTGTAGGCGACATTATGGCTCTTGGCATGGAAATGTTCAAAGTTAAGTCCGCAGTGGACGGCGCTTCCATGAAAGACCTAGTTTTCCGTGATTACAAAGACTTTGATATGGGCGGCAAAAAAGTTGGTATTGGTCAGCTAGAAGTTGTTGACCTTAGCCTATTAGACAAGGTTAAAGATGGCCTATTTGAAGAAATTGGCAAGGTTAAAGCAGAAGGACGTCACAGTGTATTCTTATTGCTTACCGACATCATGAAAGAAGGCTCAGAAATGCTCTTCGTTTCTGACGACCCATCAGTAATTGACAAAGCTTTTGGCGTAAAAGCCGAAGGTAAGTCTGTATGGCTTGACGGCGTAATGAGCCGTAAAAAGCAAGTTGTACCTAACTTTGAAGGCGCTTTTAAATAAGCCAATTCAATATGCATAAAAATGGCGGCCTACCAATTTTTTGGATAGGCCGCTTTATTTTTAAATAAAAAATATAACAAAATTTAACTAGTCGTCACTTAAAAGCAGATTAACACTTTAATTTAAAATGTTTTTTAGTGTGAAAATATATAAATAAAAT
>CAYJOP010000107.1:0-6168 GCA_964371835.1 uncultured Desulfovibrionaceae bacterium
TGAAAATCTACTTGTGTAGAACAAAAGCCTCAAAAGACTACACACAATGAATTGTGCAGGAGTCTTTAATTTGCATTTAAGCTTTTATGCTAAAAAACGCATGAAATAATAAAAGACATCATCCCTGCATACCGCTTTATAGGCATGATAAATTTTTATATTTTGGCCATTATACACGATCGCAAAAACTATTTTCTAAAAATTTTTCTAAGGCTACGTCCATTTGTTGCACATAGTCTGACAGTGGAAACTCTTTTTGGCATTGCCCGCAACGCAAAACAATACTCCGTCAGGTTTTCACTGCTAGCAGTTTATGCTTACACTCCTTACATTCAATACTTGTTTGACTGGATCTTTGGCTATTAAAAAACATATTTCCCCAATGTTAATTTAGTTATTATTTATATATCTTACGCGCAAATTGCCCACCAGACACATAGAAAGTATTTTCCACAATAAATATGGCATGCTCATCAATATTGAACACTAGATGTTCCAATTGTTTAAGAGCCATATTGTTGGTCACTGTCAAAATTATATCTCTATCGCTACCAGAATATCCGCCCTTCCCACGCATTAGGGTTACTCCAAATTTATGTTCTATCATGAGGGCTTCTGCTAAAATTTCAGCATGATCTGAAATAATCATAACCATCTTGCGTTGGTTGAAAAGTTTTAGCACATATTCAAGGGTGTTGGCTGAAATAAACACCATAATGGCTGATGCAATAATAACATCAAGATCAATTATAATTGAGCTTAATGCAAAAATCGCCATATTTATCATAAAATTAGTCTTGCCCACAGCTATGTTCCAGCGTTCCCTAATGGCAACAGCAATAATATCCGTACCGCCGGCACTACCCAAGGAGCGCAACATCATACCACAACCAAAACCGTTAATCATTCCAGCAAACACTGCTGCATATACGTCATTATCAATTGTAATTTCAAAGTTTATGAATTGCCCAAATACTGCTGTGCAGGCAATGGCATATATTGAATAGAGTAAAAATAGCCGCCCCACAAAAAACCAACCAAACAAACTAATGGGGACACAAATTGCCAAATACCAAAAGGGGACAGACATAAGTTTGGTGCTATACCAAACCAACATGGAGATACCCATAACCCCACCAGACAAAAAACCTTGGGGCACAGCAATGGCTTGAATGCCAATGGAAAACAAGGCAGAACCAACGGTTATTAACAATAAATTCCACCAAATTGACTCCGCAAGCCTCGGATTATATGTACTTTTTAAGGCCATTCTTATTCCTTAACCAATTAAACTCCATAGCATTCTTGATGCTATGAACATTAAAAAAATGGCAAATATTTTTTTTAGCGTTGCCACTGGCAACTTATGTGCAATCTTAGCCCCTATAGGCGCTGTAAAAAAACTTGCCGATGCAATACCAAAAAAGGCTACCACATGCACAAAGCCAAGCGTACCTTCTGGCAAACCTTCATGGTTGAACCCACCCACAATATAGCCTAATGTGCCAGCAAGAGCAATGGGAAAGCCAATGGCAGATGATGTGCCAACAGCAGTATGCAAGGGCACAGAACAATATGACATAAATGGCACAGACATTGTGCCACCACCAATGCCCACAAAACTTGAAACTATACCAATACAAAGCCCCACAATACTAATGCCTACAGTTTTTGGTAAATTTTGTTTAGCCGATGGTTTTTTGCCAACAATCATATCCAAGGCCACAAGATAAATGAAACACACGAAGATAGCCTTTAATTGCACATCTGGAATATGGGCTGCCACAAGGCCACCAGCAAATGTGCCAATTAAAATACCAGGGGCTATGGCTTTTACAATATCCCAGCGCACAGCCCCACGTTTATTATGAGCTCTAGCACTGGCAAAGGCTGTCACCATAATAGTCGCAAGTGACGTTCCAAGGCTTAAATGATGTATAATGTTTGGCTCAAGTTTCATCCAGCTAAAAACTAAGGTCAAAATTGGCACAATAATTACTCCGCCGCCAACGCCTAAAAGTCCAGCAAATACACCAGCAACAGCTCCGCATGACAAGTAAATTACCAATGAAATCAACATATTTTATTAATTTTATCCTCGTATTAAGTTTAAATTTCATGTCTTCTTTCTCTTTACACCTTTGCTTCGTCAAGGTATAGTGTTTTTGAGGGCAAAAACATGGATTATTTTGAACTACCATTTTTTATCAAAATACTTAGCTTTACATAATTTTATTTTTTTATTATTTCCCCATTTATGGGGTTTTTTTTCGGCTAAAATTAGGCACTAACCAGAGGGTATACTATGGAAGCAAAAGATTATCGTTGGACCCATAAGGATTTGTTGAACATTAACCAACTCTCGGTGGAAGATGTGCAACACATCTTGGACTTAGCCACAAGTTTTCAAGAAATCAACAGTAGGCCCATAAAAAAAGTACCCATACTTAAAGGCCAAAGTATTATCCTGTTTTTCTCGGAAGACAGCACACGCACAAAAACTTCCTTTGATGTTGCAGGTAAGCGTCTTTCTGCTGATACCTTTGCCCTTGGCAAAAGTGGCTCAAGCATCACCAAGGGCGAAAGCTTAAAAGACACAAGCCTGACCCTTGAAGCCATGAGTCCAGATATTATTGTTATCCGCCACTCCAGCAGCGGTGCCGCTAATTATTTAGCTGAGCGCCTATCTTGCAGCATAGTAAATGGCGGTGACGGTTGGCATGCACACCCCACCCAAGCCTTATTGGACAGCTTTTCTTTGCGTCAAATATGGGGCAAGGATTTTGCTGGTAAAACACTGCTAATCCTTGGAGACATCGCCCATAGCCGTGTTGCTCGCTCTAACATTGAATTGTTAACCATGCTTGGCGTAAATATACGAGTATGCGCACCACGCACCCTACTTCCAGCTGGCATTGGCACTTGGCCTGTAACAGTCTATAATGACTTACACAAAGCCGCAGAGGATGTTGATGCTGTCATGTGTCTACGCTTGCAGCTTGAGCGCCAGCAAGCAGGTTTACTGCCATCCATTGCTGAGTATTCCCGCCGTTATTGCCTAAGCCACGAGCATCTCAAAAATGCCAAACCTCAGGCAAAAATTTTACACCCTGGCCCCATGAACCGTGGTTTAGAAATTTCATCAGACGTGGCAGATGACCAAGACTGCCTAGTGCTTGACCAAGTGGCAGCAGGTGTTGCCACACGCATGGCAGTGTTATACCTCTTGGCCCATCGCAAAGATTAATTTAACTCAACAATTTATGAGGAATATATATGTTATGCATTAAAAATGCCTGCTACTTAGATGCACAAGTTAATGTCTTTGTGGAAGACGGGCACATAAAAACCATGACCCCAGCGGCAAAGCCAATTCCAGTCGAGGCCGAAGTTTTTGACGCCAGCGGTTTATTATTATTTCCAAGCTTTATTGACGCACACGTGCATTTGCGCGAGCCTGGCTATGAATATAAGGAAGACGTGGCCTCAGGCTTAAATGCCGCAGCTCACGGCGGTTTTGGTGCTGTCATGTGCATGGCAAACACCAGTCCCACCAATGACAATGCATCAGTTACTAAGTTAATAATAGATGCCGCCAAAAAGTCCCATCCGCATGGGCCGCATGTTTACCCAGTGGGTGCAGCCACCGTTGGCTTATTGGGTAAGGAAATGGCACCCCTTGCAGAACTTAAGGAGGCTGGATGCGTTGCCATATCCAATGACGGGCATTCCATGGAAAGTACAGAGCTTATGCGTCGTGTCATGGAGTATGCCTCTGACCTTAACCTCATAGTCATTGACCATTGTGAAGATGCGTCCCTTGCCAAGGGCACACACATGAATGATGGCATAACCAGTGGAAAGCTTGGCGTTAAAGGTCAACCAGACGTTGGCGAAGCCATGCACGTTGCTCGTGACATCTTGCTTGCAGAATATTTAAATCTGCCTGTGCACATTGCCCATGTATCTTGCAAGCGTGCTGTGGACCTCATTGCATGGGGTAAATCTCGTGGTGTAAAAGTCACAGCAGAAACTTGCCCACACTATCTATTATTAGACGATACAGCCCTCATGGGCTACGGGCCAAATGCCAAAGTTAACCCACCTTTACGCACGCCACAGGATGTGGAATGCTTGCGCCAAGCCGTGAAAGACGGCACCATTGACATCTTAGTCACCGACCACGCACCACATGCAACGCACGAAAAGGACGGCCCACTGGACGAAGCCCCCAATGGCTTAACTGGTCTTGATTTAGCCGTTTGCCTAAGCTATGAGCTGGTGCGCCAAAACATACTTAATACAGGCGATTTACAACGCCTTTGGGCCACAAAGCCAGCAGAAATATTTAATCTGCCAAGCAATGCTTTTGCCCCAGATGATGTGGCAGACTTCTTCCTATTTGACCCTGAAAAACAATGGGAAGTTAACTCAAAAACCCTTTACTCAAAAAGCTCCAATACCCCATACCTTGGCCAGAACATGAAAGGTCGTGTTGTGGCCCATTGGATGGGCGGAAAAAGGATTGTATAATGCGTAACATAACTTATTTGTTTTTAATTTTATTTTTAGTAACCCTTGGCGTTACATCCATGGCATCTGCCGCAGAATTTAAAGAAGTGCCGCGCGTGCGTTCTGCCAATGACACAGCAAATGGCATACCCTCATTGCCTTACAGGGCAGTTATGAATCAGCAAAACACCCAAGTATATGCCGAATGTATGGCTCGTGTTAGTATGGCTGTTGAAAAGGAAAAAGTATTGGTCATACCATTTCCAAAGAATGCTCAGGATATTCAAATTACCCTGCCCCTTATTAAAGGCAAAAGTCAGGGCGAAATTCTAAGTTGGGCTGTGGAAAAAGCCCTGCCTTTCAAGCCCCAAGGTTCCATGGAACAACGTCGCAGCACCTATGAATCCATGTATGATGCTCTTGCTGGTTCTCTTGCTGTGTTAAAGGCGCAAGAAAAAGCCTTAGTGGAAGACATGGCAAAAAAAGGTAATATGTCAGACCCAAAATTCACAGATGAAGTCAATCCAAACCTTGCACTCATAGGCACACGCATAGCCGCTGCTGAGCGTGAACTAGCCTTAGCCAAACAGAGGGTTGACCAGCTTAACGACGCTCTACCCATGAGCCAGCAATTGGTTGTACGCATTAAATCACCCTTGGGCGTTGATGATGAGGCATTCGTTGCCTATAGTTACACCTTGCCCAATACCTTTTGGAAACCCACCTACGTTATAAATGCCAACACCAAGGATAATACCGTTGACGTGCAGCTACTTGCCCAAATTGTGCAAAATAGCGACCTTGACTGGTTCAAAGTGCAACTTGAATTAACAACAGCCCAAGGTAATGAACGTGACCCAGCACCACTATACCCTTGGATTGTTCGTAAATCTCAAGGTGAGGCCATGTATGCAAAGCGTAGCATGGCAGCACCACAAGCCATGATGCTTGATAATACTGTCGCAGGTGCTAGCCCAAGTTTTAACCAAGAGTCCGCCATGGCTCGCTGGAGTATTGATAAATTCCCCAAATTGGTGGAAGGCAAGAGCACAATAAAGCTTAGCCAAGAGCAATGGAAAACTGGCCTTGAGCGCATCGCAAGGCCTTCAACTAGCGCCAATAAAGTTTGGCTAAGTGCCACACATAAAATAAATAGCGCCTTCTACCCAGCAGGTGAAGCCCTGTTCTTGCTTGATGGTGTAGCCACTGGCAAAGCCCTTTTTGATCCAAAGCCAGGTGAAGCTAGAATTTTCTTCGGTGTTGACCCCATGGTCACTGTGGAAACAAAGGATAAAACTCGTAAAAGTGATGAAAAAGGCATACTTGATAAAGAGCAAGTTTGGACATGGGAATGGACATATAATGTTGAAAACAAACGTAATATTCCTGTAACTGTGCGCATTGAAGATCCACAAACTCAAGTGGAAGACGCAAACATGAGTGTAACTTACTCTGACTCGCCAGAACCTGAACAAGGGCCAGAAAAGACCTTTGTTTGGACTATTAAAGCGCCAGCAGAAGGTTCAAGTAGTGTTAAGCGTTCTATCACAGTTAAGGCACCTGAGGATATGAAGATAAACTTGGGTAGGTAGATCTTAACGACTATTATAACAAAGGCCCGCAATGCGGGCCAATTTGACGACAAACCCACTTCGT
>CAYJOP010000108.1:0-6166 GCA_964371835.1 uncultured Desulfovibrionaceae bacterium
GTTAAAAATGCTTTGTTTTCGTTGTGTTATGTGCTTTTTCAGTGCCGACTACTTAAAAGTAAAATTTGCACTAAAGTCTGAGCATAATGTTCCGATTAAGCTGACGAAGGTGCAAAATTTTCCCTCTTTTTCCAGCCTCTTCTTCGTTATATACATGAAATAACTACACTTTTTTATTTTTTTCAACTTGGCATACTCCTTGAATAATATTGGCACAAGGAGTTTTACTATGCAAATTATGCCTACCATATTTTCTGACGCAACTACTAGCTCTTACTTAGGGGCTGAGTATGGTTATGATGATACATCTAGCAACTTTGCAGATGAAATGGAACGTCAACAAGAAGCTCGTGATGCAGTTGAATCTGGTGCAGCACATTCAGTTGAAGTTGCCCTTGAGCCACTTATTAACACTACGCCATTGGTAGATTCTCCTTATAGTCTTACAACAAATGATGGTGTAACGTACACATCAGAAGAAGTGCTTTTCACTAAGAGTGAGCTTGAGCAACTTGAGCGTGAATTAAGGTATCAAGGCGCAGCAGATGAAAATTTAGAAGAACTTAGAAAACTTGCGGACCAACCAGATGGTGCAACCTTACATCAAGTTTTATCTTCGTTTTATAATAAAAGAGAATATCAAGCTCTTAGCGATGCTGATTTAGCGACCCTTAAAGGTATGGCCAATAAAATTGACCCCAGCGGAAAACTTGCCGAAGAATTACTGGCTCAAGCCAATGGCATTAACGGTAAAGATGGTCAAAAGCTATTAAACACCTTAATTGGCGCCTTAAATAATCTTCCCAACAACGGCACTATAAATCTAAGTCAGAATGAACTTGCAACCCTTGCCAAAGCCGCAGGCTTGTCCGACGAAAGCACCAATACAATACTAAAAAACTTTGGTTCTCATGAGTTTTTACAATTCACTAAGGATGGCTTGACTAATGTACTAGCCCCTGCCTTGCATGAGTTTGCTCAAGAAGACAAAAATTTGGTCAGACTTGATAAAGCCTTGGACGAAGTATTAGGGCCAATTTTATCTGAAGCAAGGTCGCGTATGCAAAAAGAAGCTGAGGCATATGCCCTTTCTTTACGCAGTGTGGAGCAAAGTAAGGTTGTTATTGAAAAGACCGTGCTTGAAACAGTAAATCAAAACCTTGAAAATGCTCGTGCATCTCAAAGTGGCACAACTACTGCACAATCTGAGCAAAACAAGTTAAATACTCAAAACCTTGAAAACAAGCAATTACAGGACAATAACGCTAAGCAAAATGCTTTTGCTGGGCATGATGAAGATGCAAAGACTGACGTGAAAGACGACGGCAAGTCTAAGAGGGACAATCAGTTAAGCAATATGCTTAACAAGGCCGAAGTTCGCACCATGGCTTCCACAGCTAGCAACAACGTTAATACTCCAATTATTGGCATTGGCGGTTTTGCCCAAACTGCTGGTCTTGCAGAAGCTGCTCAGCAAACTCAAGCTACGAGCATGTTGTCACAGCAAGCTGCAAGCCAAATAGAAAGAGCCATGCTTTCAGCCGCAGCCGATGGCACAAAACGTCTTGATTTACAGTTGCATCCAGCTGAGCTTGGCACTGTTACCATTACTTTAACTTCACGCAATGGTGAGTTAAATGCCCTTATCCGTTCTGAAAGACCAGAAACCACTGAACTATTGCACAAACAGCTTGACTACATCCGCAGTGCGCTTGAGCAGCAAGGACTAAAAGTTGATAAGATTGATGTGCAAACTGGTACCCAAGAAAATAATTCCCAGTATGACCAGTGGGACAGTATGAATGAACACAATGCAAGACAGGAAGAAAATTCCCGTCGTGAGGTGCTTGAGCGCCTTCGTAACCTTGGAAACACCTTAAATAATAATATAAATACAGACGAAACAACTTTGGAACAGCATGTGCAACTAGATAGTTATACGGCAGTAAATGCCGGACAACCATTGCACATTGTAGCTTAACTGGTTGTTAAATTTAAGGAGTTAACATATGTCATCAATAGCAGGCGCATTAACCAATACCAATAATGAGTTTAGCCAAGCTCTCGCCAATAACACATCGAGCGGCGACAGCATGGATAAAGAAGCCTTTATGCTATTATTGGTGACACAGTTCCAATATCAAGATCCACTAAACCCCATGGAAGATAAAGAATTCATCGCTCAACTAGCTCAGTTCTCAAGCTTAGAACAGCTAATGAACTTAAATGACAGCATGAACAACCTCTCCAGCGTAACTCAAGGTCAAGAAATGATTAACGCCACCTCATACATCGGCAAAACCGTTGACGTAACTGGCGACGTTATCAGTAAAACCACTGACCAAGACACTGGCGATACCACTGTATCTAAGATGTATTATGCTCTTGGCGAAGCTCCAAAGACTGCATACATGAACATCATTAATACTAGCGGTGATACAGTGCGAGTTGTGGACCTTGGCAGCATCTCTGCTGGCACACAGCCTGCCTTTGTATGGGATGGACTTGATCAATTTGGTCAAGAAGCACCTGACGGTGTTTATAAGATTGTTCCTTCCTTCACCTCTACTGAAGGTCAGCCCATCGTTGATTATGACATGGTGGTGGAAGGTCTTGTGGCAGGTGTTACTACAAGCAATGGTACAACCTTTTTAACTCTAGCTGATGGACGCGACACTCTACTTTCAGAAGTACGCCGCGTATCTGAGCCAGAAATCATTAACAATGGTAATTCAACTGACACTGAAGATGATAATTCAGACAGTGATGATAACTCTGATAATGGCTAAACTGCTGACGCAACATATTAGCGTTTAACTTTTAACAGAAAATACAAAAAGTCTTTAGGAGGACATTATGGGTATTTCTGATAGTATGTGGACAAGTGTTTCGGGATTGCTTGCACACGGCGAAAAAATGAACGTTGTTGGTAACAACATCGCTAACGTAAGTACGCTGGGTTTTAAGGCCCAACGTATGGACTTTGAAGATTTTATCTATCAAACTAATTTCAGCGCCAGTGGCCCAACTCAAGTTGGCTTGGGTGTTGGTATCAATGCCATCATGGGCGACTTCTCCCAAGGTGCTTTTGAAGCCACCAACTCCTCAACCGACCTTGCCATTGGCGGCAGCGGTTACTTCCAAGTGCGTGACCAATACTCCGAAGAGATGTATTACACTCGCGCTGGTAACTTTAACTTTGATAATGAAGGCTATCTACGCCTACCAAGTGGTGAAATTTTGCAAGGCTGGGTCATTGATAACTCAGTTAGCCCAACTCTTGCAACTGGCGCAGCACCTGTTCAAGCTACTGTATCAACAATTCAGGGCACAGGCGTACCCACCGATATAAAACTTGACGCTTGGCATATACCGCCTCGTCAAACCACTAAGGTTGATTTTTCAGTAAACCTTACCACTGACACAGCTTATGACAAAACTCCAAGTGTTACTAACCCCTTCTTTGCCATGTCTACAGCGTGGGATGGCTCAAAAAATAACATTTCAGATGGCTCAGCCCCCATCTCATCAGATTCCTATGCCTATCAAACACCCATAGAGGTTTATGATGAAGCTGGTAACTCACACACATTAACAACTTACTTTGACCGCATTTCAAACCCCACTGTTAATGATGGCGGTGTGCCACCAACTGAAGGTTCATTAATTGCAAACCTCCCTCAAGGTTATGAAATGTATGAATACATGGTAACCATGGACCCAGCTGAAGACCAACGCACATTTGGTGGAGTATTTGATCCAACAACTGGTGTACTAACAGGCGCTACAAGCTTCCAAGATACTGAAAATGCAGGCATTCTTATGAAGGGCGTATTGATATTCAACTCTGCTGGTGACCTTATAAATCAAACTGCTTATACCTATATGGGCAATACGGAGATTCCAGTAGGTCAAACCATCACACCTGATGGCGTTGATTTGGGCGCATCTGTGGATATGGACGCTTATTTAGCCATTGACCCAGCAGCAGTTGCACCCAATGACCGTGAAACCTTCATTAACAATATAGCAGGCTTAGACGCACAATTAAAGGCAGACATCAATGCTGCACTTAGTACAGCTACAGCACAAGCACTTACACTTGCTCAAGAAGCTGGGGACAGAGCTGGTAAAATAGCTGGTAAAGAAGCTGCAGAAAAAGCTGTTGTAGATAACGAAGCCGCCATTCAAGCAACTGCTGCCGCCGCCGCTGACGTTAAAGCCACCGCTGCAGGCGATGCCGCTGTTGCAGATGCACTAGTAGTTAATCCAGCTTTAACACCTGCAGAACAAGCTGTAATTCACCAAGATGCTTATAACATTACTTATGCTGCGGTACTTCCAGCTGAACAAACAGCAGCCTATGATGCAGTTTATAATAATGCTTATAACCTTGCATATGCAGCAACAAGCGCAGCTGAGCAAAGCATTACTTACACTCAACTAAGTGACAGCTTACCAAGATCCGCTTTAGACAACCTTGAAAATGAAATTAACTCAAGTGTTGTTGGTCACCCTGACAGTGACGAATCATGGCAACCAACTGCTGTTTCTAACAACGGTCTGCCAGTTTTTACAGCTAACTTCTCTGGTCATGCTCTTGCAAACTCAGTACGTCAAGATGCAGGTACCTATGATATTCCTGATGCTTCAAATTACTTAATAGAACTTGACCTTGGCCTCAAAGTTGTAGGTAATCTTAATGACCCATGGGGTATTGGCGACCCTGTAGATTTTGGCTCAGGCACAGCTAGCCCGAGCATTGCAGATGCTATTAACAACAACTCAATTACGGCTGGCCATCCTGGTTCAATAGAATTTGGCGACCTCGTAGCCTTTAAAGATAACACCACGGAAAAAGCACAAGATGCAATAGTAATGGTAGATGGCTCCTCCATCACCAATTCACGCTTGCAAGATGGCTATTCCTACGGCTCATTGTCTAACATTAACTTTGACCAAGATGGCATACTATACGGTATTTATACCAATGGTATAACCATGCCCTTGTATCAAATTACCATGCATGACTTTGTAAATGAGCAAGGCCTAAACCGTGAAGGCGGAAACCTCTTCTCCGCCACACGAGAATCTGGCAATCCACAAATATCTGCTGCCAACCAAGGCGGCATGGGTGAAATTGTTTCCCACAATCTTGAAATGTCAAACGTTGATATGGCAAGAGAATTTGTACACATGATTTCAACCCAACGTGGCTTCCAAGCAAACTCCAAAGGCATTACCACCGTTGACGAAATGCTCACCGTAGTAATTGGCATGAAACGATAATAAATAAAGTAAAATACACTCCTAAGACTTATGGCGACCGACCCCGAATCGGTCGCCATATCTTCATTTAAACGCTATATATAACACAAAAGGAGGTTAATTCACCTTCCTCTAAATGACACCACATCTTGTCAATTGCGAGGCAAACGAAGTTTCTTCTAAGGCAGTAGCTAGGTCAGCAAGCTGTATGGCAAGTTCTTTTGTGACCTTGGCAGTAGCACGAGAACTATCAAGCACAAAGGGCTTTGTCCAAATGCGCTTGAACATGGCCAGCACTTGAGGATTGCGTAAATCCTCCAAGGTAAAGCGATTAGCCTTTGCCGATGGATAAGGCGTATAAACGCCAGTTCCCCTAAAATCTGCGTACACTTCTATGGAATAGCCGATGTCGCTCACTATAAGAAATGGCGGCTTACCTTCTTCGGGTGCAAGGGATCTAGCGTAGCGTTCGCCCTGCACCTTGGCATCAAGCATGGCTTTGTCCCAAGACTTGGTTTCACGAATGGCAGTACCCTTACGCCGTGCGCCGTCTTCATCTGCTGCCTTTTTGTGGCTTCCTTGCTTGGATTCCCAAATGAAATGGCCTTGCTTGTAAAGGTCAATGCGCCCAGAAGACTTTTTGCCAGTTTCAGGATGAACAAAGGTAACGCTTTTCTTAAAAATGTAGATGTTGTCTGGAACATGCGCCCTTGGCGATGACGGCCTTGGCACTTCCAAAAGGTCGCACAGCTCATTAAGAAAAGATTGAGAGGAACCAAGCTCACTTCCCCCAGATGGTGTCCATTTCAATATAAAGGCTTCAATTGGTGGCAAATTCAACCTCGTTTGAGCGGCGTAGCCGTTTGGAATTATATATAAAAGGCAGTGAACACAAATA
>CAYJOP010000109.1:0-5868 GCA_964371835.1 uncultured Desulfovibrionaceae bacterium
GAATGGTTCACACACTCTAAACAATAGCGGTAGCATTATTGTTAGAGGTGCTGGTAGGTCGGTTCACGGCATGAATGCCCTTGCTGTGACTAACGGTTCACACACTTTAAGCAATAGCGGTAGCATTATTGTTAGAGGTGCTGGTGATTCGGTTCGCGGCATGTCTGCCCAAGCTAGAGATGGCTCCCATAACCTCAGTAATAGTGGTACTATAACCGTTAGTGGTAATGATCAAGTTTACGGCATGCTTGTTGAAGGAACTGGCACGCATAATATTTCAAATACTGGTTATATTTGGCAATTTGGGCAAGGCCATAGCTTAACCCCAGAAGTGGGCTTAAGTTATCTTGGCACACATACTGGTGCCTATGATATAAAATGGAGCGGACCTACAGCCGCAGGGCTTGGCGGTATGTACGACATGAGCTATGATGATAGCTATTATAACGCCTTTTATGCCAACTTTAACCTTGATTGGCGTAGTGAGTGGGAACTTCAAAATAATAAAAGCCTTGCCCTGCTTGTGGGGGCGGGACTTCGCCAAAAACTAAGTGCTAATGATATGGAAGCTAGCTTGCGTATGCTTGGCTCAAAATACACAACGCAATACACAGAAGACCCAACTACATTCTTGGTCAACGCTGGCCTTGAATATAATATTGATAACTTTAGCGTGAGCCTTAACTATGGCGGCGGCTTTGGTGCACATCAGACTAGTCATGGTGGGAATGTCATGGTTAAACTTGAATTTTAATTTTATAGGGCGTTGAAAACGCACCATCTACTTCGTCAGAGGGTATTTTTTGTCGGGTCATTTATACATTCGCAAGGCAGATTTTATGCAAACGGAAGTTAATTCCGTTTGCCAGCCTTGCTCATTCTACGGCGAGCTAACGCTCGCTACTACCGTAGGCTTTAGTTGTAATTTCATGGCATCACTCCCAAAAATACCCTCTTCCTCGTATCTGTCACGTTTTGAACACCCTAATTTAAGATATATTTTGCTAAAACAAAAAATCCTTGCAAAATGTATTGTTGAAAACTTAAAGGCATGGACTGCCACGTCGCTACACTCCTCGCAGTTGACAGAATATAGCAATGTCAAAACACATACAATTACAAACATTTATGTAAAATAGAACTCAAAGCGGTACTCAAAATCAAGAAAAATATTTTATGAATTTTAATATATAATGAACCGTGCTTTACAAGTTTTATACTAATAACTAAACCCACTTCCTGTGCTTGTCATCAAATCCAGCGAATATGCATGCATATTCGGCTTTTATAGTGCCGATATAATTATAAACAGTTATTCTAAACTCGCATAACTCGACTGGCATTTAACACCGCAAGCAGGGCAACGCCAACGTCTGCAAAAACCGCTTCCCATAAACCAGAAATGCCAACTAATCCAAGGCTAACAAATATAAATTTAATGCCAAGGGCCATAACAATATTTTGCCAAACAATACTTCTTGTGGCACGCGCTATGCGCAAAAGCTCTGGTACTCTGGCTGGATTATCATCAAGCACCACCACATCTGCTGTTTCCACTGCGGCTTCAGATCCGAGGCCACCCATGGCAATGCCAATGCCAGCGGTTGCAAGAACTGGTGCGTCATTTATGCCATCGCCCATGAATAATGTTTCATTGGCAGGGGCAAGTTTTTCAAGTTCGGCGGCTTTATCTTGTGGTAGGAGGCGGCTTTTTACCACATCAAGTGGCAGGTGCGTGGCAATATTTTGCGCACCAAATTCATGGTCGCCAGTAAGCATGGCCAATGTGCTAATACCTTCTTTACGAAGACTATTAAGGGCATACGCTGCTTCTGGCCTTAGGGTATCTGCCCCCACAAGGCAACCCATGTATACATTATCCTTGGCTACTAAGGCTAGGCTTCCACCTTCTGCTGAGAGGGCGTCAAAAGAAGCTGCTAATGGTAAGCCTGATATTTCAGGTAAAGAGCTTAAAAAGTCATAAGTGCCTACGGTGATAGTTGTATTTTCAGTGGTGGCAATAACTCCCTTGCCAGGAAATTCTTGAACATTTAGCTGGTCAACCTCAAGCATTTTACCGTGGCGCAGTAAACAATCCTTCACAATGGCTTTGGCTAGTGGGTGATTGGAGCGGCTTTCCGCAAGGCCAGCCCAAGCCATGAGTTCATCCTCGGTGGCTTGGCCCTCCACATGCCTTTGGGTAATACTAAAAGTGCCGTGAGTAAGTGTGCCAGTTTTATCAAATGCCGCCACTTTAACATGCTGTAAGGCGTCAAGCACATAGCCGCCTTTCACTAAAATTCCCCTACGAGAAGCAGCACCAATGCCACCAAAATATCCCAAGGGTATGGAAATAATTAAGGCGCATGGGCAAGAAACAACTAATAAAACTAAGGCCCTATAAATCCAAGTGGAAAAATCACCAGCACCAAAAAGTGGCGGTAATAGGGCAACTAAAATGGCGGCGAACACCACAGCTGGGGTGTAGTATCTAGCAAAACGTGTTACAAAACGCTCAGTTGGAGCCTTGCGAGCATTGGCATTTTCAACCATTTCCAAAATACGAGCAACAGAGGTGTTTTGAAAAACTTCTGTTACTTTGAGTACTAAGGCGCTGTCTTTATTGACACAACCAGCAAAAACATGAACGCCGTTTTCAGCCGTTACTGGCATGGACTCGCCAGTTAATGGGGCTGTGTCAATTTCAGAAATGCCATCCACAACCACGGCATCAAGCGGAATTTTTTCGCCAGGGCGCACTAAAACATAGGCACCAAGCTCCACATCTTCTGGATTCATATCCTTAACATTATGGCCCTTGCGGTCACAAACATGCGCAATGGAAGGCTTTGCTGCAAGTAAGGCTTTTATGGAGTGGCGTGATTTTCCTGCGGCTTTTTCCTGCACATATTCACCAATGCAGTAAAAAAGCATAACGCCAACTGCTTCTTCTAAATGCCCAATGATAATGGCAGCAATGGTTGCACCGCCCATAAGGGTAAATTCATTAAAAAAATCTTTCTTTTGTAAGGACTTCCAACCTTCGTTAAGCACATTATGCCCACAAAGCACATAGGGTAGGGCAAAACAAAATAAAATAATTATGCGATTTAACGTGTCATATTGCTCAACAGCAGGCCAAAAATTTTCTGCAAGCAAACCAAATATCATCAAAATAGCACATATTATCATCGTCTTAAGTGTGGGGCTGTGATCCTCCTCCATGTCATCATGCGCAGTATGATTAGTATGGTCTTTATGACTATGGGCCAATGAAATTTCTTCAAATGGCTCAATATATGTGCCCCTTTCAATATTATCTGCAATAATATTCATGGCTTCTAGTGAAGGTTCAGTGTCGCTTTCAAGGCGTAATCTATATGTGTCCATATTAATACTTGCACCGCTAACCCCTTCCATATCTAAAAGGGCGCCCTCAATGCGGGCAGCACATGCGCTACAGTGTAGTTTTTGAACTCTAAAAAAATAAATCATGGTATTGTCCTCACTCTTGCGAAATATCCTCGCCTGCTTGGGCGTGAATGTGGTTTAGATGTTGCATTTCTTGCAAGTGCAATTGCATATTTGTACCTTTTTCAATTTTCAAAATTTTATTCAATAGCTCCTCATCCTCAATAATACGAGGGCTTTGCTTAAGGCATTCATGCACCCATTGCAAAGCTTGAGTTATTGACTCATTGGCAGGGTTTGCAGGTAATTGATAATATGCAAATCTGCTACTTTTTACGCATTCAATAAGCTGGGCTTGGCGTAAAATTGATAAATGCTTAGATGTGGTTGAAGCTGCTAAGCCTAACAATGTTGTGAGTTGACAAACACATAGTGGGTATTTTCTTAGTGCCATAAGAATTCTTGCCCTATTTTCATCGCCCAAGGCCTTGGCTAAATTGCAAAAGTGAAACATAAATATCTCCTACATTTCGTCATGTGGCGAAATATAGATGTGTAATTTGAATTTGTCAATAAATTTAAAAATTATACATGGCAAAATTGTGTAAAATTTACTTGCTTTTGATTTTGATTTTGATTATCATTATCTTGTATCGAAATAAGATATAATATTTTAAGGAGATGTTAATGATGAAAGTTTTAATTGTTTATGGTTCTACCACTGGAAACACAGAATTTGTTGCCTCACACATTGAAAAAAAATTAACTGCTGAAGGTTTTTCAGTAAAAAACGAAAGTGCTGAAAATGTTTCTGCATCTGGTCTTTGCGACGATTATGAGTTAATTCTTTTTGGTTGCTCCACTTGGGGTGAAGACGAAATTGAATTGCAAGACGACTTCATTCCACTTTTTGATGATTTTGATAATATTAATGCATCAGGCAAAAAAACTGCTGTTTTTGGTTGCGGTGATAGTAGTTATACTTATTTTTGCGGAGCTGTGGATGCCATTGAACAAAAATTATCTGGCATGGGAGCTGATGTCATTGACACTTTAAAGATTGACGGTGAGCCTCAGTCTGAAAAGGATGCCATAGATGAATTTGTAAAAACTGTTATTAATGGTGTAAAATAAGCAATAACTTGCCTTGGGCTATTAAGAGCAGTGTATTCAAGGCAGTATAGAACTTGTTGATATATAACAAATTTAAAACCGCGTATGCGAGAATGAAACCTTTATAAAGAGTCCTTTACAATCATTTTGAAACTTTATTTTTGTGCTTTTTCAGTAAATTTGCATGTGCTAGAAAATTTGCTGTGCAGGATAAAAGACTGAAAAATCAGTCAGTTAACGGCGAAGCAAAGCTCCGCCTATTATTGATTTTTGGTCGCATTGACTGTCGTCAACGCTCCAAAAGACTCATCCTTATATTAATGCGTAGGCTTAACCTTGGTTAGATGTGGCATACGCGGTTTTAATAATCTTTTAACAATCCACTTAGATTAAAAAATATTAAATGAAGAGGAGATTTAGTCATGAAAAAAAAGTTTAATATGAGTATGCGTAAAAGTGTAACTGGTATGCATATTGCGCTTTCTGGTAGTTTTAGTCCTAAAAATCTTGCTGACTTTTCAGCCCTAATAGGCGAGGCAGAAATTGAAAATTCACGAATTTTTTTGGATGTGCGTGAGCTAAATCCCATGAATGAAGGCCAGCGCAATGTTTTTAAGCTTTGTTATGCGCATATTCCATCAAAGAATGTATTTTTTAAGGGAAAGCTAGGTACAGAACTTGGGCATCAAGGCAATAGAATTTTGTTCATGAAGGATCATTCTTGTAAGTGTGCTGGCGCTTGTAAGTCTTGTGCTTGTCAAAATAGGGCAAAAAATCGCGATGAAAAATATGACTTTATCAAAAAGAAATTTGCAGCAAAGTAAACTTGTATGAATGCAATTACAATTTGATGACAAACCCACTCTTGGCTTGTACCGTCTAAAACAGACAACATAGATAAGGAGGCTGTTGTTTTGGCAGTAATGTACAAAGTCAGCTACCTAATTTAGCAGTAAAGCAATCACTATAAATTTTCTGATCGTGCTGACTTTGTTAGCACGATCGCTTTTTTATGTTAACTATTTAGTCGATGCTGAACAACACGCTTTAGCGTGCTGTTCAGAGAGGCACGTTACCTTCAAATACCCCTTTGGGGACGCCAGAAGTGAATTCTGGCTTATTTTACGGCACGCGAAATTTTTCTTACAGAAAAATTTCGGTAGTCGGCACTAAGAAACAGTATTTTGGCAGCATAAAATGCCAGAAAGTTGTATTTTATACGCTTGTTTCTGGCATTTTTATTTGCTCATTTTTAGTTAAAAATGAATTGTTTTCGTTGTGTTATGTGTTTTTTCAGTGCCGACTATTTATTATTCTGCTCCATATTCATACTGCCAAGCACTA
>CAYJOP010000110.1:0-5797 GCA_964371835.1 uncultured Desulfovibrionaceae bacterium
CAGTCAATGCGACCAAAAATCAAGAATAGGCGGAGCTTTGCTTCGCCGTTAACTGCTTGATTTTTTGTCTTTTGTCCTGCAAAGCTAAATTTTCTAGCACATGCAAATTTACTGCAAAAGCACAAAAATAAAATTGAAAAATATTTGTACAGGACTCTTATATTATGATTGACGCAGATTTAGCTTTATCGTTGAAACGCATTGCTGTGGCACTTGTACCAGCACTGCTTGGCATAATTTTGCATGAGGTTGCTCATGGTTACGTTGCCGATAGGCGCGGTGACCCAACAGCAAGACTTAATGGAAGATTAACCCTTAATCCGCTACCGCACATTGACCCCATGGGTCTTTTGGTCTTTGTACTAACTAGCATTAGCGGTCTTTTTGTATTTGGCTGGGCAAAGCCAGTGCCAGTTGACCCACGCAATTTACGCAATCCACATAAGGATATGATGTATGTTGCACTATCTGGTCCTTTAACCAATCTAGCTCTTGCCATAATATTTGCAGTTTTATTGCGCTTGCTTGTGGGTTTTATGCCACCAGCAATGTGGGAAGGCAATGCAACCTATGTGTTTTTCTTCCTCATGCTAAAGGTGGGCATAGTTATTAATTGCAGTCTATGTTGGCTAAATATCTTACCAATTCCGCCACTTGATGGTAGTAAGGTTCTTGCATATTTTTTACCTCCAAGGCTTGCATGGCAATATATGAGCGCTGGCAGATATGGCTTTATTATTCTTTTAGTATTACTAGGTACTGGCGTGCTTGGTTATATTCTTGGACCGCTTGTGTTTGGTACTAATGATATTTTATTAGCACTTGTTGGATTAGCTTAAATTTATTTTAGAGAGGATTTACTGTGAGTTCCACACGCTTTCGTACTGTTTCTGGCATGCGTCCCACAGGGCCACTGCACTTAGGCCACTACTTTGGTGTGCTTAAAAATTGGGCCGAATTACAAAATACCACCGATGCTTTTTTCTTTGTGGCAGATTGGCATGCTCTCACTAGCGACTTTGCAGATCCCTCAGCCATCAACTTAAATTCCACTGAAATGGTTAAAGATTGGCTTGCATCAGGCCTTGACCCTGAAAAATGTGTTATTTTTAGACAATCAGCCGTCAAAGCACATGCTGAGCTTTCCTTATTATTTTCTATGATTACGCCAGTATCTTGGCTTGAGCGTTGCCCCACCTATAAGGAGCAACAACAAGAAATTACTCACAAAGACCTTAGTAATGCAGGATTTTTATGTTATCCTGTGCTCATGTCAGCAGATATTTTGATTTATTTGCCAAAATTTGTACCTGTTGGGCAAGATCAACTCCCACATTTAGAAATGACAAGGGAAATTGCTCGCCGTTTCAACCACCTTTATGGTGAAAATACCTTCCCAGAAATTGAGGCCCATTTAACACCAGCGGCAAAATGTCCTGGCATTGATGGCCGTAAGATGTCAAAGAGCTATAATAACGGAATTTTTCTACGTGACAGTATTGATGATGTCACAGAAAAAGTTATGCGCAAAATGCTAACAGATACTGCACGCCTTAGAAAAACAGATGCTGGCAATCCTGACGTTTGTAATTTATTCCCCTATCATGTGCTTTTAACAAGCGTTGATAAGCAAGCTGAAATACGCAGTGGCTGTACATCGGCAGAGCTTGGTTGTGTTGATTGTAAAAAAATATTGCTAGAAAATATGACTAATTTCTTAAATCCATTGCAAGAAAAGCGTCGTTATTTTGATGAAAATCCACAGCTTGTACAAGATATTATTAACGCAGGTAATGAAAGAGCAAAAGCCACTGCCGATAAAACCATGGAGATAGTGCGCAACAAAATGGGACTGTAAGCCTTGAAATTATTTTGTATTGACTATGGCCTGACTCGTACTGGCATTGCCGTAACTGATACTGGCGGATGCATGGCCTTTCCTCGTACAACCATACATACACCACCGCAGTCAAAACGAAGTATTTTTTTTGAAAAACTACTAGCACAAATTGATGAAGAAATGCCAAGTGCCATAGTGGTTGGTCTACCGCTGCTGGAAAATGGCACTGATAGCCTAACCACCAAACAGGTGCGTAATTTTGTTGAACGTCTAAAGCGCAGAACAACTCTACCCATATATTTTATGCCGGAGTTTTTAAGCTCAGCAGAAGCTAGTACAGATTTATATGAAAGCGCTTTACCAAGGCATAAACATAAGGCCGTACTTGACCAACAGGCAGCTGTGCGCATATTGGAGTCATTTCTTGCAGACCCACAGCAGGAGCAAAAACTAGCATGAATTTTTTATGGAAACTAATTAAATTATCTTTTTTATTTTGTATAGTTGTTTGCGGTTTTTTATTTTGGCAAGCCTACACATTTTTAAACACCGCCCCCAGCAAACTTGGTAAGGAAGTTATTTTCGAAGTAAGCCAAGGTTCAACTTTTAATCATGTTGCTAACGATTTAGAAAAAAAGGGCCTTATTACAGACTCTTATAAATTTGGGATACTTGCACGCCTAAAAGGCTTGGATAGCAAGCTACATGCTGGGCGTTTTATCTTAAATTCTGGCTGGACACCCAATCAAACATTACTATACCTCATAGAAGGTAAAACACTTTTGCATCGCATAACCATTCGTGAGGGATTAACTTGGTGGGAGACAGCAAGGCTACTTGAAGATAAAGGTTTTGTGCGCTTTGAAGATTTTGAAGCAGTAATTAAGGACACTAATTTTTTACGAAAATATGGAATACCTTTTAAAAATGCCGAAGGCTTTCTCATGCCGGACACTTATTTACTGGAAAAAGATGAAAATCCAAGTTTGCAATCAGCACAAGTTATTGCATCTCGCCTAGTAGATACTTTTTGGCAAAAAATGAAGCCTCATTGGAAAGAAAATAAACCCCCTAGCATAGAAGATTTAAAGCGTATTGTAATTCTTGCATCCATTGTAGAAAGAGAAACAGGCGTACCCAGTGAGCGCGCACGAGTTGCTGGAGTTTATGCCAATCGCTTGCGCATAAAGATGCCTTTACAAGCTGACCCCACCATAATCTATGGCCTTGGACCAGATTTTGATAATAACTTACGCCGTGTGCATCTTAATGATGCTAAAAATCCATATAATACTTATAAACACAGAGGCTTAACACCAGGCCCCATATGTTCGCCAGGTGTTGCGGCAATGCAAGCTGCCATCACTCCAGAAGTACATAAATTCCTCTACTTTGTGGCAATTACCGATGGCGGCCAGCATAAATTTTCAAAAAACTTACAAGAGCATAATATAGCAGTTCGCCAATATTTAAATAATCGCAGAAAGAATAAATAATAATGCCAGTATCAGTTGATATTTTATTATAATACCAACTTAAACTAACAGAGGGCCATATGAAGTATTTAATTATGGAAGATTTTTCAGGACAAGCAGCACCGTTTATATTTCCACGACGTGTTGACCATGAAGATATGCGCGACCAGCTCCCCTATGGTAAGGTGCTAAGTGCAGGGCTAATTGAACTTAAGGACAATGAACTGTTTTGTCACGGAGGTCATGCTGGGCTTGGCATTGAGTCAGGACCAAATGACGCTGAAATTATTATACAATACCTTAAACTCGCCTAATATTTTATGCAGTATAGCTTGTTAATAGCTGGCAATAAAAGTGGTTCAGGCAAAACAAGCCTTAGCCTTGCCCTATTGGCAGCCTTTCAAAAACGCCAAATCAAAGTACAAGCATGCAAAATTGGGCCAGATTTCATTGACCCAACCCACCATGCTGCCATTACTGGCGCGCCATCCTATAATCTTGATGCATGGATGGCAGGTGAAGACGGACTCAAACGAGTTTACAATCGTATGCTCAGTCAAGCACAAAAAAATAATACAAATATGCTTCTTGCTGAAGGGGCCATGGGTCTTTTTGATGGTGCAGTTGGAGTAGGAGGTCTTGGCTCTGCGGCTCATGCATCGCAACATTTGCAAATGCCTGTACTGCTAGTTTTAGATGTAAGCGGCATGGGCCAGTCTGCTGTTGCCTTAGCCACAGGTTTTACACGCTTAAACAGCCAAATCCCCTTTGCTGGCATTGTGTGTAGTCATGTGGGTAGCATTTCGCATATTGCCATGCTAAAAGAGGCCTTTGCAGAGCAATTAACAGAAGATGACCCGCCTGTGCTTGGATATTTACCCAGAAAGGGCCACATGGAACTTAAATCAAGGCACTTGGGCTTGCACATGGGGCATGAGCAATTATGGGACGATGCAAAGCTAGATGCCATGATAGACTGGGTGGAAACACATGTTAATATTGATGCATTGCTTGCCAATTGTGCCAAGTTTCCACATGAACCAAGCTTTCCAAAAAACAATAAATCCCATGCCAATAAAAACATTGCCATTGCAAGGGATGAGGCTTTTTGCTTTTTATACCCTGACATGGTAGATATTTTAAGTGAAATGGGAGCAAATTGTTTTTATTTTTCGCCACTTAATGATGAAAAGTTGCCAGAAAATTGTACAGCACTTTATTTGCCAGGCGGTTATCCTGAACTTTTTGCAGAAAGACTTGCAAAAAACCAAAAAATGTTAGATTCCATACGCAATTTTGCCAATTCCAAAAACCGCATCTATGCTGAATGTGGCGGTTTTATATATCTTATGAAGGACATAGAACATGCTGGAAAAACACATCAATTATGTAATATCTTGCCAATATCTGCCCAAATGGGTGAGGTCAAAGCTGCCTTGGGATACAGAGAAGTATGCTTTGAAGGCCAAAAAGGGCGAGGACACGAATTCCACTACGCGTATTGCAAGGCCCATTCCCATTTGCCAGCATTGTGGACTGTGCATGACAGACAGGGCTTGCCAATTACAAAGCAAGAAGCCTGCGGAGTAATAGATAATAACATTATGGCTTCATGGGTGCATCTTTACCCTGAAGGTTCACGCAAATTGCTTGCCAAAATTTTTGATTTAAGCGCAGGATAAAATGATAAAATTAGATAGTGCCACAAATCCACATGATATTGAGGAGCGCTCCTTTGCCATCATTGACTTAGAAATTGCCAATAAACCTTATACAGGAGACTTGTGGCAAGTGGCAAGGCGCATGATTCACACCACTGGTGACGTTAACATTTTACAAGATATTGTTTTAAGTCAAGAGGCTATAGGTGCTGGCGTTGAGGCATTGCAAGCTGGCTGCACAATTTTTACTGACACAGAAATGGCTCGCTGTGGTATGGTGGCTCGCCGTTTAGATCCTTTGGGCGTTAGAACTGAGTGCATCTTAAATAGTAGCGACACACAAAGCTTTGCAAAAAAGTATGGCTGCACACGCTCCAGAGCTGGAATACTTAATATTAAAGATAGCTTAGCAGGAAATATTATTGCCATTGGCAATGCGCCCACAGCTTTGCTGGCACTTTTGGAGTTATTAAACAGTGGAGCAAAGCCCCCTGCCCTTATTATTGGTATGCCTGTTGGTTTTGTAAATGCCGCAGAATCTAAAGAGTTATTGATACAAAGCCCTTATTTACATTTGAGTATAAAGGGTAGAAAGGGTGGATCACCGCTTGTTGCAAGCGTTGTTAACGCATTAGCAATTCTTGCGGCAAAATAAAATTGATTAGGATTAAGATAAATATTTCTGTAAAATGTGAATAATACATAAAATTTGCATTTTACACCTTTAACATAATATAACAAAATACGAGTATTTTTAATCAAGCTCACGAGTATCTGGAACTTTCCCAGCTTTCCTCATGAAGATAATTTAGGATGGGAGC
>CAYJOP010000111.1:0-5788 GCA_964371835.1 uncultured Desulfovibrionaceae bacterium
AAACCCAAGTGGCGACTTTTGGGGTGATTTTAAATATATTTTGGGATTTTTTCATGTGGCAAGGAAGATGGAATATTTTGAAGGCAGAACGTATATGAATACGTGCGTTTAAAATATTTCATCTGACGCAGCCACAAGATAAAAGATAAATATTTTAAAATCACCCCAAATTACGAAAAGGCCGTAAGGCCGCCCTAGCGAATAATACAAAAACGCAAATTATTTCTAACAACCATACATATTTAAAAAAAATGCCGCATAGCAGTACACTATACGGCATTATTACATTTATATATTACAGCTATACAGCCTTAAGCCCAAGCTCCAAAGCCTTCAAATTAGAATCAACAATCTTAGGCGGCAAATACTTGCGTATGCCAGCTTCAATGGCCTCCACCCCAAAGGGCAAAAGCTTTGCCGCACAAACAGCACCCAAGAGAACAGTATTTCCGCTTTGAATAGACCCTGCTTGCAAACCAAGACTACGGCATGCAATAAAATGCGCATTCTTAGTTTTATCAAGTATGGCTTTTTTAATGGTTTCAATTTCTGGATAAGTTTCCTTACCCAAGCAAACATTCACAGGAGGCATGGGGTCAAGGCTACTAAACACAATGCCGCCCTCTGCCAAATATGGCAAACCACGCAAAGCTTCAAGTGGTTCAAATCCAAGCACTATATCAGCCTCGCCATGCCCAAGCTTTGGGGATAACCACCCTCCAAGCAAAACAACGGACTCCACAACACCACCACGTTGGGCCATGCCGTGAACTTCACCAGCCATGACTTTTAGGCCTTGGTCAAGTGCCACACGAGCAAGCAAGGTTGTGGCTGTAAGCGTACCCTGCCCACCAACACCAGTCATATAAATACGAAGACGATCACTCATAACTACACCTTTTCCCTTGCCTGAGCTTTGAAAGCCTTTGGGGCAACTTGCAAACAAACCATGCAACCTGTGCAAAGCGTTGGATCCACAGAAATGCCTTTTTCATCACGCAAGAAAGCAGGACAAGCTAACTTTTCAACACATAGGGCTGCTTCTTCATTTTGCTCAGCAACATAAGATACTTGCTTCATTTCTTTCTTCAAAGTGCGGCGCGCATAAAGTACGCACGGCTCTTCCACAAGTAGCACACGCACACCACTTTGTGCTTTTAGTTCTTCCAAGGCCTTCATGGTGGAGCGCAAGTTATAAGCCTTTGTTTTTTCAAACTTAGTTACACCAAGACCACGCACAATGGCCTCAATATCAAGGTGCAATGAATCCTCGCCCAGCACATCTTGCACCATGCCAGGGTTTGGCTGGTGTCCTGTCATGGCGGTGGTGCCATTATCAAGAATAACTAATAATATATCGTGCTTATTAAACACAGCATTGGCAAGACCAGTAATACCAGTATGGAAGAAAGTTGAGTCACCAATAAAGGCAACCACTGGCTTATCAGACATGCTAGCAAAGCCACAACCAGCGGATATGGAAGCCCCCATGCAAACTAAGAAATCAGCCATACGCAATGGCGGAAGTAGACCAAGAGTATAACAGCCAATGTCACTGGCATAAATGGCATCATCACCATAAACTTCACGCACAGCATAATAAACTGCACGGTGTGAGCAACCAGCGCATAAATTTGGTGGTCTGTTTGCCAAGGTAATATTATGACCTTCAGGCGCAAGTTCCTTCACAGATTCACCAAAAATGCGAGCCAATTTGGCATGCACAAGTGCAGTTGAATACTCACCCTGCACAGTTAAAATATCATCCTTACCCTCAATTTCAACATCAATATTAAGACGTTGTGCAAGGGCTCTGATGTCATTTTCAAGAATTAAAGCGCCCTCTTCAAGAACTAGCACTTTTTTATGTTTTTTAAGGAATAGCTCAAGCTCAGCTTCTGGTAAGGGCCAAGTCATACCAAGCTCAAATATATTAACTTTTTTAGTCCAATTGCCGCTATAAAGCGCATCTTGCATATAGGCACGGGCTATGCCGCTGGCAATAATACCAAGGCTTGCGCCGTCATTTGTTTGCTCTATACAGTACTTTGCGGCAATACTTTGGGCTTCATTGATTTTTTGTTCAAGCACCAAGTGGCGAGCGCGAGCCACAGCAGGCACTGGCACAAAACGCTGAGGACAGCGCTCAAATGGTTTAATGTCAGCAGGCTTTGGCAATGCGGCAAAGCTAACTGCACCACGCTGGTGATTTAAGCGTGTGGTTGTACGCAATAAAACTGGCTGTTCCATCTCACGAGCAAGCAAAAGGGCCGCACAAGTCATTTCCTTAGCCTCTTGTGCAGTTGATGGCTCAAAACAAGGCATGGTGGCAAGACGTGCATAATAGCGGTTATCTTGTTCATTTTGGCTTGAGTGACATCCAGGGTCGTCAGCAGATAGCAATACCAATCCACCGGGCAAACCAGTATAGGTTGTGGTAAGCAACGGGTCAGCTGCAACGTTAACACCCACATGCTTCATGGTTACAAGTGTTAAAGCACCAGCAAGAGCTGAACCTGCGCCAACTTCAAGAGCCACCTTTTCATTAACAGAATACTCCATACGATAGCGGCCTTTGCCGCCAATACGCCTAAAAGTATCTGGTACTTCAGATGATGGTGTGCCTGGATAGCAGGTCACAACATTTACCCCAGCCTCCAAAGCTCCACGCACTATGGCCTCATTGCCCAGTAGTAAGTGTGTTTCTCCTGATTTTTCCTGCAATAATGGATGGCTCATGCAGTCTCCTTTTTATATCATGACTATTAATAATTAAATTATTTTTGCGTTTGTTTTGCAGGCTCGTCTTCAGCAGGAGAGCTTGTGGCATTTGCAGTGCGTGCACGATAACTGAAAAACTTTGACTCAGGACCTTGTGTAGATGCTGCCATGGCTGCAAAAGTTTGCTTTGCCTTTTCCACATCACCAGCTTGTAAATAAGCTTCAGCCAAAGCTTGTTGCACTGCAACCTTTTGCACGGCAGGAGCCCTGTTTACAAGTGGCTCAAGCACAGGCACAGCATCTTGTGCTTTTCCTGCAAGCAATAGCGCCTGACCTTGATTTAATGCAGCCAAAAGGCCCACAGAGCCATCATCAATAATAGCTAGTGCGCCATAATTTTCTGCCGCTTTGTCGTATGATTTTAACTCCATAAGAGTTTCGGCAAGGGCTAAGTGTGTGCTACCCTTAAGGCTGCTAGAGGCTGTATCAAGAAAGTTTTCTAAAGCGGCTACTCGCTGCTCACCCTCATTGGATAAAACAATATTGCTTAGCTTGGCCTGAGCTTCAAGTAAATTACGCTCAGAATACCAGTTATAACCACCAACTCCAGCCAAAATAACCACAAAAAGACCCAAACAAGCCATAATCAATACGGCATGTTTTACCATAAAATCTAAAAGCGGTGCGGCCTCAGATGAAATTTCAGATTGCAGCTCATTCAAAAGCTGAGGATTAGTAGGCCTTTGCCCACCCATACTACCAAGACCTTCCACAACTTGTGGACTAACTGGCTGCTGATTAGATTTTTGTGAAGATGTGCGCTTAGTTGACATATATACTCCTTAACACTAAAAATTGTGTAATTAAAAAAATAGATATTTACACCGATTTACTTGGCTTTGTCAAACTTTATATGCCTGTTAGGTAAGACTTTGATGCAAGCAACCAATTACATTTATATATTAATTAATCCATTATATCTAAAATTAAATTGTTGAAAATTTTAGCTTGACGCATATGTTTTAAATCATTATTAGTAATTTATCTCAATAAGAAATTTTTTGGAGGATAAAATGCAAGATCAAGTTTTAAAAGCCATGCAAGATATGGGTAAGGCTGTGCGTCCTGGTGACGTTGCAAAGGCTCTAAATGTTGACAGTAAAGACGTTTCAAAAGCTTTAGCTGAGCTTAAAAAGCAAGACAAGGTTCATTCGCCCAAGCGTTGCTTCTATGCTGCTGGTCCTGAACCCAAATAGCAGATAGCTTAAAAATGGTAATCTACTTCGTCAGAGGTAAATTTTAGTCAGGTCATGGGGGAAAGACCCCACTCCCCTCCTAAAATTTACCTCTTCCTTGTATATTACCATTTTTAAGCTATCTGCTTTTTTAAAATTTGCCTATACATTATACTTTTTTTATAAAATTAAATATAGTTATATATAATTAACAAATAATATATTTTTTGAGGGTAATACATGTCTGCGTTTTATACTGATATAGTCCGAAAGGAATTAATATCTATTTTTAATGAAGCTTACGCAAATGGATTAAAAGAAATCATTTTGAATTCTGCTAAATTACACAAAGAAATCAAAAACAAGTATGCAAACTTTAAGAATAGCCAAAACTATGTCTCCGTTTCAAACGTTTTATATCGATTAGATAAAGACAATAAAAATATAGAGTTAACCAAAAATACAACGGCTGGAAAAGGTGGAGGTATAGTAACTATCAACTGTACATTATCTGATAAAATTATTTTTACAAAATACAAAAAAATAATAAACACTGTTCCCTTTGATGATGATTTCACACTACCTGAAGAAATTAGTTCATCCATACCATGTTATGAAGGAGCAAAAAAAATCGTTACCGTACTTAGTTATGAACGAGATCGTAAGGCAAGAGAACTATGTTTAAAAAAATATGGTTACCATTGCAAAATATGTAATTTTTCTTCTGCAAAAATGTATGGTGCAAGATTTGAGAAAAAAATTCATGTACACCATATCAAACCTTTATCTGAAATTAAAGAAAGTTATGAAGTTAACCCCGAAACAGACCTAATTCCTATTTGCCCCAATTGTCACATGATTATCCATTCAAAAGGAAAAAATGAAACTTATTCAGTGGAAGAAGTTAAAAAAATGTTAAAAAAATAACTACCTTCTACGCCACTGCCATGGTGGCACGGCATTATTTTTTCGCCATAAGCCCTTTTTTTCTTGTTTAGCTTTTTCTTGTAATTGTTCCCATTCATTACAAATGGCTTTTTTGCAATACCTTGGATAAACCCAAGCGTAACCATTTTCCACAAGCATTGACTGCAAGCTTTGCCCGTCAACATCCACAATGGCAAGCATGCGCCCATGAGTATCGTAAGAAATTTTATTAATGGTTGTTTGCTTATTAAGTGCTGATTTTTTTAAGAATTCTGCTGCTTGTGGGCCAAAAGACTGCCTAAATTCTGGTGCATCAATGCCAAATAGTCTAACTTCAACTTTTTTACCATTTTGATAAATGAATAAAGAGTCGCCATCAATCACTTTTGTAATTTTGCCTTCAACATAATTTTCGCAAGCACAAAGTAATATAGTAATGAATATAAGGCTCAGTTTTGTAAAGCTTTTCATATTTATCTCATAAAAAAAGGTGATGCATGAGCACCACCTTTATAATATACTAATAAGTAATTAAATTACTTAATTTCAACAACGGCACCGGCTTCAACAAGTTGCTTTTGAGCATCTTCAGCTTCGTCCTTAGATACGCCTTCTTTGATTGGGCAAGGAGTGCCGTCAACTTTGTCCTTGGCTTCTTTTAGGCCAAGAGAAGTTAGAGCACGAACTACTTTAATAACGCCAATTTTGTTAGCGCCAGCTTCTTTAAGAATTACGTCGAATTCTGTTTTTTCTTCAGCAGCAGCAGCTTCGCCACCACCAGCAGGGGCAGCCATTACCATTGCGGCAGCAGGAGCAGCGGCAGATACGCCGAATTTTTCTTCTAATTCTTTGATGAATTCAGAAAGTTCCAACACAGTCATGTTGGAGATAAATTCAACAACTTG
>CAYJOP010000112.1:0-5743 GCA_964371835.1 uncultured Desulfovibrionaceae bacterium
CACAAAAATAGAACTAAAAAATAATTGTGCAGGACCCTTGATTTGATGACAAAGCCCTTCGGACGTTTTTGTCGCCTAAGGTAGCAAGTGTCTTGGTAATAAGTTAAAAAAATCAATCTATTAACTGTGCAAGTTAATTGCGCTACTCTTGATTTGTCAGCAGTCAGACGATGCAAGTGTATTGCGCACATGTTGATTTTTTAATTTTATGAGAAGTGCTGTGCTTAGCCATGTATTTAATAGCCAAGTGAATTTTAAATTTTAACCTTCAATACCAAAGAAACTACGAGCATTGTCACCACAATGTTGCCAAAATTCAACAACATCCATGTTCCTTTCCTTGGCTATACAATGGGCTGTGAAAACTGTGAAGGCAGGTTCATTGCGCTTACCACGCCAATCTTGTGGGGCAAGGTAGGGACAGTCAGTTTCAACTAATATTTTATCCAAGGGTACAGAAGCTGCTGCTGTGCGTAGTTCTTCGTTCTTGGGGTAGGTTACAGCACCAGGTATTGAGATGTACCAACCATTATGAATGATTTTTTTCATGTCCTTAGTGTCACCACCAAAACAATGCCAAAGCAGCGGATAGTCAACAAAGCCTTCCTTTTCAAGCACTGCAAGTGTGGCCTCTGTGGCCTCTCTGCTATGAATTATTACTGGTTTTTTTAATTGTCTTGCCAAGTTTAGTTGAGCAATAAAAATTTGTAATTGCACATCTTTTGGGCAATCATCCCAATAAAAATCAAGCCCAATTTCGCCCACAGCCACTAAGCGAGAGTCTTGCAAAAAACATTGCTGCATGTCTGCAAGGGTTTTCTCTTTGAATGTTAGTCCGTCGCTTGGATGTATGCCTAAACTATAAAATATATTGGGGTGAGCATCAAAATAGTGCTTGCGTTTAGCATAGTGGGCAGGGTCAAGAAAAATATTTATAATATGCGAGATACCGCAGTCTTTGGCTCTTGTTATGATTTCGTCCCTATCTTCGTTAAATTGTTCAGAATCAAGGTGAGCATGACTATCAACTCCGCATGGTGGCAGAGCTAGTTCTTGGGGTGGGGTTTGTGGTGCTTTTTTTTTAGCCACGGTGTCCTCAATTTTTTGCAATTAAATGCGGAATAAGTTCAATTATATTTTCTGCTTGCCTGTCAATGTCGTAGTAGTTAGCTGTGTCTGCTATATTTTTGCGAAGCGTAGCAAGTCGTTGCCCTCCAGCTTTTAACAAGAGACAAACTTGCTCAAGGGCTAGAGTTGCACCAAACACATCTGCATCTGGTACATATAGGCCATTGCCACCAAAGGGTGTTTCGCGCAAATCAAACCAAGGCTCGTATAAAAATGGCATGTGTTCATCATTGATAAAGCGTGCTTGGCGCATATAATCCCAGCCGCCAAGTCCTGCAAAACCAACAACTATACAACCGCTAGCCATGGCCTCAAGAGGTGGTAAGGGGCAACCCTCAGGAAAACCAGTGGCAAGAAAAATGTGACATGTGCGTAAGGTTTTTGCAACATCCTCAAGGCTTAGTTTTTGAATACTAACCCATTCTATTTTAATTTGAGGGTGCAGACGGTGAAAACGCTCACGGATGGCATGCTGAATAAGAGAGCCAAAAGCTTTGTTTTTCCGTGGCATCCAAGCTATGCGTATGGGGCCTTCAACGGCTTGCTCATCTGAAATTAACTTATTGTTTGTAAATAACTTACGGTCAATGCCTGGGCGTAGGATGTGCCCATTTTTACCTGTCATACTTTGTAAACAAAGGCGAACTGGCTCAGAAACATACAAAAAATCCACATCAAGTTGATCCCAGCAAGTGTCTCCAGGCAAAGGAGTAAGCCCAAAAGCCCAGTTTTGAGCATATACTATACAATGAGCTTTAGCCTTAAGCCCAGCAACAAGCGCATTTATCCAGCCTTCTGGCACAATCCAAGCATAGTCTGGCCCAAGCTCTATGGAATCTATATCAACAACAGGAATTTGAACTTGTGGTAGCGCATGAGTGTAGCTTGCAGGGGGTACGTCACTTTTTATTACTACAAAAGATACGTCACAATTAGCATGACCAAGGTGATGACCAAGATGCATTAATACTGCAAACCCTCCGCTAACACTCTGCAATGGCGGTAAAAAAATTGCAATTTTCTTTGTCATGGTGTTCATGATAGCAAGTAATGAGCAGGCAAGCAAGAATACTTTTATGATAATATTTATTATAAAATGTATATAATCAAATAGTAAGCTAAACATCAGCGTGAAAAATTTGCTTTGAAAAATAACGTAAATTATATGTGATGAATTATTGGATTAAAAAATTTGTAAAATAATTCCACACAGCTCTTTATATATGTTGACAAAATCCACATAATCCCTTATGTTGATACATTAACTTTAAGTAATTATTTCAAACTCTTGTGAGGACGTTATGCCGACAAACTTTGGAAAAGCCCTGACCTTTGATGACATTTTGCTGATACCTGGCTATTCTCAAGTGACCCCTGATCTTGTTGGGATTGAAACATTTCTTACCCCAAGCCTGCCTTTGAGAATACCCTTACTTTCTGCTGCCATGGATACTGTAACAGAATCAGCCATGGCAATTTCTCTTGCTCGCATGGGTGGCATTGGCATTGTGCATAAAAATATGACTGTTGAGCGTCAACGTCTTGAGATTGAAAAGGTTAAGAAGTCAGAAAGTGGCATGATTTTGGACCCAATAACTGTTAATTCAGGTGATAGTGTGCATATGGCCCTTGGCCTAATGGCAGATTACAGGGTTTCTGGGCTACCCGTTGTTGATGCTGGTAAGCTTGTGGGTATTTTGACTAACCGTGACGTGCGTTTTGTACAAGATACAGAGAGCACCTTTGTGCACGAAGTTATGACTTCAAAAAATTTGATTACCGTACCCATGGGCACAACACTTGATGAATCACGCAAACTTTTGCATGAACATAGGGTTGAAAAGCTACTTGTGGTAAATAGTGATAACTCATTATGTGGCCTTATTACCATTAAAGATATTGATAAAGTTCAAAAATATCCTGATGCATGTAAGGACGACAAGGGGCGCTTATGCGTAGGTGCTGCCATTGGCGTTGGTGGAGTAGGGCGAGCAAGTGAGCTTTTGTCTGCTGGTGCTGATGTTCTAGTGCTTGATTCTGCTCATGGTCACTCAGCCAATGTTATTAGAACCATTGAAGAAGTGAAGGCTGCATTTCCAAACTGCCAGTTAGTTGCTGGTAATGTGGGCACATATGACGGTGCAAAGGCACTCTTAAAAGCTGGTGCAGATGCCATTAAAGTGGGCATTGGGCCAGGTTCTATTTGTACAACTCGCATAGTGGCAGGTGTTGGCGTGCCACAAGTGACAGCTGTTATGGAGGCCTCGCGCGCTGCTAGAGAGATGGACCGTTGCTGTATTGCAGATGGAGGTATTAAATTTTCAGGCGATATAGTAAAGGCCTTAGCCGTGGGTGCGCATTCTGTAATGATAGGTAGTCTTTTTGCTGGCACAGAAGAAAGCCCTGGAGAAACTGTTTTATATCAAGGAAGAACTTATAAAATCTACCGTGGCATGGGCTCAATTGATGCCATGAAGGAAGGTTCTTCCGACCGTTATTTCCAAGAAAAAAGCAAAAAGCTCGTGCCAGAAGGTATTGTGGGTCGCGTGCCATATAGGGGTGCGGTTATGGACTCCATCTATCAACTTATGGGTGGCTTGCGTTCTGGTATGGGTTATGTGGGCGCAACAAGCCTTGCAGAACTATACGAAAAAAGTATTTTTTGCGAAATATCAGCTGCTGGCTTACGAGAAAGCCATGTGCATGATGTTATTATTACTAAAGAAGCTCCAAATTATCGTATCGACAACTAACAATAGGTTTTATAATGGCAAGCAAAGTAATTATTATAGATTATGGCTCACAGGTTACTCAACTCATAGCTCGCAGAGTTCGTGAGGCTGGTGTTTATTCAGAAATTCACCCCTGTATTGTCACTGCTCAAGAAGTAAAAGCCATGAATCCATCGGCTATTATTTTGTCTGGTGGCCCAGCTTCTGTGGGTGAGGCAGACGCTCCTGCCTTGGATGTGGGTTTTCTTGAGCTTGGTGTACCAGTGCTTGGAATTTGTTATGGAATGCAGCTCTTAGCCAGCGCCCTTGGGGGTGAGCTTTCTCGCTCAACCACTCGTGAATATGGCCCAGCAGATCTCACCATGTCAGCTACCTCTTGTTTGCTATGGGACGGCCTTGAGCATAAAAAGCCAACTCGCATTTGGATGAGCCATGGGGATAAGGTTAAAGCTGTACCTCAAGGATTTGAAATTGTTGCTAGAACTGACACCTTAGATGTTGCAGCCATGGCAAATGCTGAGCGTAATATTTATGCTGTGCAATTTCACCCTGAAGTGCATCACAGTGAAGATGGCGAAAAAATGTTGCACAATTTCCTATTTCGCATTGCAAACATTAATCCAGATTGGACTATGTCTTCATTTGTGGACCGCTGCATTAAAGAGATGGCAGAACAAGTGGGCGATAGGCATGTGGTTTGTGCTCTATCAGGTGGTATTGACTCAACTGTAGTGGCAGTGCTTTTGCACAAAGCCATTGGACATCGTCTGCATTGCATTTTTGTGGATAATGGTGTTTTGCGCATGGATGAGGGCGAGGAAGTTGTAGCATATTTACGCGAGCACTTTGATCTTAACTTAAAATTTGTTCAAGCTCAGGATCGTTTTCTTAACAAACTTGAAGGTGTGGACGACCCTGAAAAGAAACGCAAAATCATTGGCTATACTTTTATTGACGTTTTTGATGAAGAGGCCAAAGCCTTGGGGCAAGTGGATTTTCTTGCTCAAGGCACACTATACCCAGATGTCATTGAGTCCATTTCGCATAAAGGGCCAAGTGCTGTAATTAAGAGCCATCACAATGTGGGCGGCTTGCCAGAGACCATGAATTTAAAACTCATTGAGCCTTTGCGTGAATTATTTAAGGACGAAGTGCGTAAGGTGGCAGCAGAGCTTGGCATGCCAGACTTTATTGTTTGGCGACATCCCTTCCCAGGGCCTGGCCTTGCCATTCGTATCTTGGGCGAAATAACCAAGGAAAGACTCGATATTTTACGCCGTGCTGACAAAATAGTGCAAGAGGAGCTTAAAAGTTCTGGCTGGTACCGCAAGGTTTGGCAGGGATTTGCAGTTTTATTGCCCTTAAAAACCGTAGGTGTTATGGGTGATGGTCGTACCTATGAGCATGTTATTGCCTTGCGCATTGTAGACAGTGTTGATGCCATGACAGCAGATTGGGCAAGATTGCCTGCGGAGTTACTTGAGCGCATGTCAAGTAGGATTATTAACGAAGTTCAAGGTGTTAATAGAGTGGTTTATGATATTTCTTCTAAGCCCCCAAGTACCATTGAATGGGAATAGTTTTTAGCGAGGTAATGCATGTTTGGAATTGGTAGTACAGAGATTTTAGTCATAATTGTAGTGGCCTTGGTTGTGCTTGGTCCCAAAAGTTTGCCAGGAATTGCAAAAACCATGGGCAAGGTTATGGGTGAATTTCGTCGCGTAACCACAGAATTTCAGCGCACCATGAATGCAGAAGTAGCTCAAGATGAACATGAAAAACTAAAGAAAGAAGCTGAAGAAGAGCTCTTTGGCGATGAAAATAAAAAAGATGATGTGGCCTCAACTTCAAAGGTTGCCCCAAAGTCTGACCCAAAGTCTGAC
>CAYJOP010000113.1:0-5688 GCA_964371835.1 uncultured Desulfovibrionaceae bacterium
GTGCCTCTCTGAACAGCACGCTAAAGCGTGTTGTTCAGCATCGACTATTTAGTCGGCACTGAAAAAGCACATAACACAACGAAAACAAAACATTTTTAACTAAAAATGAGCAAATAAAAATGCCAGAAACAAGCGTATAAAATACAACTTTCTGGCATTTTATGCTGCCAAAATACTGTTTCTTAGTGCCGACTACCGAAATTTTTCTGTAAGAAAAATTTCGCGTGCCGTAAAATAAGCCAGAATTCACTTCTGGCGTCCCCAAAGGGGTATTTGAAGGCAACGTGCCTCTCTGAACAGCACGCTAAAGCGTGTTGTTCAGCATCGACTACTTAGACCATAAACCATGTTGGTTAGAGCTCACGAAGTAGGTTTGTATAATAAAATTAACCCCCTTGTAATTTAGTTACAAGGGGGTTTTGAATTTTGATAACTTTATAAATTAGACTGAATTTGCTGTATATTAGGTAGGCTTCTTACAAATTCAAGGGCCATTCTTAATTGATTATCCTTGGCAAGTTGTTCGCCTATATCATCGTCTTTTTTGCTCTTGCCTTTGTCACTGCTTTTGGCTTCTTTTTTATTCTTCTCTCTTTCTTCCTTGCTTTCAAGATGTCTTGAGAGGTCCTTTTCTCTTAAAAAGCGAGGAGATTTTATTTCTTCTTTTTCAACTGGTTCAAAAGGAACTTCAATGTCAGGAACAATGCCTTCAGCTTGGATTGATTGACCATTTGGGGTATAGTATAAAGCCACTGTTAGCTTTAAGCCAGAACCGTCAGATAGGGGAATAATGTTTTGCACAGAGCCCTTACCAAAGGTTTTTTCACCTAGTATTACAGCTCTTTTGTGGTCACGCAAAGCACCAGCCACAATTTCAGATGCAGATGCAGAACCTGCATTAACTAGCACCACTAAGGGTATTGTTACATCTGAACTTTGCTTTTTGGACTTGTATTCTCGTAACGAGGTGTTATCACGCCCACGAATGGACACAATGCTACCCTTACTTAAAAATGTATCAGAAACGCTAACGGCTTCATCCACAAGACCACCAGGGTTGTTACGCATATCTAGGACAATGCCCTTCATTTTATCTAAGTTTGAATTTTCAATGGCTTCATGGAGTTCGTCAGTGGTGCGTTCAGAAAAACGTGTAATTCTTAACCAGTAGTATCCGTCTTCTAACTCTTTTACCTTAACGCTGATTAAGGGGATGGAATCACGAATAATACTAACAGTTTCAGGAATATTTGAATCGGCGTGAAGAATATCAAGTTCAACGACAGTTCCCTTGGGGCCGCGAATGAGTGTAACAACTTCTTGCAAGCTAAGCTCTTGAGTGGGTTCGCCATCAATGGCTAAAATAATATCGCCAGGTAAAATTCCAGCCCTAAAAGCTGGCGTATCTTCTATGGGCGATACAA
Organism: uncultured Desulfovibrionaceae bacterium; assembly: GCA_964371835.1. GTDB lineage: Bacteria > Desulfobacterota > Desulfovibrionia > Desulfovibrionales > Desulfovibrionaceae > CAYJAD01. The sequence continues at coordinate 1,425 of CAYJOP010000113.1, forward strand.
CGGTAACTTGTCCATTTTCTGAGGAAATTTCAATGCCAACGCCAGAAAATTCACCAGATGTATTTTCTTGCATTTCTTTGTATTCATCTGGTGTCATGAAAGTAGAGTGGGGGTCAAGTCCTTCTAACATTCCCTTTATGGCACCATCTAATAATTCCTTTGAGGTTGTTTCCTTAACATAGTGACGTTCAACAATATCAAGCACTTGACTAAAGCGCTTGAGGGAGTCAAACTTTTCTTCTTCGGCAATGGCAAATGGTGCACTTGCACAAAGAATTAGTGCTGAAATAAAAAATAATCTTAAGTAAAAATGCATGATTCTCTCCAAAGTAATACTAATATTTTAATAATTTAAATATTGTGTTAGCGTATGCGCACATCAAGTCCGCTATCTTCATACTTTAAAAAACGTACAGAGGCTGGAGCTTTTTGTAAATCAATTACAATGCGAGTACCGTCTTTTTGATGTCCTAATCGCACATTGCTTACAAACTCGTTCTTGGGCACTCCTGGAGCCTTAACCTTCCAGTTTCCTGTAAGGTCAAGCACAATTCTTGGTGGATTTTTTAGTTGCATGGATTTGTATGCTGGCATTTGTGAACTATCAATGCGCACAGTTACACCATCTCCCACACTCATTATACTAATTTTATTTATTACTTTTGCTTGCTCAGCACTTTCTTGCTTAGCGCTTGAAGGCTGCTTTTCATCCTTTGTGGCAGGCTTAGATTCGGCCTGACTTGTTTCTACCTTGGCAGTATCTGGAACATTATCAATTTTTTTTGTGTCTTTTTCAGTGCTTGTAGCTGCAGTTTCAGCTTTTGCACTGGGTTCAGGTAGTTTGTTTTCTGGCTTTGTTGAAGTGTCTGGAATATTTGAAGTGACAGACGCAGTAGAAACATCAGGTTTTACAGGATTTGCAGGTGCAGCAGATGTGGCAGGAACATCGGGTATTGTAGGATTAGTAAGTGTGGCAGCAGTATCAGCTTTTGCACTTTCTGTAATATCTTCAACTTGCTCAAGTGCTTTAGGTGAAGTTAGATGGCTTGCACTTTTGTTAGCAGTATCAACTGGTGTTTGTACCTTGGGTGGAGCTAACTCTGTTAATGTATCTTTATTTATTTTTTGCGTATTATTTTGGGGTTTTGAGTCTATTGTATTGGTAGCTTCTGCTGGATTTAACTCTGTAATATATTCATTATATGCCACAAGTGACATACCTAATAATACTACTCCAACGATGGTTAGAGCCACAAATTTATTCATAAATACTCCTAAAATGATATATTATATACTCTAAATACGAAAAATCGAAAGATACTTTAACATTAATTATTAAAAATGAAAAGAGCTAATATTCCAATAATAAATGTTACCATTAATGCTTTAATTTTTTTTTTATTTTTTTGGTCATAATTAGATAAAATTTTCATACAATAACCCTTAAAATGCATATGGATAAACACTATATTAGTCTGTAGATGTTGACGATTTAAGTATTATGATATAAGTGCATTATCGGTTGTCTAACTGTGTAAAAATGGAGTATAAATAATGAAGAATGTAATTTATTTATGTATTGCTTGTATTTTGTTAAGTTCTTGTGCCACAAGTGGTGGCTACAATGCTCAAAAAAGTATTTATGAAATTGCTACTGATGACTTCAAAGTTCAAAAATTTTATACATCTACATTTGTTTTATATGGTCTTTTACGCTCTGCCACGGGGCAAAATGATAATTTGCATGTCTATATTGAAGGCGACGGCTTTGCTTGGGTTAGCCGTAGTAGAGTTTCAAAAAACCCAACACCCACTGACAATGTGACCAGAAGTCTTGCAGAATATGACCCAAGTAATGCTGCTGTTTTGTACCTTGCAAGACCGTGCCAATATGTAAAGGAAGACGATTTTAGAATGTGTAATTATAGGTTTTGGACAAGCCATCGCCTAGCACCTGAAGTAATAGTAGCACTTAATGAAGCTGTAAGTCAGGCAAAATCACTTACCAATGCAAAAAATATTAGTTTGATTGGCTATTCTGGTGGTGGCGGAGCTGCTGCTCTTGTGGCTGCAAAACGTAATGATGTTAAATTTTTAGGAAGTGTTGCTGGTTTGCTTGACCATGTTACATGGACAAATATGCATGAAGTAAGTCCGCTTATTGGTTCATTAAACCCTGTTGATAGTGCGCATTTATTAAGCAAAATTCCACAGCGTCACGTTACTGGCTCAACTGATGATGTTGTGCCTGCATCTTCACAAATTTCATTTTGTAATAATATTGAACAATCAAATGCTTGCATCACCATAGATGGAGTGGGGCATTATGATCAGTGGTCAAGAATTTGGGATTATAACATTTATTAGGAATATATATGTTTATTTGGTTTGATTTTTTAATTTATGCTTTGGTTACAGCCATAACTCCAGGTCCAAATAATATAATGTCCATGTCCAATGCTGGACGTTTGGGTTTTAAAAAAGCATTACCTTTTAATCTTGGTATTTTTGGCGGTTTTTTGATTGTTGTATCGCTATGTACATTTTTTAGCTCTTTATTATCTGTATATATTCCAGTAGTTGAGTTGCCAATGCTCTTGGGTGGTGCTGGATATATAATGTTTTTAGCTTGGAAAACGTGGCAAGCTAAAGATATAGTTGAAAATGAGCCCATAACAAATAGCTTCTTTTGTGGGTTAGTTTTGCAATTTATTAACCCAAAGTTGTATATTTATAGCATTGTTTCCATGGATGCTTACATCTTGCCATACTATGGTGAAAATATTTGGGTTTTGGTTTTCTTTGCCTTTTTATTGTCCTTTATTGGCTTTGCTTGCACCTTGCTTTGGTCTGGCTTTGGTAGCATGTTTAAGTTATTATTTTCAAAGCATGCCAGAATTACTAATGCAATAATGTCATTTTTGCTGGTTTATTGTGCTGTAAGCATGCTTGCAACATATGCACTTTCACAAAATATGAAGTTTTTCATGATGTTTGCAACAGTTTTATTTATTGGTTGCACATACATAAGCTTACGCTTAATTCCGCGTACTTCACTTAGCGGATTTAAAAAATATTTCGCCTATGCCCTTTGTTATTTGCCATTTATTAATATTCCAGTGCGTTATGAAGTTAGAAACTTCTCAAAACTTGGGGAAACTGCTCCAGTATGGCTTGATATGATGCTCTTTGCTTCATTTATTCTCATTGGCACTTTATCCGTTGTTGCCACTGTGACCATTGTAACAGATGTATTTTTACTGGCAAAATGGATAATAAAACGCTTAAAAAAGTCTAAATTATCTGAGCAAGAAATAAACGTATCAAGTAAAAAAACCGATGCTAGCAGGCGACTATTTTTGCAAAACTCTCTTAGTGCTGGAGTTGTGGCTGTCAGTGCTGGCTTTGTGGGTTATGGGCTAAGTGAGGCTATGGGCATGCCTGATGTAAAGCATGTTCGTGTGCCAGTGCAAAACCTTCCATCTGATTTTCATGGCTTTAGCATTGTGCAGCTTACAGATTTGCATATAAATAAGCCTGTTCCCTTTAATCGTATTGAAAAAATTGTCCAAAATGTTAATAGTCTGAAAGCAGATGCCATTGTAATTACAGGTGATTTGTCAGATAGCGATCCGCTGTATGTGCAAAAAGAATTACAGCCTTTGAGTAGCCTAAAAGCAATGCACGGCAAGTATTTTGTTAGTGGCAACCATGAGTATTACACTGGCATTGAAGGCTGGATTAAAGAAGTTGCAAGGCTAGGTCTTACAAATTTACATAATGAGCACAGGGTAATAGAGCGAAATGGCAAGCGTTTGCTCATGTGCGGTGTGCCAGATATTTCAGCACCAACCATGTCCTCGCATGTGTCAGACCCAATTCTTGCTCAGCAGGGTAGCCAAGATAGTGATATTAAAATATTGTTAGCGCATCAACCTCAAAGTGTTTATAATGCTACAAAGGTTGGTTATCATGTGCAAATTTCAGGGCATACCCACGGAGGCCAACTTTTTCCTTGGACCTATGTGACAGATTTTGTGCAACCATATATTCATGGTTTGTATAAGGTTGAAAATACACAACTCTATGTTAGTCGTGGCACTGGTTATTGGGGACCACCCATACGCATTGGTGCGCCACCAGAAATTACATTGCTGGAATTAGTGTCAGTGTAATTAAAGACGCCTGCACAATGAATTGTGCAGGCGTCTTAGAGTGCTGACAAAGTCAGCACGACCGATAAATCAAGAGTAGGTGCAATTCA
>CAYJOP010000114.1:0-5638 GCA_964371835.1 uncultured Desulfovibrionaceae bacterium
CTTGCCTGCCTTAGGCGGCATAAACTTCTGTATGAAGTTTATCATACAAAAAAAGGAGGCCCGAAGGCCTCCATATTATAATCCCTTCCCACAAGGGTTTCTTATCCACCAATCAATTGCAAGGCCATTCTCGGCATGGAGTTGGCTTGGCCAACCATTGCCACAGCAGATTGTGTAAGAATTTGGTTGCGAACAAAGGCTGTCATTTCTGTTGCAACATCAGCATCAGAAATACGCGACTCAGCAGCCTGCATGTTTTCAGACTGAATAGTCAAGTTATTAACTGTTGCTTCAAGGCGGTTTTGCATAGCACCAAGGTTTGCTCTAATCTTATCCTTAGATACGATAGCCTCATTAATAGCCTTAATTGCATTGGATGCAGCCGCCTGAGTAGAAACACTAAAGCCATCTGAAGTGCTTATTGTTCCATTACCAATACCCAAGGCAGACGCCGTTGAGTTACCAATCTCAATGTAGTAATAGTCCTCACCAGAGTCGTTGGCAGTACCAAAGTGTACTTTTAACTTACCTGTGGACTTTAATTCACTACCACTGTGAGTTCCTGACAATGAACCGTCAAGTAGCTTTACGCCACCAAAGTCAGTTGCATTGGCAATACGAGTAATTTCTGATGCAAGAGCTTGATATTCTGATTCAATCATCAAACGAGAAGTTGAATCATAAGTACCTGTTGCACCCTGTTCTGCAAGCTGCTTCATACGAATTAGCTGCTCGTCGATGGTCTGCAATGCACCATCGGCGGTCTGAATTAACGAAATAGCATCGTTAGCATTGCGAATACCTTGATTTAATGCGGCAATATCTGCACGCATAAGTTCACGAATGGCTAGGCCAGCTGCGTCATCTGACGCACCATTAATACGCAAACCAGTAGACAGGCGTTCGATTGAGGTTTGTAATTTGCCATAGTGTTGACCAAGATTGTTAGTCGTACTAAGGGCCATCAAATTTGTGTTCATTGTAAGCGCCATGACATTCCTCCTTGAATGACAGACATTTAGACGATGCACCATGCTTGTTTCGTCCGTGAAACATATCGCCTTTGAACAACTTATCGGCAAAATTTTCCTACTGTTTAGGGTGCTAGGAAAAATTTGCCCACATTTTTTTTTTGCTTTATAAGTGACTCATCTGTATAACACCCAAGGGAGATTTTATGTCCAGTCAAAATATACAAAATAAACTTACCAGTAGGCATATCCTTGAAGTAAAAGGTCAAAAACCCCTTGTTATGATAACTGCATATGACTACCCATCAGCGCTCTTAGCTGATGCTGCTGGGGTGGATATTTTATTGGTTGGTGACTCGCTAGGCATGGTAATGCTTGGTTTCAATGACACCCTAAGCGTTAACATGAAAATAATGCTACACCATTGTAAAGCCGTAAGCACAGCCAATACCAACGCCCTTGTGGTTTGCGATATGCCATTTTTAAGTTATGAAAATTCTGTGCAAAATGCCCTTAAAAATGCAGGAAAGCTCATGGCAAAAGGTGGAGCAAGGGCTGTTAAGCTAGAAGGTGGTAATGAAATTGCGCCACAAATCAAAGCTCTTGTGCAAGCTGGAATACCCGTCATGGGACATTTAGGCCTTACACCACAACGTGTGGCAACACTTGGTGGATATCGTACCCAAGGGCGCACTGCTAGCACTGCCCACGCGCTATTAGAAGAAGCAAAAGCCTTGCAAAATGCAGGTTGTTTTTCACTTGTGCTTGAATGTGTACCAGAAGAAGTTGCCACAATAATTACTAAATCCATTAACATACCCACCATTGGTATAGGAGCTGGCAATACTTGCGATGGCCAAGTGCTAGTCTGGCATGATATGCTTGGCCTAAATACAGGACATGTTCCAAAATTTGTTAAAAAATACTCAGATATTGGACAAAGTATTACCAATGCCATCCAAGATTACGCCCATGAAGTGCGCGCACGCAAATTTCCCCAAGCTAAACACAGCACAAGGCTAAATGAAGATGAGGCAAACAACTTTAATAATTTACTTAAAGGTAAAAAATAATCATGAAACAACCAATACCTCGTATTGCTGCCATACACGATCTTTCAGGATTCGGACGCACCTCCCTTACCGTTGTTATGCCCATTTTGTCAGTCATGGGCATTCAGGTTTGTCCCATGCCAACTGCTGTGCTCTCAACCCATACTACTGAGTTTACAGATTTTTCTTTCCATGACCTTGTGGATGAAATGCCTAAATTTTTAGAACATTGGCGCAAACTTGGGCTTTTTTTTGAAGGTATTTACTCTGGCTTTCTAGGCTCTCCAAAGCAAATGGATATTGTTGAAGACACCATTAAATATTGCAAAGTTAAAGATGGCCTAGCCGTCATTGACCCAGTACTTGGCGATAATGGCAAACTTGATCCCACCATGACACTTGATATGGTAGCTAGAATGCGCTCGCTGGTAAGCCATGCAGATTGCATAACTCCTAATCACTCAGAGGCCTGTTGGCTACTGGATATTCCATACACAAGCACTATTACTATAAATGAAGTACGTGAAAGACTTGTGCGCTTAACAGAAATGGGACCAAAAATTTCTGTTATCACCTCAGCACCCATCAATAAAAGAGATGGTTTCACTTCCGTTGTGGCCTATCACGCAGAGCAAAACCGCTTCTGGAGAGTTGATTGCCCTTATATACCAGCATTTTATCCTGGAACAGGCGATTGTTTCGCCTCAGTTTTAACAGGTAGCCTACTACTTGGGGACTCGCTACCTTTGGCCATGGATAGAGCGGTACAATTTGTAAGCATGGGAATTCGTGCTACTTTTGGACATAATATTCCAAACCGTGAAGGAATTTTGCTGGAACGAGTGCTAGATAATCTACGAACACCTGTGACAGCGGCTAGCTATGAACTATTGGAGGAAATATAATGTCTAACGCCAACCTACCCATTGGCATCTTCGACTCAGGAGTAGGCGGGCTTACTGTGCTTAATGCCATCCATAAAACCCTACCCCATGAAAATTTAATCTACCTTGGAGATACGGCAAGGCTACCTTATGGTACAAAAAGCCCTGAAACTGTTACAAGTTACGCAAGACAAGCTGCTGGCAAACTGGTGGAGCGTGGCATCAAAATGCTCGTCATTGCTTGCAATACCGCAACTGCTGCTGCCTTGCCAGCACTGCGTGATGCTTTTGCGCCGCTTCCTGTACTTGGAGTCATAAATCCAGGTGCAGCAGCAGCCATTGCCACCACAAAAAATGGGCATATTGCCGTAATTGCCACAGAAGGCACCATTAAAGGACAAGCCTACCAAAAAGCCATTGCTGAAATTGCTCCACAAATGCATGTAACTGGGCAAGCTTGTACACTATTTGTGCATTTAGCAGAGGAAGGTTGGACAGATGGCCCACTTGTGGAGGGCATTGCCGCTCGTTACCTTAATCATATTTTTAATAGTAAGGAATTACGACCAGATACATTATTGCTCGGTTGCACTCACTTTCCACCACTGAGAGAATCTCTCACCGCCGTTGTGGGGGAGGATGTTAATTTGGTAGACTCTGCCGCAACAACTGCGCGCGCAGTGCATGAAGAGCTTGCAGCACAAAATTTATTGCACTTAGGCAAAGGTGAGTTTGGCGGAAACTGTCACTTTATGACCACTGACGACGCAAAACGCTTTGCACGCATCGGGGGTATATTCCTTGGACAAACGCTTGAAGAACACTTGGTTGAACACATAGACCTTTAATGAGTAAAAAAATGAATAAATCCACATTTTCCATGATACCTGGACCTGTACAAGTGCCTAGTTCTATTTACAATATCCTTAGCAATGACTATGGATCTGGAAAGTATGAACACGAGCTATTTCCGCTTTATTTCGAAACAGGTAAACTGTTAGCCCAGTGTATGAGCACCAGCAATGACGTGGTTATTATGAGTGGAGAAGGCATGCTAGCACTTTGGGCTGGTTTGAAAAGTTGTCTTAAACCTGGAGACAAAGTCCTAGCCATTGCCAACGGAATTTTTGGAGAGGGTATAGGACAAATGGCGGCTAGCCTTGGCTGCCAAGTAAAAACTTTAACATACCCATTTAACACCACATTAAACGAACTCAATGACGTTGAAGCTGCCATTGCAGACTTCAAACCGCACATGATTACCGCAGTACATTGCGAAACCCCCTCAGGCACTCTGAACCCCCTACATGGGCTCGGAGCACTAAAAAAGAAATATGCCGTACCTCTATTTTATGTGGATGCCATTTCAAGCATTGGTGGTGCACCTGTGCTCATGGATGATTGGAACATTGACTTGCTACTAGGTGCTCCTCAAAAATGCCTCTCTGCACCACCAAGTCTTTGTTTTTTAGGGCTAAGCCCCATGGCATGGGACGTAATTTGCAAGGTCAACTATCAAGGATATGACGCCCTATCACCTTGGAATAATTTAATAAATTTAGGATATTTCCCTTACACACCTTACTGGGAAGCCATTGCCGCACTTAACCAAGCTGCAAAAAATCTCCTTACTGAAGGACTAGAAAACGTCTTTGAAAGACATTCACAAGTAGCAGACCTATGCCGTAAAAGTCTAAAAAATTTAGGTATACAGCTCTGGGCGGCAGAAGATGCCACAGCCTCCCCCACTGTTACCACAGCACACATACCCAATGGACATAGTTGGCAATCATGGCAACAATCTTTACAAAAACAAGGCCTTATTGTAGGAGGAGGCCTTGGAGAGCTACATGGCAAGGTTTTTCGAATAGGACATATGGGAATTCAGGCAGAAAAAAAGCTTGTACAGCAAGCACTTAAAATAATAGAGAAAAATATTGCGGAAAAAAAATAATTCATTTTTTTATGCAAAACATACAATTTGATGTTGACAAAACTAGCTTATTTACTAAACATAGGCGTTCGCTGAATATGCAGCGTAAAATTTCATGAACATTTTTTGGAGAAAAACATGACAAAAGCACAACTAGTTGAAAAGATTTATGCTAAAGCTGGCCTTCCTACTAAAACATTAGCTGAAAGCGCCCTTGATGCTGTTATCGCATCTGTACGTGAATCCCTAGCAAGTGGCGAATCTGTTACCTTTACTGGTTTCGGTACTTTCAAAGTAGTAGAGCGCGCAGCCCGCAAAGGCCGCAACCCACGCACAGGTGAAGAAATCACCATCCCTGCTGGCAAAGTTGCTAAATTCAGCGCTGGCAAAGGCCTAAAAGACGCTTTAAAATAATTTTTAAGCATATAAATGTGAAGCTTGCTTCACATTTCACGGAGGGGTGGCAGAGCTCGGTTTAACGCGGCGGTCTTGAAAACCGTTGAAGGTGTGAGCCTTCCGGGGGTTCGAATCCCTCCCCCTCCGCCATTTAAGCATTTTAAGAAAAACTTTATAGTCCGCAATTCCTTATAAACAAAGGGATTGCGGATTTTTCTTGTCCTATAAAATCTATCCCCATCTTGCAAAATCCACTTTAAATGTGTATATATCGGTGTATAAAATGTAGCTCAGAATTTTTTTATACACATTTTATGCACAGTATATACACAAGGTGGACATTGTATGCAAATCCCAAGAGTTACCCATACCTATCTTGCAACGCTTAAAGCAACAGATGTT
>CAYJOP010000115.1:0-5549 GCA_964371835.1 uncultured Desulfovibrionaceae bacterium
TTAGATGCGGCAAAATTTATATTTCAAAGATAACATATTGCCGCCATTAAAGTTTTTTTGGAGGGGGTCTGGGGGAACGCTTTTTTGTTCACAAAAAAGGTTCCCCCAGGAGACTTTGTCAGCACTCTGACTATTAAGCGTAGCTTAAGAGTTTTTATTTTTTATGAATATCTAAGATTTAGCCCATGGATTGAAATGTTTTTTTGGTTGCTTTACAAACTGGGCAGCACCAATCTTCAGGCAAATCTTCAAATTTAACCCCCGCAGGAATTTTACGCCTTTTATCACCGCGGTCAGGATCATACATATAACCACAGTTTGCAATTTGACATCTCCACATATCTTTTGCTTCAGCCATAATTCCTCCAGAGTAATTAAAAGTTGCTAATTAACCCCTGAGCATTGCTTACAAACACCATCATATTCAATACGAGCATTTATAACAACAAAATCCTCAACCTGTACATTATCAACACTTGGTATGGCAAGAGGTGGCACTACATCACCAATTCGTCCACATTGCATACAACGCACATGTTGATGCCAAGAGGTATCACCATCAAAACGTTTTATACTACCTGCAGATTCAAGTTTTGTTATTTCACCAGTTTCTGCAAGAAAGTCCAAATTACGATACACAGTTCCAAGACTAATACGCGGCATGCGCTTGCGCACCATTCCGTATAATTCGTCCGCAGTAGGATGTGTTTTTACCTTACGAAGCTCCTCTAAAATAATAGATCGCTGTTGGGTCATTCTACTTTGTATCATCTTTCCTCCGAAAATACTAAAAACTTAGTTTAAAGCTATGTAAAAAAAGTACAATTTAATTACATACATAATGCTTTTAATGGAAAGTATTATCAATAAGGAAAAATGTCAACATTTATATATAACTTTTTACAAAAAAAGCCTAAAAAGCGGCTAACGCTTTCTAGGCTTTTTATTATTTATGCTGCGGCTGCTTGTGGCGGCCCACCCTTAGGGTCCGTTGGCATAACTTTTTGCAATACATACACTCCTATCATTATGCCAGCACCTATGATGTCAGTCATAAGATCAGGAATAATTAGAGCAATGGCTGCACCTGCAAGAGGCAAACGCTCCCAAATATATAAGTTTCTGAGCCAATAACCCACATTGGCAAATGATAACGATATAATACCAATGGCAGCAGTTGCTACATAGAACACAACTTCCATGGCTGTGGCGTCAATCATAAGTAAGCCTGGGTTATAGCAGAATATATACGGTATCAGGAAGCCAGCCAGCGCCAGTTTTACTGCCGTAAAGCCTGTTTTATTGGGGTCAGATCTGGCAATACCAGCAGCTGCGTATGCTGCAAGGGCCACTGGAGGTGTAAGGTCGGCTAAGATACCAAAGTACATAATAAATAAGTGCGCTGCTAAGTCTGGCACACCAAAGCTCTTAATGGCTGGTGCGGCAATGGTTGCAAGCACAATATATTTAGCTGTTGTAGGCAGACCCATGCCAAGCACGATGGATGCAAACATAGTTAACACAAGGGTTAACATGAAACTTCCACCTGAAAGAGCAACGATGGCGTTGGCAAGCTTTAAGCCCATACCAGATAGCGTTACAACACCGATAACAATACCAGTACAAGCACATGCGGCGGCAACGCCAAGGGCTAGACGGGCACCATTTTCCATGGCTGATAATGCATCTTTAACGTTAATCTTATTACACTCGACCAATGATGTGAAAACATTTTCATTGCTAAACTTTGCACCGTGATAAGTCTTCCAGTTATTGGCTAGGATGGATATACCAACAGTTGTAACAATACAGTAATAGGCTGACTTAAGCGGTGTATAACCGTTCATAAGCAAGTAAATTAATACAAATATTGGAATTAGCAAATAGCCACCCTCACGCAAAACATGCATGGTAACGGGCAAACGTTCCTTAGGTATACCTTGAAGGCCAAGGCGCTTTGCTTCCATATGCACCATAAAGCCCACGGCTAAATAGTATAATAATGCTGGAATAATAGCAGTTTTTGCAATTTCAAAATAGCTAATACCCAAGAACTGCGCCATAATAAAGGCAGCAGCACCCATGATTGGAGGCATAATCTGACCACCCGTGGATGATGCAGCCTCAACAGCACCTGCAAAATGGCTTCTATAGCCCACACTTTTCATAAGTGGTATAGTAAAAGTACCCGTAGACACTGTGTTTGCAACAGAACTTCCTGAAATTGTACCAAAAAATCCACTGGCAAGCACTGCAACCTTGGCAGGTCCGCCCACATACTTACCAGCAGCAGCAAGAGCCAAGTCGATGAAAAACTTACCAAGGCCTGTGCTATGTAAGAATGCGCCAAATAGTACAAAGAGGAACACGAAGGAGGCTGAAACGCCAAGCGGCATACCCAATATCCCTTCCGTCGTTAAATACATGTGGGCAACAATACGAGAAACCGTAAAGCCCTTATGGCCCATGATACCTGGAATATAGTTACCATAAAGAGCGTATATTAAGAAAACCAAGGCAACCAAAGCAATGGGGAAGCCAACAATACGACGTGTTGCTTCTAAAACCAAGCCTATGGCCAAGGTTCCAAAAATCAAGTCCATGTCCGTTGGTGGGCCAGCTTCTAGTACGATTACATCATAATTGTAAACAATATAACCACATACCATTGCGCCCAAAATGGCTAGAATGACATCATACCAAGCAAGTTTGTGCAAGTCATGCTTACTGCGTGCTGGATATAGAAGATATACCAAGGTTAGTACAAAGCCTAAGTGAACGGAGCGTTGAATTTGCGGTGCAAAAGCTCCAAAGGCCGCTGTGTAAAGGTGAAAGGCAGAAAAAGCAATACACATAACCTTAATAAAGGTATCCATAAGGCCTTTAAATTGCCTATATGTAGCTTCTTTATCATATTTTGCTACAATTTCGGACACGTCAACCGTGTCTTGCATTTTCTCGGCTACCGAAGCATCAAGTTTTCCACCTTCTAGAGCAAATCCTTTAGCACTTTCTTTAATTCTCTGCTCCATGTGCTCTTTGTGACTCATATATCCTCCTCAAGTTTCTTTGCACTTTGTGCAATAAATCTACAGCTTTATATATAGAGTAGACCAATACTTAGTTACAGCTTCTAATATGCTAAGCCTTTTTGCTTTGACAGATACAACCTCACCGGGCTTAACAAATTTTGCAAGATAAACCTCGTCAACCTTATCTGAAAAAACATGCGGTAATAACAACATATGCTTTGCAATACGCCCTACCCTGATTTGTAAGTCTGGAATGCGTAAGGAATAACCTTCAATAATTATCTTACCATCCTTCACAGACATGGTTTGCCCAAATTCTGGCGCATGGGGTAGGCCAGCACCAAAATCATGGTATATGGTGGACTTTAGGACTATATTTCCACCTTCAGGGCTAAAACACTCATCCACAGGCGTTAAGGCAACAGAATGTATAAAACGCATACAAAATCTTTCGCCTTGCTGTATGGGAACAAGTTGTAAATGCTCAGCCTTATTTGTTCTTAGTTCAATAAAATCATGTTCAACAAATATAACAAAACCTAAAATTAACAACAGAGCAGCAAGAGAAATATATTTAATAATTTTCAACATATATTTAAATTTCATTTAATTATTTTACATTTACATCTAACAATATAGCATACTTTTGATTTAAATACAATTAGATAAATAACAAAAATAAAATATGCATAATAGCCGAAAAATGTTAAAAAAACTGCTAAATTGAATTTAATTAATGGTTCTGCCAATTATTTTTTGACTTTACCTTTGTGCTTTTGCGGCAAATTTGCATTTGTTTGTAAATTTATTTGCGCAGAAAAAAACCTAATAATCAACCATTTAACGAAAAAACTCTGCCTATTCTTGATTTTTAGTCGCATTGCACTTAAGTCAAGGCTTTAAAAAACTCAACGTAATGAATTGTGCTTAATCTTTAATTTCAATTTTACCCTTCACCATGTGATACGGCAAAAAAAACGGCATGGATTGCTCCATGCCGTTATAATCTTAAAATAATTTTATATTATTTTAATGCGCCCTTTTCTTTCAAATACTTTTCAGCACCTGGGTGGAAAGGAATGGTGATACCATCAGTTGCGCGATCAAGCTTAATTTCAGAACCCTTGTTGTGAGCCTTAGCAATATCGCCTACGTTTTCAAATAGAGCTTTAGTGATAAGGTATGCGTCTTCGTCAGACATATCTTTGTTTACAACAAGAATAGCTTGTACTGACAATGTAGGCACAGCTTTGTCTTGACCTTTATAGGTGCCAGCTGGGATAGCGTCTTGTACAAGATATGGGAACTTTTTAACAACTTCAGCAGCTTTAGGACCATCAACAGGCACGAAGGTTACTTCTTGAGCTGTGGTGATGTCTTGAATTGCAGGAGCTGGAGTACCAATGGAGAATACGAAGCCATCAAGGGCACGATCTTTGAATTGGTCAGCAGTTTCGCCATAAGGTAGGAATACAGGCTCAACGTTTTTATAGTTTAAGCCGTAGAATTCGAACATTTGACGGCAGTTAGCTTCGTTACCACTACCACGAGCGCCAACAGAAACTTTCTTACCTTTAAAGTCTTCAAACTTTTTTACGCCACTGTCTTTGCTTGCAACAACGTGTACATACTCAGGATAAAGACGAGCAATAGCGCGAACGCCTTCTAGCTTATCTTTGAAAGGAGCAATGCCGTTGTATGCAGAGTGAGCAATGTCATTTTGCAAAATAGCAAGGTCAACTTCTTTAGCTTGGATTAAACGCATGTTTTCGCCAGAAGCACCAGTTGTTTGTGCAGTAACAGAGAATGCACCGCCAGCTTTAGTGCTAAGCACTTGGCTGATAGCACCACCTAAAGGATAATAAACACCAGCAGTACCACCAGTACCCATGGTAAGATGTTTGGTTGCGGCAAAAGCCACTGAGGAAGCTAGCACTAAAGTAGCTGCCAATGAAAGAACTAATAAACGTTTCATGAAAATTCTCCTCAAATGCAAGGTTAATTAAATTGGCAACATGAAATCACAACAAAACAGTAATGTTGTAAACATATTTCATAAAATATTGCCAACTCAGTCGACATATTAGTCTAAATATTTAGCTTAGGCAAGAAATAAAGTTATTTTTTAAAAAAACTATTTTTTTAATTTAATTATATCAAGATATTATATTTCAAGATGACACTTGACCAAAGTATGTTGAAAGTATATTGTGCTCATTCCTCATGCGCCCGTAGCTCAGTTGGATAGAGCAGGAGCCTTCTAAGCTCTTGGTCGGGGGTTCGACTCCTCCCGGGCGCGCCATTAAATGACTTTATTAAAAAAGGGCTTACGTTTAATACGTGAGTCCTTTTTTGTTGCACTATCTTATTTTGTACTACCCCTGTACTACCTTTTTGAGCGGCTACTTATATCATCACACAAAAAAAGTGCACTTCGCCAAATATCTATCACGGCATTCTAATTTGTAAAAGTTTATAGAAGATATCAAATTTTAAAGGCATGGAT
The DNA here is from genome assembly GCA_964371835.1 of uncultured Desulfovibrionaceae bacterium. Classification (GTDB taxonomy): domain Bacteria; phylum Desulfobacterota; class Desulfovibrionia; order Desulfovibrionales; family Desulfovibrionaceae; genus CAYJAD01. The sequence goes on from CAYJOP010000115.1 coordinate 5,539, forward strand.
TGTCACGAGAA
>CAYJOP010000116.1:0-5078 GCA_964371835.1 uncultured Desulfovibrionaceae bacterium
ACTACATAATAAAAAACACCTCACCAGTGGTCTTTAAGACTTTAAAAATTAACATCCGCCAAGTATATTTTTTAACAGATTTCCCCTCAAAAAAGCATTGACACTGGCCACAGCCAAGTGTATAGACATTCGTTCCTTGCTCGTGCAATGTGCGCGGGCCAACTGGGTTTAACCCAAAAAGTCCACAAGGAGTGAGACAATGAGAAAGTTTGAAACATTACTTCTACTTTCGCCAGAGCTCACCTCAGAAGTTCGTGAAGGCATTATTGCAAACCTTAGCGGAATTATTGAGCGTGAAGGCGGAAAAGAAGTTACCCCCGACGTTTGGGGAATGCGTGACCTTGCATATCCAGTGCAAAAGCACATGCGTGGTTATTATGTGCGTCTTGAATATTTAGCTCCACCCACTGCCATTGCAGAACTTGAGCGTAATATCCGCATTACCGATGGTATTTACAAATTCGTTACAGTAAAATTGGCCGATGAAGTGGCTGAGGAGGTTGCATAGATGGCTTTTAAGAAAAAATTTGCACCTCGCCGCAAGTTCTGCCGCTTTTGTGCTGATAAAGAACTACCGTTAAACTATAAGCGTGTTGACGTATTACGCGATTTTGTTACCGAGCGTGGTAAGATTATTGCACGTCGCATTACTGGCACTTGTGCCCAACATCAGCGTTTGCTTACTCGTGAAATTAAGCGTGCCCGTCAAATGGCTCTTTTAATTTACACAGCTACACATGACAGCAACGTGAAGAAAAAAAGCTTAATATAGGGGGATGTTAATATGAAAGTCATTCTCCGTGCAGATGTTGAAAATTTAGGTAAAGTTGGTGATGTTGTTGAAGTTAAGGCTGGTTATGGTCGTAACTTCCTCTTGCCCCAAGGCATGGCTATGGTTGCAAGCCCAGCCAACTTAAAAGTATTTGAACTTGAGCGTAAAAAACTTGAAGCTAAAATGGACACCATGCGCAGTGAAGCCCAATCCGTTTGTGCTAAGCTTGAAGCACTTGACGTTATTATTAAAATGCGTGTCGGTGAAAATGACAAGCTCTATGGTTCTGTTACATCTACCTTAATTGGTGATACCTTTGCAGAACTTGGTGTTGAAATTGACCGCCGTCGCATACTACTTGATGCGCCCATTCGCGCCCTTGGCGAGCACAATGTGCGTGTGCGTCTATTTGCTGACGTTATGGCCAATGTGCTTGTTAAAGTTGTGAGTGAAGAACGTCACTATGAAGAAGATGACGTTGCTACTCCTGCCGATGTAGAAGCTCCTGCTGAAAATACACAGGAAGCCGAAGATGTCGAGCAACCAGCCGAATAATTCCAATTCCACCGCCCTTGGCTATGCTGAGGGCGGTGACTTTGCCAATAAGCAAAACCCTGTCATCCGAAAATCCGCTGAGGACCGTGCCAATGAGTCCTTATTAAAAAAAGTTCCACCCCATAGCGTTGAGGCTGAGCAAGCAGTGCTTGCTGGTATAATTATGCGCCCTGACCTTATGCATAGCATTGTGGACACTTTGCAAGAAAAGGATTTTTACCTTCCAGCGCATACGCTTATTTACGCTGCATTTTTAAGCCTTTATAGAAGTTCAAAACCCATTGAACTCCCTTCTGTTGCAGAATATCTTAAAGATCATAATCAAATAGAAAGCGTTGGAGGTTCAGTATATCTTAGTGAATTAACCCAAGTTGTGGTTAGTGGTGCCAACGCAGAACATTATGCAACCATTGTACGAGATAAATCTTTGCAACGTGGGCTTATTGATGCATGTTCTAATATTATAGGTAATTGTTATGATGCAACTCGTGATGTGGGCACCTTGCTTGATGAGTCAGAGCAAGCTGTATTTTCCATTTCAGAACGCACAATGGGTAAGGACTTTACAGGCACAAAAGAACTTATTGATCAAGTTTTTGCAAATTTAGAAAGGCTTTCAGAAAGCCGAGAAAGCATAACTGGAGTTGCCACTGGTTTCACAGCTTTAGATAAGATGACAGCTGGCTTACAGCCTTCAGACTTAATCATCCTTGCAGCTCGCCCCTCCATGGGTAAGACAGCTTTTGCCATGTGCATGGCCCTAAATGCTGCCATTCATAAAAATATTCCAGTGGCTGTTTATTCATTAGAAATGCCCAAAGAGCAGCTGATGCAACGTATGCTTGCTGTTCAAGCTAAGGTTGATGCTTCACTTTTGCGTCGCCCCTTTATGCTTACCGATAAAGACTGGGCAAATTTACATATGGCATCAGACGTCATTGCAAATGCGCCTATATATATTGATGATACGCCAGCCCTTAGCACACTTGAACTCAGAGCCAGAACACGTCGCCTAAAAGCTGAAAAAGGTGTGGGCTTGGTGGTTGTTGACTACTTACAACTAATGCGTGCAGGCAGACGCATTGATTCTCGTGAACTAGAAATATCTGAAATATCACGCTCTTTAAAGGGACTAGCCAAGGAAATGCAAATTCCTGTGGTGGCCCTTTCACAGCTAAACCGAAAATCTGAGGAACGTAGCGATAAGCGCCCCATGCTTTCAGATTTGCGTGAATCTGGCGCCATTGAGCAAGATGCTGACGTTATCATGTTTGTATACCGTGAAGATGTTTATAAATTTACAAAACCTTCTGAAAGACCACCGCAAGGTGTGGCAGAAATTATTATTGGTAAGCAGCGCAATGGACCAGTAGGCACAGCTGAACTACTCTTTACTTCACGCTACACAGCTTTTGACAATTTGGTGGCAGACTGGAACCCACAACCATCTGAATTTTCAGATTAAAAAGGCTCTTTTATGCAAGACAAATCAGACAAACCTCTTTCACTAAAACCAGAAGATACTCATGAAGACAAATTTTATCATGAGCCTGATCCATTAGCCATTGAGGGTGGAGAGTTTGTGCCTGACCATATGGAGAAGGATGTTATCTTGTTAATAGGGGCAGGAGACACTGCTCAAGAGATAGCTCGCCTTGCTCGCTATGCTGGATTTGTTGTTGATGTACTAGACATTCGTGATGATTACGCTACTTTTGAGCGTTTTCCAACGGCAAGGCAAGTAACACTTTGTAAAAGTTTTGCTGAAATTGAAAGCAGATATACCATTACTGCAAATCATTTTCTTGTGGTTGCAACTCAAAATGTAGAGCTTGATTTAATGGTGCTGCGTCACGTTTTGCACAGTAATGCTCGCTACATTGGCGTACAAGGCACAGAACAGAAAAAAGACCAGCTTTTTAAATCTTTGCGTCAAGATGGCATTCCTGCTGCCGAACTTGCATGCATTTGTTGCCCCGTGGGCTTACCCATTGGAGCAACAAATCCAGCGGAAATTGGCATAGCTATAGTTGCAGAGCTTATTGCAGCTCGTTCTGGTTGCCTAGCTGGTCCACGATCTGGTAAAAAAATTAGGAAATAGATGTCAATTTATTTTGTAAATTAAATATGATTTTTCTTTACCCTCTGCTTAGCAGGGGGTTTTTTTATTCATTTTATGCTGTAAAATCAAAACAATGTAAGGGTATAAATATTACACAAAAAAAACTTCCTTTTTGTATACAATTGTGGCATACTAATGTTTGGTTTCCTAAATTGTTTAACTTTTATGATGTTTTGGAGGAATGATGAAAAAGTTTTCAGCTCTTCTATGCGTATTGGCAATGACTGTATTGTGCAGCACAGTTGCCTTTGCCGCAGAAATCAAGATCGGCCTTATGTGTCCTCTTACCGGTAAGTGGGCTTCTGAAGGCCAAGACATGAAAAATGTTGTTAGTATGATGGTTGAAGAAGTTAACAAAAAAGGTGGTGTCAACGGCGATACCATTAAGCTAATTGTTGAAGACGACGCAGGCGATCCACGCTCTGCCGCTCTTGCAGCTCAAAAGCTTGCTTCTTCTGGTGTTATTGCCATTATTGGCACTTACGGTTCTGCAGTAACCGAAGCTTCTCAAAATATTCTTAACGAAGCTGAAATAGTACAAATTGCTACTGGTTCTACTTCTGTTCGTCTAACCGAGAAGGGTTATAAGAACTTTTTCCGCACATGCCCTCGTGACGATGCTCAAGGCATCTCCGCTGCTGCTGCAATTAAAAAGGGTGGCTTCAAATCCGTTGCTCTTTTACACGACAACTCCTCTTACGCTAAGGGCCTTGCTGAAGAAACCAAGGCTATTCTTGATAAAGAAGGTACAAATGTTGTTTTCTATGACGCGCTAAGCCCAGGCGAGCGTGACTACAATGCTATTCTAACCAAACTAAGATCAGCAAAGCCTGACGTAATATTCTTCACAGGCTACTATCCTGAAGCTGGTTTGCTACTTCGTCAAAAATCCGAAATGGGCTTTGACGTTCCTTTAATGGGCGGCGACGCAGCTAACCACCTTGACCTTGTAAAAATCGCTGGCACCAAAGCTGCTGAAGGTTTCTTCTTCATAAGCCCACCATTGCCACAAGATTTGGACTCCAAAGAAGCTGATAATTTCTTAAAAGAATACAAAGCTAAATACAACACTGTGCCTATTTCTGTTTATGCAGTTCTAGCAGGTGACGCATTTACTGCTATTCACAAAGCTCTTGAAGCTGGAAAGAAAACTTCTAAGGACATGATGGCATTTTTACCAACTCTTAAAGGCGTTCCTGGTTTCACTGGCGATATCGGCTTTAATGCAAAGGGTGACCGTGTTGGTGAGTTCTACCGTACATATAAAGTAAACGACAAGGGTGTATTTGTTTTACAACCACTTTAGGATTTACTTAGCTTAAAATTAAAGCCGTTCCAGTAATGGAGCGGCTTTTTTTTGTTATAAAAGGCATGGATGCTTTGCTGTCCATTTGCATGAGGTCCGCAGGCTAACCTAACGTAAACGGCTTCGCCGCCTTTTGGGTGGCTGCCACGCTTACCCCTCGTTCCTCGGGGCGGCTCGCAATGACAGGATGAAGGGTATTGCTTATATAAGAGTTATTTTTAATTAATACTCTTGCATAAACGCAGCTCTCCACCCTAGCATTGCAAGTCGTCCATAACTAACAGTCAAAAAAATAAAAAAAAGCCCCATCTTCTGATGGGGCT
>CAYJOP010000117.1:0-4969 GCA_964371835.1 uncultured Desulfovibrionaceae bacterium
TGAATTGCACCTACGCTTGATTTATCGGTCGTGCTGACTTTGTCAACACTCTGAAAAAACCTCCTGTAAAAGGAGGTTTTTTTATTAAACTCAACTTAGTGGGGAATGAACCGCCAAGTGGCGGATTTTATATGGAGTAAAATTATTATTTTAATGATTTATGCATGCGTTTAATATGCCATGCAGAAAGGGCTAAAAATAAACTGCCAGCCAACACATGAATTCGCTTATTGCCAAGGCCAATGGCTATGGCAGTTACCCCAAGAGATGCAGCCATGGTTCGATTAAAAACTTTGCGTTTATCTCTTGTGCTCATATTGCTAACATAATCGCGTATGCAGCAGTTAACTGGAGTACATGGTTTTGCGGCTTCAAATGCACTAAAATCCAGCATTTGCTCACCTTGTTTTAACAGTTCAAGTAAAGTGTTTTTATCTAAGGCATCTGCATCATATTCAAGTAAAATAGAACCAGCATTGGCACTGTGTTTTATGGACTCAACCCCAGGGATGTTTTGTAAGAATTCTTGTACTTGATTAAAAATTTGTTCATCCTTAAAAATTGGATGGCGCAGGCGTACTCTACCTTCCACAAACGATGTTATGTAGTTCTCAATCATGCTTATTCTCCACAAGAGGGGTTAAAGATTGATTAACGGGTACTAAAGGTCGCATGGCATTGGCTGTTACTCCAACTGTGGTTGCATTATGTAAAACAGCTGAAATAGTAGGCGTAATTGCGCCAAAAAGACTTAAACCTAAATAGGCTGAGTTTAAACCAATATTCCAAGCGAAGTTTGATTTAATGCGTCCAAGCACCCCTTGCCCAAGTTTTCTTGCAACAATTAAACCCTCAAGCGAGCTTTGTGTAAGCACAACATCTGCCACTTCTTGGGCAAAGTCTGTGCCATCACGCAAGCTAACACCAACATTGGCCAGTGATAATGCTGGAGCATCGTTCATGCCATCACCAACCATAATAACCTTAGCACCTTCAGCTTGAATTTTGCTAATTATTTCTGCTTTGTTTACAGGCAAGATTTTTGCGTAATATTCTGTAATGCCGAGTTTTTTTGCAATATTTTCTGCGGAGCGTCTTTCATCGCCAGTAATCATGATAACACGTTTAATGCCACTCTCGTAAAGAGCTTGGATAACATCCGTCGCTTCTTCACGCAAAGTATCCTCAATGGCAATAATACCAGCAATCTTTGCATCAATGGCCAAGTAAAGCAAAGAATAACCTTGTGAAAGAAGCTCATTGGCCTTTTCTTCCAGTGGTTCAAGAAAAATATTTTCATCTTCACAAATATAATGTCTACTGCCAAGTAATACACGCTTTTCGCGCCAACGGCTAGCAATGCCGTGAGCCACAATATATTCAACTTCGTTATGCTCTTCCCTGTGTTTTAAGCCTTCATCATCTGCTTTTTGCACAACTGCACGCGCCACAGGATGTGGGAAGTGCTCCTCAAGGCAAGCGGCTAGTCGTAAAATTTCTTTTTCTGAAAGCTCGCCATGTGCCACAACCTTAGCCACACGAGGTTTGGCTTGAGTCAAAGTGCCAGTTTTATCAAATACAACTGTATCTGCTTGAGCGAGGCCTTCCAAGAAAACTCCGCCTTTAATAAGTACACCTCGGCTTGCACCCTCACGCATGGCAGCTAAAATTGCCAGCGGAGTTGCAAGGCGCAAAGCACAAGAATAATCCACAAGAAGCACAGATGCAGCACGAAGTGGATTGCGAGTGATTAGCCACACAAGACCCGCAAGCAAGAAGGTAAATGGCACTGCTAAATCTGCAATACGCATGGCCCTACCTTCAATAGAGGCTTTTAAATGCTGAGACTGTTCTATAAATTCAACAATTTTTTGTAAGCGTGTTTCAGTGCCAATGTGCGTTGGGCGTATAAATAATGTTCCATCCTCAACAATTGTACCAGCAAAAACAGTACCGCCCATTTTACGGAAAACACCCTCAGGCTCACCAGTCATGGAGGCTTGATTAACTATAGCTTCACCATCTTCCACAACACCATCCACAACAATAACACTACCAGAACGCACAATTACAATATCATCAAGAGTCAGCTCTTCAAGCGGAATGCGCACTTCTTCATTGTCACGCAAAACCCAAATTGCATCAATATCAAGGCTTAGGCTTTGGGTAAGGCTTGCACGAGATGTTTGCCTTGTCCATTCTTCAAGGGCTGTACCCATACTAAGCAAGAATGTAAGTATACTAACGGTACGAAAATCTCGTCTAAATAATGATATGGCAATGGATGTTGCATCAAGAACGTCAACATTTAGCTTGCCACGCAGCAAAGATTTTACGCCTTCAAGTAAATAGGGGATGGCCCTTTGTACAGAACTAAAGGCGCGCAAAGTCATGGGCATAAGGGGGCGTAAAACCACAAAACGAAACAATGGCCAAATAAAAAGTTTTGCCCCCATACTAGACGCAACCGCTGCAACACCACGCGAAATTGGTGCAAGCGAGACATTTTTGGGTATGGGAGCATCCTGAATACCTAATGCATCAAGGGCATTGCCACGGTCTTGCAAATTGTCATAATAAAATAAAACACTGCCAGACCTTGCGTTAATTTGTAAGTCAATAACGCCAGCTAAAGGCTCAAGCGCGTTTTGTATTTTTTTAATACTACGCTTGCTTAAAGCATGCTCTGCACGTAGGCGCAAACGCCCGCTGCTGCCTATGACTTCGTGAACAATACATAAGTGCATAATAATATGTATACTACTAAGCTTTTTCTTTTTGCTCTTTGCGTTTGTCAGCGGAAGTTTGCGCTTCGGCCACGAGGTCTTCAACATTTTCCTTTAAGGTTTCAACCTTGCCCATAAACGCGTCTTTTACTTCCATACCGCGACTAATAAGGCCAGCAGCCAATGGTCGCACGCCTTCTTGACGTGAAGCAGCAGTTGCACCAGCTGCACCAACAATAACACCACCTAAAAATACCAATGCAAACTTAAAAAATCCGTTCATGTTTCCTCCTGTCGGCAACGCCGAACTTTATCAAAATTGATTGTGTCTGAAAAATAATCTAAAATACAATTAAATGCAATAGTTAAAATAAAAAATTTTTCCATAATAAAATAATATCTTATGGTTTTTCATGTTAATATATGATTTTAATATTCATTATCATTGATTTTTGACAAGGTCAATCAAAATAGTTAAATCCACCCATATAAACCCTAGAGAAACAAATAAGCATACAATATGTTTGGTAAAATATTGAAAGCCATTCGCAATAAGTCTCATTTAGCTTTTTAATGGTCAAAAGAAAAAATAGGTGCTGAATGTGTACTTGAGCCATTGAATATAAAAAATTTTGAAGCGACATAATTTATTATTAAAAGTGGTTTGGCTTACGAATCGGGTGTAAAATTGCGACAAGTTGAGTTTATAAAACAAATTCAAAAAAATATACAAAGCCCAAGTTAAACAGGTGCCAATTAACAGAGACATTAGCATGTATGATTTGAGATCTATATGAATAATAAATTTGTTCTTTCTTGATTATATTGTTCTGATATGTCATCATTTAAAGTACAAACTTACGAAAAATGAGGTTCACATGAAAAAATTAGTAAAGTTAGTGTTTTTAATGGTAGTCATTTTTGCATGTTGCTCATGTGAAAATAATACATGCACAGATTGTGTGCTTGGACATAAATTAGTTGAAGCCGCAAAAGAAGGCGATATTGAAAATATGAAAATATTGCTCAAAGAGGGAGCTAGTGTTTTTCATAAAGACATTGATGAGTGGACAGCACTTAAAGCTGCAACATTTTATGGGCATGATGATGCCATACAACTATTATTGGATAAAGGTGCTGACGTTCACGCTAGAGATATTGATGGTTGGACTGCCCTTATGACAGCATCATCCAAAGGTTACAATAAGGCCATTGATATATTGCTTGCCAATGGCTCAGATGTTCATCTTAAAAATAATGATGGAATTAATGCGTTAATGTTTGCCACTGCCAATGGGCACAATGAAAGCATTGAAAAATTATTAGCCAGTGGTGCAGACATCAATGCTAAGGATAATGAACAACAAACAGCTCTTGGCATTGCTTCTCGCGTTGGAAATGAAAAATCCATTCAACTTTTGATAGATAATAAAGTTGATATTAACAATATAGATAATGAAGGCGCAACTGCACTCATACGCTCTATAGTGAATAAGCATAATAATATAGCTAAAATTTTGCTTGAGAATAATGCAGATGTGAATATTGCAGGTGAAGATAAATGGACGGCACTTATATATGCAGTACGCCATGAACAAGTAGAAATTATTCAGTTATTACTAGATAATAAAGCAGACATTAATTCAAGAAGTGATGAGGGGGGTTCTGCATTAATGTATGCTGCTAACCGTGGTTATACTAAACCTGCTGAAATATTACTTAATAATGGAGCAGATGTTCATATTAGAGATTATGCTTTTAATGCAACGGCCCTCATGCTTGCCGCTTCCTTTGGGCATGCAGATATTGTGAAATTATTATTAGAACATGGGGCAAGAATCGATGATGTAGACAAAAATGGCACAACCTCCTTAATGCATGCGGTAAAAAAGGGTCGTATAAACTGCATGAGAATATTACTCAAAAATTCATTAAACATTGACCTGCAAAACAATGCTGGTGAAACAGCCCTGTTGCTTGCAGCTAGCACTCAACCAAAACAAGTTGTAGAAATATTGCTTCAAAATGGTGCAAATCCTGATATAAAAACGAACAACGGAACTACCGCACTCATTCTTGCTGAGAAAAATACAAACGAAGGTATTAGCGAACTACTCAGAAAATATGGTGCAAAATAATTTAATGTAATGCAAAATGCTTTTAATTTTAACATTAAAATAGATACATTCTTCATAAACTGACATAGAAGCATACTATTGAGCATTCATATGTAATGATCTGCC
>CAYJOP010000118.1:0-4800 GCA_964371835.1 uncultured Desulfovibrionaceae bacterium
ATGTGCAGACGACGCTTGCGATAGCTTGTGTCGCATAGGACATGCGACCAAGCGTTATACAATCAGTATCAAAAGAACTGATTTTTGTTTTGACTTTACTATATAATTAAATTATGTTTAAGTAGAAGTAATTACAAGTTAAAATAATGTGTTTTTTTTAACAATGATATTGTGAATATATTTTTTAGATTGTAAGGGTAGGAATATGCCAGCAGTAAAGCCCAAAGTTACATTATTAACTCACACTCCAGAGCCACTGGCCTTAATTTATGCAGCATGTCGTCAATGTTATCATGCAGGTTTTGTAGGAGATATGTGGGACGATTTGCAAAATAATAAAATTGATAAGCAAAAGCAAGCAACGCTTGTGCAAAAAGTTGTGGCATCTGGGCATGATAGCACCATTGAGCATGTTAGCTTCAGTTTTGCTATTGAGGGTATTTCTCGTGCACTTACGCATCAGTTAGTTAGACATCGCATTGCTTCATATTCACAGCAAAGCCAGCGTTATGTTGATGGTTCACAATGTAATTACATTGTACCTCCAGCCATTGCCAAAAATGCTGCGGCCCTTGCACGCTTTGAAGCCTTTATGCAGGAAGTCGGCTCAGCGTATAAGGAAATACATGATTTACTAAAGGCCGATGGGCGTGAGTCAAAAGCCAATGAGGATGCTCGCTTTGTATTACCACAAGCAGCAGAAACACGCATTGTTGTGAGCATGAATTGCAGAGGCTTACTCAATTTTTTTGCACATCGCTGTTGTACAAGAGCACAGTGGGAAATTAGAATTGTTGCCAATGAAATGTTAAAAATATGTCGAGAAATTTTACCAGAGGTGTTTGCCAAGGCTGGAGCTCCTTGCGAGCGCACCAAGCTTTGTCCAGAAGGTGATTTTTGCTGTGGGCGTTATCCTGTGGCATAGGAAAATGATTGTGTATAGAATTAGTTGTTTTAGTTTATTGCTTGTTGTTTGTTTACTGTTGCCTGCTTGTGGCCGTCAAGTGGAAATTATTCAACCTCATCAATTTAAGCTAATGGCTGATCATATGCCCAATGAGCTTATAAATCGTGATATTTTAGATAGTTCTAGAAATTATGTGGCTGGGGTGTGGGAAGAAAAACCCCAAGCCTATGGCAATATATTGTATGAACGCCTTCTGGCTAACTTTGTTTTTAGTGAAACTGTAATTAGTGATAAAACTGGTTCTTTTGCAAATATTGTTTCTGCTAATTCTAAAGAAAATAGTGTGGTTAAGCGCAAAGATGGATTTAGTATTGTAACCGTTAAAAAAGAAGGCAAAAAAAAGAAAAACAATTTCAATCTTGAACGTCGTTTGGATGTGGACATGGTTGCCATAACGGATTGGGATGGAGATGGACAAAAAGATTGGATTGTGGCCTGCAAATTATTAAACACTCGTGGGGCAATACCCCGTATTTATTATGTTACCATAGCCAATCCTGCACCTGTGGGCATGTTAAGGGGCAAAGTTGTGGCAGTGTATGATGACATGGGCCCTTTTGGTCGTCTTTATTTGAGTGAGAGTACAACTAAGAGTTCAGCACAAGTTGAGGATGTTGTGCCAGGCTTAAGGCCAGTTACAAGTCCACCAGTAGCAAAGCCCAAAGAAGAAAATAAAATTAAAGAGCGTACTTTGGATTAGTTAGGGTCTAATTACTTTGTCAGCAAGCTCTAAACTTGTTACAATATCAAGCATATTTGAGGTTTCACCCACTTGTTTTTGCTCTGTCAGTTCATAATGGGCAAGGCAAGTTCCGCAAACCATAATTTTTACACCTGCCTTTTCAATTTTTTTCAGGCTTTCAAGGCTGTTGCCAGCAAGGGCTGCAAGCTTCACTCCACCATTCAAAAGTATGATCCGCCAAAGACTTGGCCCAAGCTCAGGTAATGTGCTTAAAAAAGTGGCCATAAGTTTATGTCCAAGTTCGTCATCTCCGCGCCCCAATGTTTCTGTGGTAATGAAAATAAGTATATTTTCATCGTCAGTATCCTTGGTGACTACAATATTTTCGCTTGGCAAGGCACTTCCATCTTTGCTTGCATTTATGCAAAAGTCATTGTCCTTATTTGTGCTTTGTACGTTAAATCCTTGTTGCTCAAGGTAGCGGGTTACATTTTCAACCGCCGCTTCGTTGTCCACAAATATCTGTAAATTAGAAATATTTTCTTCAGTAATAACTTTTCTACATTGTATGACTGGTTGTGGGCAGGGTAGTGTGCGTAAATCAAGGACTTTCATGATTGCTCCAATTATAAATAAATTCTAAGTAGTGGACAATGTGCTTTCTTGAATATAAAATATCTTGAATAACTTAGCAAGTTTATTTGACCAAAATCATTGAATTAGAAGCATAATATAAAATATATTCTGTATTAGTGTATATTTTTTACAAAAAATACCGATTTTATAAGACAATATCTGCTTATTTGGAGAAAAAATGAAAATAATCATAAGTCATTTTGTTGTGTTTTGTACTTTAATTGCAGTTGTTTGTATATCAGTGCTTACGGAATATAATACTGTTTGGGGCTATGGACTAATAGCATGCAGCGCTGGTTTTGGACTTATTGGTATAATTTCATCAATAAAATGTGCTTCAAAGCGCGGTACAGAAACTGCTGAATTGTTAAACTTAATTCCAAAAGATATTACTGAGCAAATGCCCACTGCCGTAAGCAATGATGAGGTTTATAAGGCCGTGCTGGATTTAGGCTTGGAATGGCAAGGTCAACATTTTAATTTGCAAGAAAAGTTAAATATACTTAATGGAAAACATGAAGAGGTTCTTGCAACTTTAGAAGAAAATGGACAGCACAAAGCTGACCAAGAAAAAATCCTTGAGGAGATGCAGAAAATTGCTCATAAAGCTGCCAATGTAACAAAAAAACTGACCCACGGTGTGCGCGAATTTACACATGTTATAGGTGAGGTGGATAAAGGCATGGGGTCGCAGCTTACAAGACTTGATGAAACCTACGAAGCCATGAAATTGATGGTGGAACATGCCGAAAACTCTAGTGTTAAGGTCAATGAAGCTTCACAAGGTGCAGAAAATTCAAGACAAAAAGCTCAAGTTGGTGCAGACAATGTTAAAGAAGCTGTGGTTGGTATTGAGCTTGTTAAAGAAACTGTGCTTAGCTTGCGTGAAACCATGGCAACGCTTGTGGAAAAAACTCTTGATATTGGCAAGGTTATGGGTGTTATTAATGATGTGGCTGACCAAACTAATTTACTAGCACTAAATGCTGCCATTGAGGCCGCAAGAGCTGGCGATGCTGGGCGCGGATTTGCCGTTGTTGCTGATGAAGTAAGAAAGCTTGCAGAAAAAACCATACTTGCCACCAAGGAAGTGGAAGAAGCCGTTAAAAGCATTCAACAAGAGACTAATCGAAATATGGAGGCTGTTTCAAAAGCAGTTGAATATACAGTGGAAAGTGCTCAAAAGGCCACGCATGCAGGAACTTTTATGCAAGAAATTGTGCAAGGCATGGATGAGAGTGCCGTACAATTAAGTGACATTGCAACAACTGCCAAAGCTCAATATGACACAAGTCATAAGGTCAACGAAGCTCTGGAGGTGGTGCAGGGTGTTTCTGCAAGTACAACCGAGCAAATGCGTAAATTTATGAGCTCATTGGTGAGCTTTTCTAGCAGTGTGGATGAAATAGACATTATAGTACATGCTTTAGATTCTGGGGACTTAGAAGGTGCAAGCACTGCGGATACTTTGATTACTTGGACTGACAAGCTAGCCCTTGGTATTGAACCCATTGATATTCAACATAAAGCTCTATGTGATTATATTAATGAGCTTTATGAGGCCATGCAAAATGGGGCTAGCGAAGAAGTTTTAATCAAATTACTTGATGCACTTGCGGAGTATACTGTGACCCACTTTCAAGAAGAAGAAATTATTTTTGGGTCCACAGATTATCCAGATGTAGATGCACATAAAGAAGTGCATAAAAAATTTGTGGCTAAACTTCAGGACTTCAAAACACAGTTTGGGGCAGGCAATGCTGTGCTTAGCATGAAATTATTAGAATTTTTAAAAGAATGGCTTATTAAGCATATTATGGGTACAGATAAGCAATATGTGGAATATGTGAATGATGCTTAAGGATATAAGTGTATGAAATTTAACTCACATAAATACTCAAAGTTAAAATTAATCAATCTAGCGTTAGGAGTTTGATAATTATTAGGGTTGGATTTTTGAGCCAACTTAAGTAAAGATATTTGCTTTACTGGTCTTGAAATGGCAAAAGGTGCTAGTAATTTGATAAAAGAAAGGGAAGCATTTCATGATTTATAGTGCTGGCAAAGTGAGCACTAAAATCATGAGTAAGTGCAATTGACTTGCACCTTAAGCTCTTAATTTTTGTGCCGCCTAAAACAGCTATACTGTTTTAAGCGGCACAAAAGCCCGCAAAGTGGTCGTTATCAAAAAAAGCATGGAAAGTATTCCATGCTTTTGCTATATTAATTAGTCGGCACTGAAAAAACACATAATACAACGAAAACAAATCATTTTTAACTAAAAATGAGCAAATAAAAATGCCAGAAACAAGCGTATAAAATACAACTTTCTGGCATTTTATGCTGCCAAAATACTGTTTCTTAGTGCCGACTACCGAAATTTTTCTGTAAGAAAAATTTCGCGTGCCGTAAAATAAGCCAGAATTCACTTCTGGCGTCCCCAAAGGGGTATTTGAAGGCAACGTGCCTCTCTGAACAGCACGCTAAAGCGTGTTGTTCAGCATCGACTAATTAT
>CAYJOP010000119.1:0-4785 GCA_964371835.1 uncultured Desulfovibrionaceae bacterium
GGATTGTCAACATGTTCTAGTACATGCGAACAATAAACAAAGTCAAATTCCTTGTCTTTAAAAGGTGTTTTTTCAACACTGCACTCATAAACAGGTTTGTCGTCAACGTATTTGAAAGGAATTCCAGCTCGCCCAATATTGTGGTCTGTTAAGGCTAAATCGGCAAGTACAGTTGCAAAAGGAAATGGTATATGACCAGAACCAATATCAAGAACTTTATCGCCATCTTTGATGTTAAAATCAAAAAAACGATTTTGATATAATGCATAGCGGCTTTGATCTTTTTGCTTTGAAATAATATCATAAGCGAAAGCTAGAGCTGGGACCTCATGTCCAGGTTTTTTTTCTATATAATCAGTTATATAATTAAGCGTGTGAGTAATATTTGTATCTCTCTTGCGTTGATACTGCAAATACTGTTTAATTAAAGACTGTTTTAGATAAGTAAGCAAGATTATATCTCCTTAAAATGCTAGAAATTTGTAGTGTAACAGTTCATTTTTATAGAATTTTGTAGGTTCTTCTTAAAGTGAGTGAATTTATAACTTAAAATTGTCATGGCATTTCTTTCTGATAAAATATTTGTCGTGGATAATGTAAAAAAGTTGAGCATTATGGGTAGTATTAATGCTAAAAGCTTCCGCACAGTAAGTGGTATTGTTTTGTGTTGACCGATAAGTCATTTATAATTAAGCTGTTATAGATTAATTTTGTATGTCGCTTTGTTCATCTAAAAACTTTTTGTATTCTTCTAAAGCCTGTTCGTCATTTTTCACGGACTTAACCTTGCCTTCGTGAAGCCAATAAATTTTATCACAACCTTCTACGGTGCTTAAGCGGTGGGCCACTATAACTATAGTCAAATTATCACGCAAGCTTAAAATTGTCTTTTGTATTGCAGCTTCTGCTGCGCCATCAAGGGCTGACGTTGCTTCATCAAATAATAAAATATCTGGCTTATTATATAAAGCTCTAGCAATGGCAACCCTTTGAATTTGACCACCAGACAAGCGAACACCACGGTCGCCAAGCCTTGTGTTTATACCTTCTGATAAATCATCCAAAAAGGTTATGGCTGCCATGCGACAACACTCAAGTACGCGATCTTTATCAATTTCCTTTCCCCAATCGGAAAAGGCAACATTTTCTGCCAGTGAAGCATCCATTATATACGGTGCTTGAGGCACATAGCCAATATTTAAAAAACCTGGACATGGTGTAACTGCTGTGTTGTCAATGTAAAATGTGCCATTATCTGGAGGTAAAAGACCGGTTAGTAAGCTAATAAGTGTGCTCTTGCCTGCACCAGATAGCCCCACAAGGCCAAGCATGCTACCTTTGTTGATGGTTATATCTATACTTGAGAGCGCCTTTTTATTTGAATTTGGGTAGTTAAATTCAATACCTTTCAGTTTGATGGAAGATGTCAGTGGTATACTTTGTTGTTTATAGTTTTCTTGCGGAATATTGGAGTACATTTCAATCAACTGTATTGTAGGTGAAATGCTTGATTTCATTTGTAAAGTTGAGCTTACAAATTTATTCATGGCTGGAAGCAACCGCCAGGAAATACCGGCCATAAGCGTTAATGTTCCAGTAATAGTGGCAACACTTTCTTCTTGCCCCTGCATGAGCAACACTGCGCCTAGTAAAAGTATAAGTCCTACACTTTCAAGAATCCACTGTGGAAAAAATGGGTAGGTATTTAATTTTGCAGAAATTTCTGTCAGTGGGCCCACATAGCTTGCATGCTCATTATAAAATGGAGCACGCTGATTATATATGTGTACTTCACGCATACCTTGTAATGCATAGTGTACAACCTTTCCAGATTCAACGGTGAGAGTTGCTTGTTGATTTCCTAGATCACGAACTTTTTTTTGCGTGAGCTTAAAAATTAAAACGGCAATAGCGGCACACACTCCAAATAAGAGTAATGAGGGGAGTGGGGCAATGAAAAACGAACTAAGCAACAAAAGGCTCATTATGCTAATTTGAGTTAGGGCTGCTAATGTGGCCACCCAGAATGTAGAAATGTATATTCGCCAAGCCAGATATTGATTAAGTTCGCCAAGGTTTTGCTGTGTATGCCAAATATAGGGCGCGTAAAGGTATTTTTTAAATAGATGTAAGCCAATATCCCAAGCAACCATATTTGAAACGTAGGATTGTCTATAGGTCATGTAAGCTGTGGTAAAATTTTTACAAACGGTAGCAATGGCTACGAGACATAAAACAGCAACAAGCATGGTAACCACAGGATGTGCAGTGCTTTGTGAGGCAAGTTGAATGAAAAGATCACCAATGATAGGAATTTTTTGAAGGCTATTTGGAGAAGACAGTGCTATGCCAAGTAGCGAAATAACACCAGCTAGAGCAATTTCAAAAAAACCCACCACTAGCATGATAAATGCAGTCCAAACAAGATATCTTTTATTTTTTGCTGGCAGTATAGAGTATGTATTTTTTAGTATATCTAATGTTGTCACAAAAAAACCTAAGTTAAAATTCAAAGAAGATTAGTTTTGCTATAAGTAGTATATATAGTCAAGTGTTAAAAACTTTGAAAAATATCTTGCTAAGTGAAACATATACTTTTATAAAGACTGGCTGATTTATATATTATATGCATTCAACCTTATGCGAGGGAAATATATAGTGCCGCCCTTTTTTTCTATAATTACAGCAACATTTAATGCATCAGAAGCTTTACCCAGTCTTTTAAAGTCCTTGGAAGAGCAATCTTGCCAAGATTTTGTATTGCTGTGTCAAGATGGAGCCAGTGGCGACAAAACACTTGAAATCATAGAAAAATGGAGAGATAAAATTTGCATATCTCTAGAAAGTGTTAAAGATACAGGTATTTATGACGCTTGGAATAAAGCCATTGCTAGAGAGGGTGATAGCCTTGGTGAGTGGGTGCTATTTTTAGGTGCTGATGATTTTCTTGCAGCACCAGATGTGCTTGAAAAAGTAAAGAATAATTTAGAAGGCTTATCCTTAGATGTATTATTTGCTTGTGGTGAGCTAATTTTTACTGCTGGAGCCCAATGCACAGAGTATCAGAATATTAACGCAAAAGTAGCTTTTAATAATCTTTTTAAGTTCATGCCTCTGCCTTTTCCTGCTTTATTTATTCGCAAAAAATCTCTTTTAGCTCTCTCATTTAGCGCTGAGTATAAAATAGTAAGTGATTATAAATGGTTAATTAGTACATGGAAAAAGGAAGACCAATTGCACATATTAAATTTTCTCACAACATATATGGAAGCTGATGGTATTTCTTCAAATGAAAAATTTCAAGAATTACATCAGCTTGAACGCGATAATTTGCTAGATAGTTTAAGCTTTGTTTCCTTGCGAAAAATGTTTTCGTTTCCGAATTATTATTTTAATTTACATAGAATGATTATACGAAGATATCTTAAAAAAATAAAAGATAAATATGCCTTCACGCAAAATATTTGGAATGCATATAAATCAGTTTGTGATTTTAGAAAAAAATAAATTAAAAATATATATTAGGATATGGTATATGAAAATTTTGCTTGTGGCTGAAATTGATAAGCAAGGAGGAGCTCGTACATATTTTGAAGCCTTGGTTAAAGTACTTAAGGAAGAAAAAATAGAGTTTTTTGTGCTAATAGCAATGCCAAGCGAAGATGCTACATTGAGCTTGTTTGCCAAAAAAAATAATTTTGAATATCACATTTTGCCCAAACGTAGTAAATGTAGTTTTTATCCTTTTTTGAATGGTTTTTATGAGGTAAAGACATTATTTCCATTTGTTTTCAAACACAAACCAGATTTAATATTAATAAGCAATAGTAATTTTGGCCAATGGCTTTCAGTGTTTTTGCTCCCCACACCTTCATTGCAAATTTTACATACTGCCATTTCAAGAGTTGGCAAGTGGCAACCCTTATATTTGCACTCAGTTTTGTGGCGTTTTTCAGCAAAAAGGCGTCTAGCCACCGTGTCACAATATGCCGCCAAACAAATGGCAAAATTTTGGAAAAAAACTCCTGATGTTATATATAATTGCACCACTTTTCCAGCAGTCGTGCGAGAGGAAAAAAGCAATTCCTTTGCTTCGCAAATTGTGACAGCAGGTCATGTGGTTGCTTATAAAAACCCTATTTTCTGGTTAGAAGTTGCCAAGCGAGTCCTTGAGCTTAAACCCGAAGCTAAGTTTTCATGGTACGGCGATGGCCCCATGCTTATGGAAATGCAGCAAAAAACTAAAGATATGGAAAATATAAATTTTTATGGCGCAGCTTTGGATATGAAGCCCATTTATTCCAATGCGGATATTTATTTTCAGCCAAGTATATACGAAAGTCATGGCATTGCAGTATTGGAAGCCATGAGTTACGGTTTGCCTTGTGTAGTGTCTGACCAAGGCGGCCTGCCAGAGTCCGTTGTGCATGAGGTTACAGGCTATGTTGAATCCATGCATGATGCGGAAAATATGGCACAAAAAATATACAAGCTTTTGGACAATCCTGAACATGCTAAAACCATGGGCCAGGCTGGAAAAGACAAAGTACAAGAGGATTTTATGCCTGAAACTTGGAAGAAGAAAACTCTCAGTCTTATAAAATCTTGTATTACAGGTGAATAAATGACGCATGCTCCCATAGCGCTATTTGCTTTTAACAGACCAGAGCATTTGCAAAAAACCCTCACGGCACTTGCTGCCAATGAGGGTTCCAGTGAGAGTCATCTTGTTGTTTTTTGCGATGGCCCAAGAAATCATGAAGAATTAAGGCTTACTGATGCCAC
>CAYJOP010000120.1:0-4750 GCA_964371835.1 uncultured Desulfovibrionaceae bacterium
TATCCGTAAGGCTCACAAGTTCGCCTAACGGCTATGCTTCGCACCCTTCGGGCAGAATTACTGATTTATCGGTAGTGTTGACTTTGTCAACACTATAAAACCCCGCAAGGTCAACCTTGCGGGGTTTTCATTTAACTTTTGTTTAAACTTAGAAGTTTACTTCTTCACCATAGTAAGCGCATTTGAATAGTTTTGCCATGGTTTCATTATCAATAGGTCTTGGGTTGGTGCTGGTGCATGGGTCAGCAACGGCTGCTGCTGAGATGTCGTCCAATTGAGCAAGGAAGGCTTTTTCATCCACGCCAAATTCTTTCATGGTTTTTGGCATGTTCATTTTAGCTTTTAGCTCAACTAGTTTTGCAACTAATGCGTCAACCAACTCTTCAGTGGTATTGCCAGCAAGGCCAAGATATTTGGCTATTTGAGCATAACGCTCACCAGCAACTTTAGCATTGTATTTTACAGCAAATGGCAAATAGATTGCATTGGCACAACCGTGAGGAATACCAAAGATTTTGCCAGTTTTGTGAGCCATGGAGTGTACAATACCTAGAATGGCGTTGGAGAATGACATACCAGCCATGCATTGAGCAAGGTGCATTTCTTTTCTAGCTTCTTCTTTATTATTATAAGAATCCACAACGTTATCTACAATCATTTCAATAGATTTCATTGCAAGTGAATCTGTAATGGGGTTAGCAACAACAGAAACATAAGCCTCGAAGGAGTGAGTGATTGCGTCCATACCAGTGTTAGCAACAAGTAGTGGAGATAGGCTTTTTACCAAGTTTGTGTCAACAATGGCAATGTCTGGAGTGATGTTGTAGTCAGCAATAGGATACTTAGTGCCAGTTTTTTCATCGGTAATGATGGAGAAAGCTGTTACTTCAGTGCCAGTGCCGCTTGTGGTGGTAATGGCCACAAAATAAGCTTTTTTACGAAGTGTAGGTAGGTTAAAAGGCTTTGCAGCTTCTTCAAAGGTAAAATCAGGATTTTCATAGAAAATCCACATGGCTTTAGCAGCGTCAATGGGTGAACCACCGCCGATACCGATGATGATATCAGGTTGATATTCATTCATGGCAGCAACGCCAAGTTTAACAGTTGCTACACTTGGATCTGCTTCAATACCACAAAAGATTGTGCTTTCAATGCCAGCTTCTTTAAGATTAGCTTGTACAAGGGCTGTGGTGCCATCTTTAACCATTCTTTCAGAGCCAATAACAAGAATAGCTTTTTTGCCTGTAAGGTTTTTTAAGTGGTCAAGGGCATTTTCACCAAAGTAAACATCTCTTGGAATAGTAAATCTTTTCATCATAAATCCTTTGTAAATTGTTTTCGCCAAATTGCGTTGAGGGGGTATATATGCATAGAAAAAAAGATGCGCAAGAAGGCACTTTAATGTTTGGTAAAAACAAAAAGGTGGGAAGGTAACTTTTTGGTGCCCTAAAAAGGCAAGTTATATTTGATGATTACAAATAATTAGAGGCTGAATTATTTGTTGTAAGACTGAATAACTTTTTTTCCCCATTGATTTAAATTTTCTAAAATGGGGATAACGTCCTTGGCTAATTCTGTTAACGAATATTCAACTGTTGGTGGAGTTGACGGGTATACAGTACGGTTAACCAATTTATTTTCTTCAAGTTTTCTTAATTGTTGAGTAAGCATTTTTTGTGTAATGCCTGGAATAATTCTAAAAAACTCATTAAAGCGAATTTTTTCAGCGAGATATAAATTCCATAAAATTGTGCATTTCCACTTACCAGAAATTACCTCAAGGGCAACTTCCATTTCATTGGTGAAGTTACTACAACTAATTTTATTTTCGCGATCTTCTGGCAAAGCGACCTCCCAAATCAATTAAAGGTTTAAAAAATTGTCATCACATTATAAACACCATATAATAAAAAACAAAATTTATCAAGAGTTTATTCTAATGCTCTAAAATAGCGAATAATAGTGGGTAAAACCCACTAATTTGCTTTTAATAATTTGTGGAGGAAAAAGATTTTTAAAATAAATCAGGATCTGAGGGCAATCGTTCCCATTGGATTTTACCCTTCTTTTTATATTTTCGTAAAAGCACATAAACACTACCTGGCCCACCATCCACAGGGCGTGCTGTACAAAATGCCAACACAACGCGCTTAAATGGTTCTTGGGTAAGCCATGTTTGCAATTTATCCCTAAGCACACCGTAGCCATTAAGTGAATTTTTACCCCTGCCTGGCACAACGAGTACATTTCGCAGCCCCTTGTACCAAGAGGTGCGAAAAAAATTAACCAAGGCTTGATAAGCCTGCATGGCATTTAAACCGTGCAAATCAAGATGGGCCTCAGGGCTGTATCTACCACTGCGCAAGCCATTCATGGTGTCTTCGTCAAGCCCAACTACATGCCCTTCTAAATATTCACCCTTCAAAGCTAATGCAAACTCCACATTGCTCTCCATGAGCTTTTCATAATTTTGTTTAGCGTCAAATGCAGGCTGTACTGGGACAATCTCTGGCACAATTTCACGCCCCTTACCAGCTAATGGTGCAACTTCTTGCATGGCCTTAAAAAATGCTTGCTCGTCATCCATGGGAGCTACAGACATCATGGAAGATTGCCTAACACTTTCAGTTGTCATATTTGTCAAATTGTCCTTGCTCTGTTTGGATTTTTTATGATTTTTTTGCCTACTTTCATTTAATTTAGCAAAGTCTTCATGTTCATCAAGCTGAGTAAGCCTATTGCTTTGCTTTTTGCTAGGAGTTGTGTTGTGTACAGCTTGAAAAAACAATTCAGCATCGTCTATGTCATGGGTATTTTCTAAAATTGGGCTAGACTTTGATAATAGTTTTGCCTTTGGCTTAGATTGAGCTTTAATATTTTGCGTAGCTTTATTATTCTTAGGTTTAACCTTGCTTTGCAAACTTGCAAAAGGATTATTGGAAAAATCATTGCTCATAAAATTTACCGCTTTTAAAAATTACAAGGCAGAATTTTGACAAAATCAGCACGTTCAAAAATTAACAATGCGCATGAACTTTGTCAAAAACAAAAAGGGGCATTTAAGCCCCTTGAAATGTTAATAAAACAGTGCAAACACCCTCTGGGTAGCTTGCCATATGTCTAAAATTACCTAATACCACTCACTACTGTGCAGGAGCTGCACCCTCGCTAGCCTTTGGCTCAGCGGTAGTGTTAGCACCTTCTTGTGCTGCTGGTGCAGCAGATGGTGAATCCACTGGAGCTTGCTCAAGTGGAGTGTTAAAAATAACGGATTCATCAGCAGGTGGTGTGCTTGTAACATATGTATAACTTAGGCAGGTAAATAAAAATAAAACTGCCATAAATGCTGTCATTTTTGATAGCATGCCACCAGCGCCGCCGCTACCAAAAACAGAACCGCCGCCACCACCAAAAATAACGCCCATGCCTTCACGCCCTGCTTGCAGGAGCACAAGAATAACAAGTAAAACGCATACAATGCTATGCAGGGTTAAAATAAGAGTTTGCACAAAAAACCTCCATGCCCACAAAAAGTTTTATGCTTGAACAATTTGGGCAAAACTTTCAGCTTGTAAAGATGCACCTCCTACCAGTACACCGTCCACATTGTCAAGTCCTATTATTTCAGCAGTGTTGTCAGGTTTAACACTTCCACCATAAAGTATTTTAATATTAGTACCTTGCGTGGGCATTTTTTCTTTAAGAATTTCACGCACAATGGCATGTGCTTCTAAAATTTCAGTAGGTCCTGCCACCTTGCCAGTACCAATGGCCCAAACAGGCTCATACGCCACAGCAAAATTAATATGATTTGTGTCACTTGGTAATAGTGACAAGCAATCGAGCTGGGATTTTAACACTTCCTTCAACTTGCCAGCTTCACGCTCTTCTAAAGTTTCACCTATGCAAAACACAACATTAAATTTATTTTCAAGGGCATAGACTGCCTTTTTTTCAATAAAATCTAGCTTTTCACCAAAAATATGCCTGCGTTCTGAGTGACCAATCAAAACCCAGCTAGTGTTAACATCTGCCAACATGGAAAGAGAGATTTCGCCCGTAAATGCACCATCTTTGGCAGGATAAAAATTTTGTGCACCAATGGCTAGGGGCAAGGATTTATTAGCAGCATTAACAGCGTCAGAAATAGACGTAAATGGCACAAATATAAGCACTTGTCTGTCGCTAGGAATATTTGTAAGCTTAGCACAAAGTTCGCTCACTGTGGATGAAGCTTCTGCACGAGTCTTAAACATTTTCCAATTGGCAGCCATTATTTTTGACATAATCTCTCCTGTATAAATATTACAATTTTATGACAATAGTAAAATTTACTTTTTAATATGCGCCATTACCAATAAAAAATTGGCAATGCACTCATAAAGATATCAATTTTTTATATGAATTGCAAGGTGTTTGTGCCTTGAATTTGCCTCAAAGCTTGCGTAAAAAACTACAAATTATAAGACTCCACGCAATTCATTGAGTGGAGTCTTTTGGAGCGTTGCCAATAGTCAATGCGACCAAAAATCAAGAATAGGCGGAGCAAAGCTCCGCCGTTAAGTGATTGATTTTTCCTGCCCTAGTGGTGCCACGAAGTGGCATAGCCGTTAGGCGAGGAACGAGCCTTACGGATACAGAGAGCAGAGATGTGGCTTTTGTTCTGCACAAATGCATTTTCAAATAAATGCAAATTTACTGCAAAAGCACAAAAAAAGAACTAAAAAAATTTGTGCAGGACACTTAATTA
>CAYJOP010000121.1:0-4693 GCA_964371835.1 uncultured Desulfovibrionaceae bacterium
GCTTGTGCCAACATGACCCCACGGAAAATCTACGCTCCAAGCTCCCAAGCCCTAAGAAAGTGAGCTTTGCCACCATTAAGAAGCCCAAAGAAGTAGGTGAGCTACCATTCAAAATTGCTTTCATGAAAAATGATTTAATTAGCAGGTAAGTAAATAACAAGTCGCCAAGCATCCATATTATTTGTGGTGCTGTTAAACCAAACTGTGATTTATATGTTCTGCCATCTTACTGTGGCTAATATTTTAATTTTCCTGCAAAATATTTTTCATATCTAACAAGATTCGAACGTTTTCATTAACGTAGTCTGAAAATTCTTCAGCACCTAACACAACTAAAGGAAAACCCGCATCCTTCATACTTTCAACAAATTGGGGGTCCTTGGTCATTCTCATAAGTGTTGAACTTAGATTTTTTACTATGAAGTCAGGTGTCTTTACAGGTACAGCCAGTCCTCTAAATGCACCCCATTCAGTATTAAAACCCATCTTAGAAAAGCGTTTAATTTTTTCAGCACCAGCATATTCTTCATCTGACATCATTCCAAGCACACGCAACGAGCCATCTTTCAAATAGCTCATAACCTCACCATAGGCCATCATTGCACTTTGCACCTCGCCAGCTAGTAATTGTTTTACTTGTTGAGAAGAAGATGTGAGATGTATATAATCAAACTTTGTATCAAAGTTTTTTTCAATCATAATTGCTGCTATATGATGTGCGGTGGAACTACCAGAAGTTGCCATGCTGATTGGTTTTTTTTTGGATGCGGCTAGAAAATCTTTAACGCTTTTAAATGGTGAAGATGTTGCAACCACAAGCACATCTGGGTCAAAGCAGTACATAATTAAAGGCTTAAAATCCATATGGTCAAAAGTTGTTGATTTAAAAATTGGATTTGAAACCACAGAGCTTGTATATGCAAGTAGTGTGTACCCGTCAGGTTCTGCCTTAGCAGCATGAGCTTGGGCCACATGTGAGCCGCCTTCGTACATATTTTCTACAATGAATTTTTGACCATCAAAGTGACTCGGAGCAATTTTTGCCAGCATTCGAATTGTACTATCTACCCCACCACCCTGTGAAAAAGGGACAACAACCTTTATATCTTTGATGGGATAATCTCTTGCAAAAAGATTAGTGTTAAAAAATATGACTGTTGCCATTAACACGGCAGACCAAAAACGGCACATAGAACTACTCCAATATGACTTTTAAAAATTACAAAACAACCTTCGTTCTTACAGTTATCAATTTATCAAAAAAAATCATCAATTACCACAGAAAAACCACAAAAAAAAGCCTTAACACCTTAAAATTTGATCATTATTACAATTTAATTTGCTAACCTATCACGCAATCTTGTAAAGCGTTTATGCGTGCGATTATTATTGACGGCCATGCCAAGGGCTTTTTTTTCACCCACAATAATTACCAAACTTTTACCACGCGTTACTCCAGTATAAATTAAATTACGTTGCAATAGCATGTAATGCTGAGTCATTAGTGGTATCACCACCGCTGGATATTCTGAACCTTGTGACTTATGAATGGAGATGGCATAGGCTGGTACAATTTCGTCCAGCTGATCAAACTCATATGGCACATTTCTTTCATCATAACGTACAGTTAAAGTTCGTTCCTTCACATCCATTATAATTATGCGCCCAATATCGCCATTGAACACGTCCTTTTCATAATTATTGCGAATTTGCATCACCTTATCCCCAAGGCAATAAATACGCTCACCCCTTTGCAAATGTTGCTCACGGTTGGGCACAAGGGCCTGTTGCAACAAAGCATTTAAATTACCAGAACCCACTGCACCCTTATGCATGGGCGTTAATACTTGAATTTCATCCACCGCATTGAATCCAAAGCGACGTGGAATGTGATCCTTTACTAAATTTACTATGAGTTCTGCTGCTTTTTCAGGGTCATTTTGAGCAATAAAATAAAAATCGCTGGGTCTATCCTTGCTAGAATTAAGCAATGGAATTTCACCATGATTGATTAAGTGAGCATTTCGTATAATCTCACTCTCTGCTGATTGTCTAAAAATTTCTGTAAGCTCAACCACTGGAACTGCCTCAGATGCAATAATATCTTTTAGCACATTACCTGGCCCCACTGATGGCAATTGATAAACATCGCCCACCAGCAAGATAGTTGCCCCAAGTGGTGCTGCTTTTAGTAAATGATAAAACAACAAGGTATCCATCATGGAGGCCTCATCCACAATCATGAGCGAGCAAGCCAAGGGATTATTTTCATTACGAACAAAGCCATCTTCAGCGGGATTGAATTCCAACAAACGGTGAATGGTTTTAGCTTCACGCTCTGTGGCCTCTGCCATGCGCTTTGCAGCGCGCCCTGTGGGGGCTGCTAATAAAATTTTTGCCTTAACTTCTTCAAACACCTTAATAATAGCATTGATAATCGTGGTTTTGCCAGTGCCTGGACCTCCAGTTAACACCATAATTTTAGACTGCGTGGACATATGCACAGCATCCTCTTGCTCAACAGCCATATCAATAGTTAAGGACTTAATTACTTTATCTGCAATTTCTTTGGGATTTTGAAAATGTACTGATTTTGGCGAATGCAATATGCGCTTTAAGTAAAATGCAATCTTGCTTTCATATTGATAATAGCGGCTAAGATAAATTCCTATTTCGTCACGCAAAGGTTCACAAACAATACGCCCTTCACCCTCTAGGCGATCTATACAATCCTCCACTAAGTCATAGGCAATTTCTAAATTATCTGAAGTTAGGCTAAGCAAGGCATCTTTTGGCATATATACATGACCATCATCTGTGCACTTACCCAAGGTATAAAGCAATCCTGCCTCAGCTCTTAGTGGGCTATCCTTACTAAAACCAAGCTTTTGCGCAGCTTTATCAGCAGTTAAAAACCCAATGCCATGCATATCCATAGCCATAACATAAGGATTTTCTTTAATTATTTCCAAAGCACTTGGACCATAATGCTTATAAATTCTAACGGCATAATTTGCTGTAATGCCATGTGGTTGCAAGAAAACCATCAATTCTCTCGTACCACGGTTTGCATTCCAGCTCTCCATAATTTTTGTAAAATTCTTTTTGCCAATACCTTGAACTTTCAATAGTTTTTCCGGTTCTTCGTCAAAAATGCGTATGGTGTCCTTGCCAAATTTTTCCACAACCCTTGTGGCAACAACATCACCAATGCCCTTTATTAAATCCGATGCCAAAAAAAGTCTTATGCCCTCTGTTGTTGCGGGCATTTTTTCCTCACAACTGAGCATGGAAAGTTGACGCCCATAACGTGGATTGTTGACCCATACACCCACAATATGCACTTGCACGCCAGCTTGAGGATTCAACATATAGCCAATGGCTGTACATACATCCTTAGCGTCATGCGGCAAAATACGCATAACTGTGTAGCCATTGTCTTCATTATGAAAAATAATGCGCTCAACACTTGCGTCTAGCTCAAATTGTGAGTCCATATCTGCTGCATCATTACTCATTAAACTCTCCCATGCGCCTTTGCATAACCAAGGAATCAGCAAGGCATAAGGCAGTCATTGCCCTAAGTACCGGCACAATGCGTGGGATGGCGCAAATATCGTGCCGTCCGCCGATGTGTAACTTTACTGCATTGCCTGCATTATCAATGCTGCTTTGTTCCATGCCGATGGATGGAATTGGCTTAATGGCTGCTTGCAAAATTATATCCTGACCAGATGAAATACCACCTAAAATACCACCAGCATTGTTAGACGCAAAATCTGCCACACCACCTTGCATGGACAGTATGGGGTCATTGTTTTCAGAACCACTCATGCGTGCAGATTCAAAGCCTGAGCCCACTTCAACGCCCTTCACAGCACCCACACTCATAAGTGCATAGGCCAAGCTGGCATCAAGCTTTGCAAAAACAGGCTCACCCAAACCAGCTGGCACATTGTGAACCTCAATGCGTACAATGCCGCCAACCGTGTCCTTGTGTGTGCGGGTTTTTTCAATAACATCTTGCCAAGTTTCAATAATATCATCCGTTGCCGCAAAAAATGCCCTGCCCTGCGCCTCCTGCATATTTATTGCAGATTTATCAACACAAACTCCACCAAGTTCCACCGTTGCGGCATATATTTCTATGCCCACAGATAACAGTAATGACTCAGCAATGGCTCCACCTGCAACTCTTGCCACAGTTTCACGTCCTGAGGCACGCCCACCACCACGATAATCACGCAAGCCATACTTGGCAGCATAAGTTATATCTGCATGCCCAGGTCTAAATATATTTGCAATATCACCATAATCTTTAGATTTTTGGTTTTCATTTTCTATTATAAAAGCAATGGGTGTGCCTGTGGCCTTACCCTCAAAAAGCCCTGACAATACACGCACCCTATCACCCTCACAACGGCTTGTGCTGGCAAGTGAGTCCTTGCCATTTTGACCACCAGGGCGACGCTCATTAAGGCGTTGCTGAATGAAGGCCTCATCTAAACTAAGACCAGCAGGACAACCATCAACTATACCACCAAGAGCAACACCATGCGACTCACCAAAGGTAGTTAGCCTAAATAATTGTCCAAATGTATTACCTGACATAAATTATCCTTATTGTTATGAGAGTTGTTACTGGGGGGGTTGTTTTTTTTAAAAAAAAAACCCCCCCCCCCCAAAAAAAAAT
>CAYJOP010000122.1:0-4487 GCA_964371835.1 uncultured Desulfovibrionaceae bacterium
TGATAACTAGGCAGCACCCACAAGTCGTCGGCCACAATGCCTTCGAGTAGGTCGGCGTATTTTCGTACAGAGCTCATGCTAGGGACAATTTTTTCACAATAGTATGTAGCTTGTGCTAAGAAGTCACCTTGATTTTTTTCGGCACTTTCAATTTGTTTTTGCAACTTTGCAATTGCAGTGAGCATCTTGTCAGTATATTCAATAACTGTGTCCAATGTATCTTGGTTACATGATTTTCCAATAGTCTTAAGCTTGGCGCAAGTGTCAGCAAGTTCATTTTGGTAACGGATGGCCGCAGGATAAATGATAGTTTTGGAAATACGTTTAACCAAGAGTGCCTCAGAACGAATACTCTTACAATACTGCTCAAGATATATTTCCTGACGCGCCTTAAGTTCAGCCTTGGTAAGTATGTTGTGTCGACCATAAAGGTCTATAATTTCAGGCCAAGTAATGGCTTGTAAGGCTTCTGGTGTGGTGCGTAGGTTTGGCAAACCACGGCGCTCAGCCTCTTTATGCCAAATATCAGAATAGCCATCGCCATTAAATATAACAGCGCTATGCTCTTCAATAATATCTTGAATTAAGCCTTGAACAGCGGCATTTAGTTTGTCTTTTTTTCCATTGCAGGCTTTTTCTAAATAATCAGCCGCATAAGCAATGGAGTCTGCCATCATGGCATTAAGAGCAGCAAGTGGTCCTGCTGCAGACATGCTTGAACCCACAGCACGAAATTCAAAACGATTGCCTGTAAAAGCCACAGGACTTGTGCGGTTACGGTCGCCAGGGTCTGCTGGGAATGGGGGTAGGGTGTCCACACCAACATTCATAATCTTTGAACTTTTAGCACCTTTTACTCGCCCTGCTCTGAATTGCTCAAAAACATCAGTGAGTTGATCGCCAAGGAATATGGACATGATGGCAGGCGGCGCTTCATGTGCGCCAAGGCGATGATCGTTGGAAGCTGAAGCAACGGTTGCACGAAGTAGTGCGCCATATTTATGCACTGCCCTAATCATGCAAGCACAAAAAACCATAAACTTAGCGTTTTCATGTGGTGTTTCTCCTGGTTCGAATAATGAACCAAGCTCAGCATTTCCAATGGAATAATTTAAATGCTTGCCAGAACCGTTAATGCCGCTAAATGGTTTTTCATGCAAGAGGCATTTTAGGCCATATCGCTTTGCCACGTTGCGTAACATGGTCATAATAATGTGGTTATGATCAACGGCTAAATTACCAGCCTCAAAACGTGGTGCAATTTCATACTGGCTTGGTGCAGCCTCGTTATGTCTTGTCATAACAGGTACACCAAGTTTATACAGCTCTCGCTCCACTTCCATCATAAAGGACAACACACGCTGCGGAATAACTCCAAAATATTGGTCGCTGAATTCCTGACCCTTGGCAGGACGTGCGCCAAACAGTGTGCGAGCAGCAATGTGTATATCGGGGCGGGCAAAATTGAAATTAGCATCAATTAAAAAATATTCTTGCTCAATGCCAGCATAGGAAACAATGGGTAATTCTGTATGAATATCAAAGATTGCAAGCAAGCGTTTAGCTTCTTGGTTAATACTCTGATTTGAGCGTAAAAGAGGAGTTTTTTTATCAAGGGCAATGCCAGTCCAAGATAGAAAAACCGTGGGTATGCATAAAAATGTACCATTGGGATTTTCCATAATATAGGCTGGGCTTGTCACATCCCAAGCTGTATAGCCACGAGCCTCAAAGGTAGAGCGCAAACCACCTGATGGGAAGCTTGATGCGTCAGGCTCGCCTTGAATAAGCATGGAACCTGAAAATTCTGCCAAAACACCACCAGAACCATCAGGTTGTAAAAAACTATCGTGCTTTTCAGCGGTTGTACCTGTAAGTGGGTAAAATATGTGAGTGAAGTGTGTGGCACCCTTTTCAATGGCCCAATCCTTCATCACAGCAGCCACTGTGTCGGCTATGTTTGCATCCATGCGTTGCCCAAAATCAATGGTTTTACGCAAAGATTTGTAAATGGCACGGGGCAAACGTTCACGCATAACTTTGTCACTAAATACATTACAAGCAAAAATATCTTGGGGGCTAGTGTCTGCAAAGTTGAGCGGTGCGTGGGCTGGGCGGTAGTTTGTAATGGCTTGAATGGCACTGTGGCGAGCATTGTTCGTGGACATGGAGCACTCCTTAAGTATGAAAAAATGCAAAAAAGACAATACAAAAAAGTTGGCTGGTCGTAAAGAGATTATGCTGTGATAAAAAAGTAATTATGATTAATGAAATTTATGTCAATAATATTAAGAAAATAGAAAAGACGGGCAGAATGAGTAAGGCTTCCCGTCTTTTCTATTGTTGGCAAAAGCCAAAATTTCTAAAACCAACTTTCAAAAAATCAAAATAAACCATAGCGTGTCAGTTTTTAAAAATCGTGTTACTCATTTCTGACATATTTATAATGGCGTGTCAATTTTTAAAATTCGTGTTACGCAATTGGTATGTAATATTTATTAAATACTAGTTTTTTAGATGTGTTAATGAGTAATTTAGTTTTGCGCAGGAGAACGCATGATGTTAAAAACTTATTTAAATTATAACTAGAGCCTTGCTAGTATGTGGCAAAACTCGACCCACCACTGAGGCATGTTCACCTAAATCTTCAAGCATTGAAACGGCTGAACTGGCATGATTTTCAGGTACCGCAAGCAATAAACCACCAGAGGTTTGAGTGTCAAATAATACACTCAAAAGTGCTGGGGAAATGTCACAAGCAATTTCAGTAAAATCTTGCCAATATTTTCTATTGGTATGGCTTCCAGCAGGAATTAAACCATTTTTTGCATAGTTAGTAACATTAGGTAGTATTGGCACATTTCGGCTGTCAATTTCCACTTGCACTTTGGACGCAAGGGCCATTTCAATACTATGTCCGCAAAGGCCAAAACCAGTTATATCTGTTGCGGCTTTTAATGAAAATTCTGTGATGACCTTGGCGGCATTTTTATTTAATTTTGAACACCAATTTTCTAGAAGACTTTGGCTTTCTTCCCAATCATCCCAACGTGCTTTGACGCCAGTGGACAAAATGCCAGTGCCTAGTGGCTTAGTTAAAATTAGCACATCGCCAACTTTTAGGCCGTCGTTGGTGGCGGTATGCTTGGGGTCAATGTGACCTGTGATGGATAGGCCGTATTTTATTTCCGCATCTTCTACACTATGTCCGCCCACAAGAACGCATTGTGCCTCAGTTAACGCATCTTGCCCGCCACGCAAAATTTCACCCATGATTTTAAGGCCAGCTTCGCCATGGCAAGATGTGGGAAAAAATAACATATTTAATGCACACCAAGGGGTTCCGCCCATGGCATAAACGTCAGACAAAGCATTGGCGGCGGCAATGCGCCCGAACATATAGGCATCATTGACAATGGGTGTTAAAATATCCACTGTTTGTACCAAAGCACGACCTTGAGGAAAGTCCACCACAGCCGCATCTTCATTGCGCGCACGACCAGCAAGCACACGCAATTCAAGGTTCTTGTGTGCTTTGGGTACTGTAGTTAATAGTTGCTCCAGAACCTCTGGTGCAATTTTAGCTGCTCAGCCTGCGGCCTTTGCCATGTCCAGTAAATGCATATTGTCTCTATTTGTGTTATATTTTAGGTGGTTGATGCCTAAGCGCCACATGTTCTACTACATACTAAGGCTAATGCGTGCTAAATGCAAATTTTAATATGCCTAATATTTGCAAGCTTTGTGCGGCCTAATACATATTGAATGGTCAGGTTAACATAAAATATGTCATTCAAACTAAATGTAAGAGAATGTTTTTGTAGTAAATTTCCAGTGCTTGATTTTTCTTGTGGTTAAATTAAAATGCATTAACATATATAATAATGGACTGCAAAGATGAATGATAAAAATACAATTATTCCAAGCGTCATGGAGAGATTGGCAAAATTGCAAAAAGGCCAATGCCTAGATATGCGAACATATAAACGCAACCGCTCAGTGGCTATTATCTGTATGGGCGAGGATTGCTTTAATGTGATTGAGCGTGGCTTTCATGAGGAAACGTGGGAAGACATGTCTGCTGAAAAAATTAAAAAGCTTATGAAAACACTGCTTAAACGAGAATTTCCCCGTAGTAATAAAATTCGCCTATATACACTAGACTCATTTGAAAATGCAGATGTAAACCGCATGGGGCATGGTTCTGGACGTTTTGGTAGCTGAGATTAGAAAACAAATCCCCATTGGTTGCTTGAGTACGTTTGCGGCATCTGGTAGAAGGGGTACTTCCCAAGCTAATTTTTATGCTTCTTCAAAGTGTCCTTCTTCTAATTCCATTCCCTAATGTCCAAAACTTAAATTTCACCTTGCTCGAATTCTATTACACTAGGTTGTAATTTAGATTTGCTATCCTCTTTTTCAAAGTATTAGTGCATGGCCTTTGGGCAGGGGGATACGTTTTTCGGACATAAAAAAACCTCTTAAAG
>CAYJOP010000123.1:0-4360 GCA_964371835.1 uncultured Desulfovibrionaceae bacterium
TAAAATCACGAAGTGTGCGCACTTACGCAAACTGAAGTTTGCAGCGCTACAAAATCACATAAGCAAGTCACCCCCGTTGTACGGACAAATTAAAATTTGCCATTAACATCGGGGAGAACTGGCAAGGGGAGTACCCCTTGACCCCCTAAGAGACAAAGACATCTCTGCAAGTAAGCTATACATGCATTCCCCCTTGCCTTTGCTTTGGGGTCTTAGGGGTAAAGCCCTAACAAGCCCTCACGAAAGTAGAAAATTTATTTTCGCGTTACGTACGTGGGGTAGGCTTGCTTATTGGCTTAACTTATTGGTCTAAAGTATGTTTTTTGGGGCAAGATAAATTTAAAAAATCTACTTCTGGAGTAGAAGTTACTCGCGTATCTGGTATCATGGCCAGGCCAGAAAATTTTTTAATATCCTCACTAAGCAGTGAAAGATTTAAATATTTTTTAAACATGGAATTTGACTTTTCCATATCTGCCAAAATACGAGCATAGCTTATGTCACCACCGTGAAATCCATCAATAAATTCACAATCTGTGGATCCTAAATTTCTTAAATCGGTATAATCAGCTACTGGTACGTTTCGAGCTTGTAAGCTTGATTCTAGTTTAAACAAATGTTGATAATCGTTTTTTGATTTTTGCATCTCGTCTACAATTTTAGCAGCTAAAGGGGTAATGAACACAAAAACCTCAACTTCATTTTTTCGTAGGATTCTATATACGTTTACAAAATCATCAACCATTTTTGTACTTATATCAGCAGTTTTTTCAAAACGGTTATTTCGATTTATAATTCTCCCTAACGTGTTTGTAAAATTTTTATCATGAGGTTTACTCATTCCTGTGACGAGTGCTGCATAATAATAAGAACCATCTATGCCAAATCCAGCATCATTAATTTGTGCTTGGATACCATATCGAGTGGAACGAAATCCGCTCGTGAAAGGGAAAAAAAGCTCATCTACCGAGATAGAACCATCTAAAAAAAGATGAAATGGTTTGAATATAGATTGAATATCATATTTACTTGTATTTTCTTTTCCAGTGTATCCGCCTAACCATTGTTCATTAAACCACCAAAAGTCAATTCCAATAATCACAGCTTTTGGTTTATGGATTTCAAGCATTGCCTGAATACAAGATTGCAATCCTGAAACGCTATCAAAACTCCCACCCATATTCAGAAACTGTTGCGAAAAAAACTTGTCTCTAAACTGCATAACCCTAGATGTACCAAGAGCAACTATATCTGGCTTTAATTCTTCGTACATGCGTAACTTATAAAAAGCATGATTTGGATTAATTGCGGGTCCAAAAATCACAAAATCTCCATTTTTCTGCCTATGCACTACGTCTTCAACGCGCAAATCACCACTTTTATAAACATAAAAAAAACCAAACAAAATTAATGCCAAAAATGTAGGAACTAAAGTTATTAAAAAAGTCTTTAAAAATATTTTTTGTTTCAAGTTATCAATCATTGTAAAAATCCTAAAATGCAAAATACAAAAAC
This sequence comes from uncultured Desulfovibrionaceae bacterium, assembly GCA_964371835.1. Taxonomy (GTDB): domain Bacteria; phylum Desulfobacterota; class Desulfovibrionia; order Desulfovibrionales; family Desulfovibrionaceae; genus CAYJAD01. The sequence goes on from CAYJOP010000123.1 coordinate 1,516, forward strand.
GTTGTTGTTCGTTGCATCAAAAGCAAAGAAGTGCAAGCCAAAAGGGCAAGAACGATACCCCAAAATACAGAGGGTGTCCAAGAAAATAGACTTAGCTTTTCCTTTGTTCCCAAAACAAACTCATAGCTATTCGGAAAAAACCAACATATACAAAAACATATAAAAATAGCTACCATAGCATTGGCCCTATCAATATGTTGAGTTGTAAAAAATTCTAAAATCTCTAAATCGGCGAGTATGTTTCCAGTCATAGCTTCAAGCATTATTTCAACAGTTTGCAATGACTCCGCACGAAAAATAACCCAAGCAAAATTAATGCAAATAAAAGTAAGCATTACACAGAAAATTTTTATAAAAACATTTTCACGAATTGACAAACTAACTTTACTTTGTTCGCATAATGTTCGGAAAAGATGATTTATAATAAGCATGACGCCATGGACCATACCCCAAATGAGAAAAGGCCAACCAGCTCCATGCCATACCCCACATAGGAGCATAGTGATAAATAAATTAAAGTACTGTCTCAATCTTCCACATCTATTTCCCCCCATGGGGATATATAGAAAGTCACGAAACCATGTTGAAAGCGTTATATGCCATCTTCGCCAAAAATCTATTATACTTGTAGCCTTATAAGGTGAGTTAAAATTTTCTGGCAAGCTAATGCCAAATAAAAGAGCTACACCAAGTGCCATGTCAGTATAACCAGAAAAATCAAAATAAAGCTGAAATGTATAAGATAAAGAGCCCAGCCAAGCTTCAATAGGACTGAGTACACTCCCTGTCGAGGCAGCGGTAAAAACTGGATTGGCATAACCGCTTAACGTGTCAGCAATGACAATTTTTTTCACTAAGCCAAGTACAAATAGCACTAATCCTGTGTTAATATTAATTAAACTAAGCTGTTTGCAATGGTCAAATTGAGATGATACTTGCGGAAACCTTACTATAGGCCCAGATGCAATATATGCAAAATTTGAAGAAAATAAAAAATATTTGGGAAAATTTGCTAACTCAATTTTTCCTTGATATATTCCTATTAGCCAAGATACTTGCATAAAAGTGTAAAAAGAAATTCCTAAAGGCAAACCATGCACAGAAATGGGTAAATTTATACCTAGTAAATTACTGAGTGTGTCTGAAATAAATAAGCCGTATTTGAGATAGGTAAGTGGGATGAAATTGAAAACAATGGCACAAAAAAGTACTGTTTTTTTACTTAGGGAAATACGTTTTTTTTGAGGAGATATACTGAGCAACTTACCAAATTGATAATTCACTACTAGCATAAAGGAAAGCAGTACTAAAGATTTTATTCCAGTCAAACAATGAACACCACTTAATCCATAAAAAACAATCGAAGCTAAAATGAGCACCCAAGACAATTTACATGAGTATTTTTTTGCAACAAACCACCAGATCAATAATAATGGCAGAAGAAAGAAAAAAATAAAGTTATATGAAGAAAATAGCATTTTAGTTTTAAGTATTGCCCTAAAAGAAAGTTAAGATAAAGAAAAAACTAGAAAATCTAGTTAATAATAAATAACGTATTGATAATACAATATAAAGAAAAGTAATGTCAAGAAAATTAATCTGTACGCGTACCTTCCACTTACATACATTGTAGTATCACCTGTAGCCTAGCTTCAAAGCAAGCCATTGATGTAATAGATTTTAAAGATAGGAAACAAGTTTGACAAATAAGCCACTGACGTGCCTTGTTTGCTATGCGGCCTACTACCTTTGGCTACTCTGTAGGTTTAGGGTTGTCAAAATGTAAAATCACGAAGTGTGCGCACTTACGCAAACTGAAGTTTGCAGCGCTACAAAATTGCATAAGCCAGTATCCCCCGCTGTACGTACAAATTAAAATTTGCCCTTAACATCGTGGAGAACTGGCAATGGGAGTACCCCTTGACCCCCGAAAGGCAAAGTCAAAACCTTACATTTCGAGAGCTCTACACAATTATTTTCAAATATAAATTTATTGTTAAAAACCAAACTTGTACCAAAAAAATAAAAATGTGTGCAGAGCAAAAGGCACAAACTAACACAAAAACAGCATGCTTTTAAAAACTGACAAACTGTCAGTTTTTGTCATTTATTGTCACGTGCATTTGGTTTTTATTGTGATATGGTAAACTAAACATGGCAAAGGTCTTGAATTGATATAATTTTATAAAGATGAGGAGTTGTTATGAAAAAATTACTAGGATTAAGCTTAGTGTGTGCCTTCTTCGTGGTTATGTTGTCCATGCCAACAACGGCGGAGGCAGCTGGTTGGAAAACTACTCGCACACTCAAAGATGCAGGTAGTGACGTTGTACAGGCGCAATGTACAAATGGTAGCCGTTTTGAGTTGAGACGTGTCCCTGGTAAGGGATGGGGTATTCGAAGCTATAGTGGTAGTCGTAAGGTTAGTGAGGCTCGGGACTATGCCTATAAACATGGTGGGGGAAATCCTGAAAAGATGGCGGATATATTTTGTAGACGATCTAAATAATAGAATGTGCTAAAAAAATAAAGTATATTTATCAAATAAAGTACCACATATAAAAAGTGCACTTCCCATATGATTTTGGTGAAGTGCATTTTTTTTGTGTGACTACGTAAGCGTAAGCCAGTATACCCCATACTTACAAATAAATTTGACGCGGGGAAAACTGGTTAGGAGCTTTGCTCCCCCTGCTTCTAAAGGTCACTCAAAGGCACGATTGAAAAACCGTCCTTAAATATTCCCTTACCCCTCCATATAAATAAAATACCTGTACTATACCTGTACAAAGTGCCCTATAACAGAAAAAGGGTTTACAGCGTCTTGCTGTAAACCCTTGAATTA
>CAYJOP010000124.1:0-4312 GCA_964371835.1 uncultured Desulfovibrionaceae bacterium
CCCATACTAAAGCTCTGCCCAACAGATTGTACATGCTCTTTGTTGGTGAGTAGTACAAGTTCTTTAGTGTTGTTTTCTGTTATGGCTTTGGTTAAGCTTTTTAGATACATATTACGAGCAGCAAGGTGAGGGTGGTTACTGATGAAATCCTCGTCCGCCTCAAAGCTTTTATCAAGTAAGGTCAGAGCTTTTCTAACAAGATTCTTTTCGCCCTTGTTGAGGTTTTGTTGTAGCTCTGATAGTTGTTTGAAGGTGTTTATCTTTAGATTGCCCTTGCCAATTTCTATGGCGAATTCGCTGTTTTCAACGTCTGGGTCGTCACCAAAAAGACGGTCTTGTAAAGCAAACATGGTGGCTGGGTCATCAATGGTATCAATGCGACCGCTTTGAATGGCACTTACTACGGAGCTGCGCAATTCTTAGTCTAGGTCTTTGCGACTTTGCACAAGGTGCAGAGCTTTTATAGGGTCTTTTACATTGGCGGTAAGAACTTTATCAAACCATGTAAATTCCTTTTCATTTTGAATTTTCTTTTCATTACGCAAGGCACGTTGACGCTGAAAAGCATTAACTTCTTTAAGTTCATCCAGCATGTCTGGTGAAATCTTCATTGAACCAAGCCAATTATTATCATTTAAATGTATGGCGGCGGTATCTTCATCCATTTGTAGGAGTTTGCGGCTTGCTTTATCAATATCATCATGGCGAGCTTTTAGGACCTTTTTTTCTTCGCTACGCAGGCGAGAGGATTCAATACTACTTTGTATTTCTTTGCGGCTTTCATCATTAAAGAAAATATTGTGCCTACCTAAGAGCTTTGAGGCTAGTTCCCACTCGTCATGGTTTTAGATGCCAAATTTGCTTTGCAAATTTGCGCCGCTTACGAAAACAAGTTTTCGAGCAGTAATACACGAAAATCAGCCATTTTACGGTGCAAGTGAATTGCACCTACTCTTGATTTTCGGTCGCATTGACTTGCCGTCAACGCTCCAAAAGGCTTAAGCGCAATGAATTGTGCTTAAGCCTTCAACCTTACCTTGCAGGGCAGGGGTTAAGGCAGAGATAATATTGTTTTGTTCAAGATCCTTGCTTTCTTGTTCGTCAAGGCCTTGCAAATATGAAAGCTCCCTTGAAGCCGCACCAATTTGAGCTATGGCATCGTTTGCAAAGTTGTCATCATGAATATTGGCCGCAAGCATGGCTTTATTGCCTTCAATGACAGAATTTTGAGTGTTTATGCCATAGGCCTTTCTTTGCTCAGCTTGATAATTCTTAGCCCAAGAACGCTGAGTGCTGTCTTGCAAGCTTGCCATGCGGTCAAAGTGCGTACGCTGATTTTCATTCATTCCTTGAGTCAGGTTTTTAGTTTCATTGCTATACCAAGAGTCGTACTCTTTTTCGGCCTCGGTGCTGTCTTTATCTTCCTTGTGATATTATATGCAATGGCAAGATATGCAAGGTGTGTAACTTGCAAATATACAGAAAGAAGTATAAATTAATACGGAATGAAAAGTTTATGGAGGAAACATGGAAGAAGGTTTACAACTATCGGATAAAATTTATTTTTTTTCTTTATCAATTCCATATTTTTTTTGCATATTCATGTCATTTAAATATCGTGGGGAAACAAGCAAGAAGAAAGTTGTTGTACTAAATGTATTTTGCCTTGCTTATGGTACTGTGCTGATTTTTTTACGTAAAAATTTTATCACTGCTCCCATAGAGTATACATATGATTTTTTTAAATTTCTGACAGGAAAAATATATATTCTTAGTGTAAGAGGATGGGGTGATATGGTAGCCGCATTTTTTACATATATAACATTTTTTGTATTACCCTTTTATTTTGTAAATAAATTTTTTAAAAAGATATATACTACAATGTCTATAATTTTTGCATGTATTGCACCACCGCTACTGGCTTACTTTATCACAATGCTTGCGTTAGCATATGGAGTTATTACATAGCACGATGCTGACAGGTGATTTTATAATGTCATCTATCAATATCGTGTTGTCTAATTGCCTGAAATTATTTTAAGAGTTTTTCAAATTTATCGTGGTAGTGAAATAACCCTCTGCCTTCTCCTATGCCAATGGGTCTTACTTCGGTTTTTGGTCGTGCATTATACCTATTAAGATATGATTGCCCTTGTTTATACCATGTCATAAGTACGGCAGCTTTTTCTAAATCGCTTAGGCCATCCTTCCATAAAGTGATTAATCTGCCACTTGATTGTGCAACACAAAACAGATATACGTAAATTTATTCAAAGGTCTATCTGGTTGAAGGAGTATCATATGCCAAATGGTTTTTTTGAAACTTATTTTGCCCTTTCTGCATGTATGATAGCGTTTTGCCTATTGACTAAAGTATTAAATAAAACAAATGTGTTACATGTAGTTGTTCTAAGTTTTTTAGGAACAATATATATGACCCCTCTTCTTAATAATTTATTTCCTTCACTTTTTCCAAGTATATTGGTATTTTCAAGTCAAGCATATAATTTCCTATTTGATATGCTTTGTGTAGCTGTCGTGTCGTGCTTATATATATTTTTATTTAGAAGAAAATTAGCAAAACGAAAACGCGATATATTATATTTAGCATTGCTCACAGTAGCTATGATGCCTTTAATTTTTGGTGCTTTTCTTGTAATAGTGGTTCCACTTTTGAGTCCAGAAAAATAGTACTAGGAATGTTTTACATTCCTAGTACTATTTTGTGATTATTTAATTTCTAATGATTCCCCCGCTTCTTCTGCAAGTTCTTCAGCTCGACTGATTATAACATTTACATATGTTACACAATTTTTATAAACAATATTGTAATCTTCACTGCTATCCACTAAGAATTTATTCCCCATAAATTCTATATATTCATCACCTGCTTTGGCTTTTTCATCATATTCCTTCCTTGCCATATCAATAAATTTTCTCTTAAATACACGTGTATCTCTTTGAATATATTGCGATAGAAGGTTGGGGTCATCTTCCCTTATGCCGCCATCTTTAAATTTGCCAAAATTATAACCATTGGGGGAGATAAATTGTTCGTGACGAACAAAACCATAACTATCTTCTACATCTCCGTTATGTAGCCCTTCAAGTCCCACCATGGGTCTTTCCATAAGCATAATTCCCTCTTCCTCCACTTGCTTTTTGTCTGCTTGCGTGGGGGGGTGTTGTTTCTTAGGAGTTGGGTCAAGGGCTTCTTGTGATAAGTGTTGGTTGTTTGACTCATTAGCTTTGGTTAGAGGGTCTGGTTTAGTGGCATTATCATCCATAGTATCAACAGAGGGGCTAGCATGTGCCACCGAATTCGTACCAAATGGATTTTGGAATATGTTGGATATTTTGCTAATAAAGCTCTCGTTTTGCGGTTCGTTTTGTGGTTCACCCTGCGCATTCTCAGCAGGCAATCCCCCAATATCCCCAACACCCTTGAAACTTTGTCCAACAGATTGTACATGCTCTTTGTTGGTGAGTAGTACAAGTTCTTTAGTGTTATTTTCTGTTATGGCTTTGGTTAAGCTTTTTAGATACATATTACGAGCAGCAAGGCGGTTGGGATTCGCAGTAAAGTCTTCATCACCCTCAAAGCTTGCATCAAGAATATGCAAGGCCTTGCGTACAAGATTTTTTTCGCCTTTGTTGAGATTTTTCTGCATTTCAAAGAGCTCTTTAAAGGTGTTTATCTTTAGATTACCCTTGCCAATTTCTATGGCAAATTCACCACTTTCAACGTCTGGGTTGTCACCGAAAATACGGTCTTGTAAAGCAAACATGGTGGCTGGGTCATCAATGGTATCAATGCGACCGCTTTGGATGGCACTTACTACGGAGCTACGCAATTCTGGGTCTATGTCCTCACGACTTTGCACAAGGCGTAGGGCTTCCATAGGGTCTTTTACATTGGCAGTAAGAACTTTATCAAACCATGTAAACTCCTTTTCATTTTGAGTTTTCTTTTCCTTACGCAAGGCACTTTGACGCTGAAAAGCATTAACTTCTTTAAGTTCATCCAGCATGTCTGGTAAAATCTTCATTGAACCAAGCCAATTATTATCACTCAAATGCTTGGCGGCGGCATCTTCATCCATTTGTAAAAGTGTGCGGCTTGCATTGTCAATGTCAGCATGGCGAGCTTTTAGGGTCTTTTTTTCTTCGCTACGCAGGCGAGAAGATTCAATGCTATCTAGTAGTTGCTTGCGGTTTGTATCGTTAAAGAACATACTATGCTGGCCCAAGAGTTTGGAGGCAAGTTCCCACTCGTCATGGTTTTAGATGCCAAATTTGCTTTGCAAATTTG
>CAYJOP010000125.1:0-4235 GCA_964371835.1 uncultured Desulfovibrionaceae bacterium
CTTGTATATGTTGCTACAGGAATGGAAGTAGAATTTACTATGGTTGAAGGGGAAGTTTTGTATCACGATGGAAAATTTTCACGTTTTGATTATGGGGATTTGATGGAGGAGTGCAGAAAAATGCAAACTTGGGTATTAAAAAGTAAAATATAATAACATTATAGCGTTTTACATGCTTATATTTACTTTCAATGCCCATCGACAGAAAATAGAGCCTCAGCAAAAATTTCTTCCAACTTAGCTATATGCTCTAAAAAATCTTCCTGCGTCATTTCAGTTATCTGCGTTAAGACGTCATCAAATTTTTTATCAGATGTGATATCCCATATCAAAGGACTATGTGTAATTTGAGGGAGATTAAAACAGTATATTATGACGTGTTTGTCAAAGTTATGGAAGCTCTTTGCTGCCAAAATACCCTCTGCCCTTAAACTTGCTCCATACTGTTTAAATAAATCACAAATAATATAATCGTACTCATTAAAATTGCGTAAATTTGTTCGGAAGTTATTATAGCTCAAAGCCTTAATTTTTTCATAATCCATGTCAGACATATGCTTAATATGACACTTAATAGCCTCAGCAATGAGTTCACTATCTGCTATGATTAAAATTTTCTTTTTTGCATCCATATTAAAAATAATGTTTTGCTAACCATTCAGAATTTGAAAGTAATGACATATCATCTATTTCGGTTTTTATTTCACCCTGAATTAAAATTGCAGCACGATTAACCCACTCCAAAAGCTCAAGTCGGTGTTCAACCATAAGTACAGAATAATCACGGGAATTTTTGACAAACTCTTGAACACTTTCAATAATATCTACCGCAGCTTTGGGCGATAATCCCGCCGTGGGTTCATCTAAGAGGTAAATTCTTTTAGGATGCATCAAGACCATAGCAATGGCCAATGCTTGACGTTGCCCACCAGACAAAGCTCCTGCACGGCGATTTAAGCAGTCTTTTAGAAAACCAAAAAGATTAAGCATGTTATCAATGGAACTTGCCAGAGCATCTTTACTCATTCCCATGCCTGATAGTTCCAAATTTTCTATTACGGTAAGTCCGGGGAAGAAGTTATTTGTTTGACATAAAAAACCTATACCACCATTAATTCTATTTTCCACAGACAGTTTAGTGATATTTTTATCATCAAAAATAATTTCGCCGCTGTCTAATGTGATTAGCCCTGTAACTGCTTTCAAAAGCGTAGACTTACCACACCCATTTGGCCCGGCTAAAAGCACTGTCTCACCAGCATTTATCCGTAAAGAAACTCCCTTGAGCACAGGTCGATTGGCATAGCCACAATGGATTTTATCTATATGTAATATTTCACCCATTATGCTTTCTCCCCGTCATCTAAACTGGTTAATCCCATATACAGTTCTCGCACCTCTGGATTTTCAAGTACACAACTTTGCGTACCGTGACAGTGAATGGTTCCATCGTGCATAAAATAGGTATAAAAAGCTAGCTCCTTGACTACTTGCATATTATGCTCGATTAAGGCGATGGAAACATTACTTTCCGCAATAAGTCTTTGGATTAAACCTATCATCTTTTTTGTCATTTCTGGAGACAACGCTGCAGTGGGTTCATCAAGTAAAAGCAAAGACGATTTATGCGCCATGAGCCTAGCTATAGCTAGTAATTTTTGTTGCCCAAAGGATAGCTCACTACCTTTCTTATCAATGGCATCAGCTAGACCAACAAATTCAAGATAATACATGGCTTCATCAAGGCGCAACTTCTCCATTTTTTTATTGTGTCCAAGACGAAAAGCAGAAAATACAAATTGGTCAGCATTATCTAACAAAGCCACCATTACATTTTCTAAAACCGTCATATGCGGAAAAACTCTAACATCTTGAAAAAGCTTGCCCATTTTATATTGAGCCGTTTTCCATGCTGGGAAGCCGGTAATATTTGTATCATTCAAATATACCGTGCCGCTGCTTGGACTCAAACTACCACTAATGATATGAAATAATGTGGTCTTGCCAGCTCCGTTAGGGCCTACAAATGCCGATATTTTATTGGGAAATATCGTTATATCAACATCATGCAAAGCCTCAACGTTCCCAAACTTCTTTGAGATGCCCTTAGCAACAAGCTTTGGAGCATTAACTGTCGTATTTGGAATATCTTTTTTCATTTTGCTGCAAATGCTCCTGCTAAACCCTGAGGGCGTAAATACATTAAAACAATAAGCAGTGTTCCATAAATAATTTCACGCATATTGGCGGCAATGGCATCTGGAATACCGACGAAGCGCAAAATTTCTGGAAGTAATATCATGAAAAGTACACCGCACATGGGGCCGGTCTTATTGCCAGAACCGCCTACCAAGAGGATAGCGGCAATAAAAATACTTTCCTGCAAGGTAAAGGACGTAGGGTCAATATAGGTCACATAACCAGCAAAGCACGCTCCTGGAATTGCCGAAAAGGCACTACTTACAATCATGGCTTGCACATACTGTTTACGCGGCGAAATCCCCATAGTTTGGGCAGCAAGCTCATCATCTCTTAAAGCTTTTAAGGATAAAGCGAAGGGGCTTTTATACAAGATGTGAAAAAATAGCCAATAAAGAGCAAATAAAATGGTAGTAAAAATAAAAAATTGCGGTGCGCCGTCAATTTCCCATCCCATTATGCTTGGCCTTGGAATACCCGTAATGCCATAAGGCCCTTTGGTCAAATCAATCCAATTATACAATATTACAAATACAATCATCTGAAAGCCAAGCGTTGCCAACACAAAGGTTTCGTTGCGAAAGCGCAAAACTGCTAGCCCTAATAGCCAGCCCACTAAGCCGCAAAAAATTACAGCACATGGTATTGATACATAAAAGGGTATGCCAAAATGAACGCCTAATAAGGCATATACATACGCTCCCATGCCATAAAATGCGGCTTGTGTTAACGTGAGCAATCCACCAAAACCTGTTAGCAAATTCATGGAATAAGTAAGCATTCCATAAATGCCTATCATAACACCTATATGAAAAAGATAATTCACTATTCTTCCTCCAGTCGCTTAGTCGTGCCAAACAATCCTTGAGGGCGAAAGAGCAAGATGAAAATTAACACCCCAAAAGTCACAAGATCTATCCATCGTGCAGAAAATTGCCATACGGCTAAACTTTGCAACACACTTAAAATAAATGCCCCAATACCCCATGCCCAATAGCGGTCAGCTCCGCCAAAAAATATGGCTACGGAACCAAGCAAAAGATAGTGCATTCCCACATGAGGATCCATACCAATATCATAGGAAGTAAGCATAGCGACAAAGGCTACCATAATACCCCCAATGGCCATGATAAGAAGGCGTATTTTAGCTAGCGGTAATCCCAAAATTGGTATCAATTCCGCTTGTTCTCCCATTGCCCATACAGCTTTAAAGATGCGCATTTTGGTAACTAACACACCAAGGGTAACAAATAAACCTATACCACCAAAAAACTGAATAAGTTGAATACGAGTAAACCGTAATCCACCCAACACAACGGAAGGCTCAATGGTATTTGAAATAGTTTTCACCTCATTGCCAAAAAAGAGCGCAATCATATTTTCAGCTATGATAAGAATTCCCAAGGAGGCAATCATCACCACACCGGTGGAGCTTTTTATACGGAAAAAAGGATAGTACACGGCAAGTTCAATCAACCATGCAAAAAGAATTGCAAGCAATATGGTTCCAATTCCTGCCCATATAAGGGGTAACTGTAAAGTGACCGCTAGGGAGAAGAACATATAACAAGCAAAAACGTATTGCGCCCCCATAGCAATATGAAAAATACGAAATGAACGATACACAATGCCAAAACCTACGGCAAGGCAAGCAGTTAAAGCACCTTGAATGATGCCATTGGCTAAAAGTTGTAAGAAAAGCGTCATTGTAATATTTCTCCTAACAACTCTTTGAGCACTGCAGGCTGTAAAGGCTTATCCAAAAACGCATACGCTCCACGCCCCAAGGCCTCAACAGCGTATTCACTACCATGATAAGCGCTAATCATAATAACTTGCGTTTGTGGATGTTCTTTCTTAATCCATGACAAGAGTTCAAGCCCACTTATGTCAGTTTTATCTTCGGCACGAAGTCGAACATCCACAATAGCAAGAGCAATATCAGACTCTTTTGCAAAAACTTCTTTTGCTTCATCCATAGAATATGCTGACAAAGACGCATAGTGAGAGGGAAAGTACATCTCTAGCACCATAAT
>CAYJOP010000126.1:0-3959 GCA_964371835.1 uncultured Desulfovibrionaceae bacterium
TTCCTCATTGCCAAAGGCAATGAGGCGTTAAAAGTTTTTAAGGGATGGGGGTATGGGGGAAGGGAAATTTTTGACATTTATCCGTTCATTCGGCAGATTTTATGCAAATGGAAGTTAATCCCATTTGCCTGCCTCATTCACTCTAAGGCAAGCTAACGCTTGCTACTCCGTAGGTTTAAAGGTAAATAAAATCATAATCACTTCCTCATTGCCAAAGGCAATGAGGCGTTAAAAGTTTTTAAGGGATGGGGGTATGGGGGAAGGGAAATTTTTACAAAAATTTCCCTTCCCCCATAAAAAAAACCCAAAAAAATATAAATTCATGAGTAGTAAAAAGTTATGCAAAATTCACCACAAATAATAGTAGAGCAATGGTTGGACCATTTATTGGCTGAGCGTGGTTTATCTGCGCACACGGCGGAGTCATATGGTCATGATTTGAGGAATTTTTTGTCATATCTTATGGAGATGGGTGAGGACGGTTTATCAAGGGAGCTTGGCGAGCAGGAATTATTTTTGTATTTGGCATGGTTGCGTGGTCGTGGTCATGCTGGTCGTACATTATCTCGTCATTTATCGAGTTTGCGTAATTTTTTTGCTTATGCAGTTGAGCGTGGTATATTGGCACAAAATCCAGCTTTATTGTTGGAGAGTCCTAAGCTTCCTGCGCTTTTGCCTGATTTTTTGACACAGGATGAGGTTTTTGAGTTGCTTGAGCAGCCCAATATGCAGGATAGGCTAGGTGTTCGTGATCGTTGTATGCTTGAACTTTTGTATGCGTCGGGTCTTAGGGTTTCAGAGTTATGTGAGCTTAAGCCATTGGACATTGATAGGGAGCGGCGTTTGTTGCGTATTTTTGGCAAGGGTTCAAAGGAGCGTATAGTGCCGATGCATGAGGGGGCGATGCATTTGCTTGATGGATATTTGCAGCAGTGGCGGAAGTTGTTTTCGCCCAAGGATGATTTTGTATTTTTGAATAGATCTGGTCGTGGTTTGACAAGACAGTATATATGGAAGATGGTTAAGAAGTATGCGTTGCAGGCTGGCATTAGTCGATCTATTTCTCCGCATACATTTAGGCATTCATTTGCCACACATTTGCTGGAGGGTGGTGCTGATTTGCGTACTGTGCAGATTTTGCTTGGGCATAGTAATATTGCGGCAACGGAGATTTATACTCATGTGCAAAGCCGCCGTTTGCTTGATATACATAAGAAATTTCACCCACGAAATAAGAGTAAGGGATAGTTATGAGTTGTCAAATTCCGCAAAAAGTTTTGGGCGAGGATGCTGCCCATGGTGATACATTAATCACTTGTCATTCCAATGCGGATTTTGATGCATTTGCGTCAATTATTGCGGCTCAAATGTTGTATCCTGGTGCTATTTTGCTTTTTCCTGGCACACAGGAGAAGAGCTTAAACAATTTTTATACAGAAACTGCAACCTTTATGTATAATTTTAAGGGTATTGGACAGATTGAGTGGGATAGGATTAAGCGCTTAATTATAGTTGATACTCGTCAGAATTCTCGCATTCCGCATGTTAAGGTATTGCTTGAGCGTGGTGATGTTGAGGTTCATATTTGGGATCATCATCCGCCATCTAGTGATGATATTGAGAGTGAGCATTGTGTGGTGGAAAGCCTTGGGGCGACGACCACATTAATTTTGCGAGAGATAAGGGAGCGCAATTTAGAAATTTCTTGCCAAGATGCCACGATTTTGGGTCTTGGTATATATGCTGACACTGGTTCATTTACCTATGCTTCGACAACAACTCATGACTATATGGCTGCCGCTTGGCTGCTTGAAAAGGGTATGGATGTTAATACCATATCTGATCTTGCGGCTTATGAGTTGACTAGCACGCACATTCAGGCTTTGCATTCGCTGCTTGAGTCGGCAACATCGTATACAGTGGGCGATGATGTGGTGGTAATAGCTGATGTTTCCATGGAGCATTATTTGGGTGATTTTGCATTTTTGGCCCATAAACTTATGGAAATTGAGCGTTTTCCAGTGCTTTTTGCCTTGGGTCGCATGGGTAGTTGTATAACTGTGGTGGCAAGGAGCCGTAGTGATAACATTGATGTGGGTGATGTGTGCGTGGCACTTGGTGGGGGTGGTCATGCTTATGCGGCCTCGGCATCTGTTAGGAATATGACTATACAACAAGTGCGTGAGTTTATTTTTCAAAGATTGCATCATCAAGTGCAATCTGAAAAGTGCGCAAGGGATTATATGTCAGCACCTGCACTTGGCATTGAGGAAGATAAGAATATGCATGATGCCTATATGCTGATGACGCAGCTTGGCATTAAGGCAATTCCTATTTTTAAGAAGGGCACGCATCAATGCCTTGGTGTTTTGGATGCTCAGACGGCAAGCCGTGCTGTACAGCATCATTTGACAGAATTTGACACTTATATGCAGACCAATGTGCAGACATTGCCTCCAGATGCAAGCCTTGCACACTTGATTGATATAATTGTTGGAGCAAGGCAAAGCCTTGTGCCCATTGTTGAAGATAATGAAGTTATTGGGGTAGTTACTCGCACTGACCTTATTAATATTTTTGCAGAAAAGCCAGATGAGGTGCCCATTACTTTGCGTGAGGGCAGGAAGGAGCGCACGCTCATTAAGCTCATGCGTGATAGATTGCCAAAGAATATTTACAAAATGCTTGATGATATTGGAAAACTTGGCGACATGTTGGGCATGGCAACTTATGCTGTGGGTGGTTTTGTGCGTGATCTTTTGCTTGAGCAGCCAAATTATGACATTGATATAGTGGTTGAGGGCAATGGCATTGCTTATGCGAGGGAGCTTGCAAAGCTTTTGAATGGGCGCATTCGTGAGCATGATAAGTTTTTAACAGCCATTGTTATTTTCAAGGATGAGTTTGGCAAAAGCAGACATATTGACGTAGCAACGGCAAGACTTGAGTATTATCAATACCCTGCGGCAATGCCCACGGTGGAATTATCATCACTTAAGCTTGATTTAATTAGACGAGATTTTACCATAAATGCTTTAGCAATTCGTTTGTGTAACAATGTTTTTGGGCAGTTGGTGGATTTTTTTGGTGGTCAAAGAGATATTAATGATCGCCGCATTAGGGTTTTGCATACTTTAAGTTTTGTGGAGGATCCTTCACGTTGCTTGCGAGCTGTGCGTTTTGAGCAGCGTTATAACTTTAAGTTGGGTGCTGCTGTAGAAAAATTAATAAAGAATACTCTAACACTTAAGCTGATGGATAAACTTTCTGGCGCAAGAATGTTCCATGAAATGCGCCTTGTTTTTGATGAGCCAAACCCAGTTGCCATATTACAACGCCTTGATAAATTGGGACTTTTACCAGCAATACACCCTCAACTATCACTTAACCCACAAAAAATAATATTGTTACAATCTCTTAAAGATATTTTGGATTGGTATCGCCTTTTGTATTATGAGCAAAATCCACAGCCTTGGGTAATCTATGTCTTAGGTTTATGTCATAAATTAAATTATAAAGATTGCTCAACGGTTTTACAACGCCTTGGTGTGCCAAATGTGCAGCAGCAAGAATTTTTACAATTGCGCGAGCGTGTGCGTGCTGCTCGCACTCGCATAACAGATTGGCATAAGAATAAGAATAAAAGGACCAGCGACCTTTGCATCATTTTGCAAAGCATACCCATTGATATGTTGCTCTTTATCATGGCTAGAAGTGCCTCAGAAAAATTGCGCAAAGCTCTTTCACGCTACATAACCACTTGGCAACATGAAAAAATTGATATAGATGGCAAGGACTTACTCGCCATAAACCTACCCCCAGGCCCCATTTATGGGCATATTATGCACACAGTTAAGGCCGCAAAACTTGATGGCCTTGCCAGCACAAGAGAAAGCCAATATGCCCTAGCCAAAAAAATTGCCGCTGAATTTATGTCTGGTGTTAAGTAAGACCAAAAA
>CAYJOP010000127.1:0-3872 GCA_964371835.1 uncultured Desulfovibrionaceae bacterium
CAAGCTCGCCCCTTTCTGCAAGGTCAAGGTTAAAATCAAGGTTGCTACCAGCGTCCGTCACCCTGCTAGCGGGTTCTTTAGTGTTTTTGGTAGTGATAATGTGTAACTTGCTTAAACAGAAAATGTTATATATAAGTATATGATAAAGAGTTAATTACTACGCTTGTGTATATTATGGCACTTTATATACGGAGTAACGCATGATGAGCTTTGAACATATTGAAAAAACTATTTATTTTTTATGTCCATTTTTTTTATGTATTGTTTCGTTATTTATGTCTTTTAAAAGTCGTGAAGAAAAAAGCAAAAAACAAATCATAATTTTAAATGTTCTATGTTTTTTGAGTGTTACCATTTTTGGTGTTGTCTATGTTGAATTTTTTTATATTCCACCAACTCATTATATACAAATATTACTCCGTAAACCATTGTTCGTTGAACTTACAGGATTATTTTTTGTTATAGATATTGTAGTTTTTTCCATGCTGTTTTTTTTATTTGGGGTTGTTATAATGCATAAAACAATAAAGAAAGTTTTGCCTCTTCAATCTGTGATATTTTCTTTTATCGCATCATCTGTGTTATCTCCATTTGTACTTTTATGTATTTTATTAAGAGCTGGAAGTTGAAAATTGTTTAATATTACTGTGTACTATTTGGAGTGGTTCTTAATCATAACGCCAGGCAGGTTTGCATATAAAACCTGCCTAGCGTTTTGTTTAGCTACTTCAGCACTTCCGTAAACTTGTCATAATAGTGAAATAGATAACTTCCTTCTCCTGG
The DNA here is from genome assembly GCA_964371835.1 of uncultured Desulfovibrionaceae bacterium. Classification (GTDB taxonomy): domain Bacteria; phylum Desulfobacterota; class Desulfovibrionia; order Desulfovibrionales; family Desulfovibrionaceae; genus CAYJAD01. The sequence continues at coordinate 784 of CAYJOP010000127.1, forward strand.
CTGAATTGGCCCTATTCTGCCTTTTAATCGGCTATCTAAAAATCTTTTAAGGTATCCATCCCCTTGTTTATACCATGTCATCATTACTGCTGTTTTTTCTAAGTCACTAAGGCCATCCATAGCTTGTTTTTCTTCTAAAGCTTCTCTTCCTTTTAACATTTCTGCTGCGGCGAGCCATGCTGTACCTTCTACTGTCAATACCATATGTTTAAGGTAAGCGTTCCATTTATCGTCATCACTGGCATTTTTGTTTATTTTGCCATAAAAATAACTTCTTATGGAGTTGCCCAATTTCTGCTCATGTGTGCTTGGTGCTTTACTCTGTTTTTTTGCTTTGTTGACTTGTAAAATGTACTGTTCAAATAAGTTGTATGCAGTCTTAACCTTAAAGTTACCAGGGCCTACGTCATGATAGATACTATTGGGGAATATTCTCCAATTCCAAATTTTTTCCAATGGGTTTTTATCGTTTTTGATGTTTTCACGAACATCTTCAAGCGAACTGTGTTTCAATACATAGTCATTTTGTTTTGGATCAAATTTAGCCCAAAATCGATTTTCCTGTGCACTAGACTCATCTACAATGGCTCCAGCAATGGCCATCGCTGGTACACCTGAAGCTTTTGATGTTGCAATGATAGTGGAATTTATTTTTTTGACTGATGCAAATGCTTTTTCCGTGTACTTGGGTATTTCGCCTTTATCCTTTGGAAGGTGTTGTTTTTGTAATTCAGCAATATGATGAAGCAAGTCTTGTTCAGATTGATATTGTAGTTTAGCATGGTTGCTAATAAATGCTCTTCCAAGATTGCTGGTGTAATCTGAATTTGTAAGCTGAATGAGGCGCGCTGTATCATTTTGAGATAATGCTGATTTTAAACTATTCAAATACATTTTACGTGCTGCAAGTCTATTTTCGTTGTACACAAGGTATAGTCTAGAATTTGGCTCAGATTGAAAAGCTTCGCTAAAGCTTGCATCAAGAATATGCAAGACCTTGCGTACAAGATTTTTTTCGCCCTTATTAAGATTTTTTTGCATTGCAAGTAGTTGGTTGGCGGAGTCAATACGTATATTGCCCTTGCCTATTTCCTTTAGAACTTCACCAGCTTCTAGTTCTGAGTCACTACTAAAAATAAGGTCTTGCAAGGCAAGCATGGTTGTTGCGTCATCGTTTTTATCAATACGTCCGTGTGTAATGGCATCTACCACCGAGCTGCGCAATTCTGGGTCTAGGTCTTTGCGCTCTTGTACTAGATGTAAAGCTTGCATGGGGTCTTTTAGGCTTGCAGTGATGACCTCATCAAACCAGTTAAACTCTTTATTGTTCTTAGTTTTTTTTCTTCACGCAGGGCACTTTGCCGTTCTATGGTGTTGTTAATCGAACCAATGTACTGTTTGATTTTAAAGTGAAAATATGTTATGCGAGAAATATTGAATATTATGTTGTTATTTTAAAGATATTATCGCAGTTGTGATAGCTCGTGGAGGTAGATTTATGAACTTGGGTTTACCTGGATTTATGTGGGTTGTAGTTTTTTCTATATACATGCTTACTTTTTGTTTGTGGAAAAATATCCTTAATAAGAATACTGTGAAATGCATGCTATGCGTTAGCCTATTAGGTGTTCTTATCTATCCATTTATTTTTTTTATAGTAAATAATTATCAAGATGCACAAAGCATATTTATTGCTATAATGTCTTTTTTGCTAGTTTTAAGTTTTCTATATTTAAATAAGTTTAAATGTGATTTATTTAAAAATAAAATAAGCATATTATATTTTACAATATGTGCTGTATCTTTAGTTCCTTTTATGATTTATGCTGTATATGGTACAATAATTATGGTTGGATATATTATATATAAAATTTTTGGTGGAAATTTATATAATTAGGAGTGTATTGGAATAACACACTCCTAATCATAGAGGCATTATTTACTTTGTTCTATATACAAAGAATCGTCAAATGATTTTGCAATAATTTCAGCACGACGGATTATTTCTTGCGTATAATCTTGGCAGTTTTTATTGAAAAGGTTATAATGTGTAGCTTCAGAATCCATGTCCTCACCTATTGCTGCATGATTATGCATAGCTTCTGCATAAACATCACTAGCTGTGGCATCTTTGTCATACTCTTTTCTTGCCATATCAATAAATTTTTTCTTAAATATACGCATATCTTTTTGCATATATTTTGAACGATTTTTAGGGTCATCCTCTCTTACTATGCCATCGTCATATAGACCAAAGTTGTAATCTCCTTTTAATGAAAAAAATTGTTCATGCCGCCATTTTTCAATACCTTCATCATAGGTAGGTTCTGATCCCTCAACCGCTCTTTCCATAAGAATGACACCTTCTTCCTCTTGTCCTTCTGGTGGGCTAGCTGGTTTGCCCTGAACATTATAACTAGGGCCTAGTGGCTCTGGTATAGGGTTATGCCCTTTTATGGACATGAGATAGTTCTTGAAAGATTTCCACATTGACGGTTCAGATGTATCTTGTTCATCTAGCCCAAGTGCACCTTGAACTGCGCCATGAAATTGATCAAATGGAGTTTTATTTTGCTCTACATTCTGCTCATTGGATATAGGTACAATACCCATAGTCCCAGCATTAAAACTCTGCCCAAAGGCTTGCATGTGGTCTTTATTGGTGAGCATTACGAGTTGTGCCGTGTCATTGTTGGTAATGGCCTTGGTTAAGCTTTTTATATACATATTACGGGCCGCGAGGCGGTTGGAGTTGCCCATAAAGTCTTCGTTATTCTCAAAGCTTTTATCAAGGGTAGCAAGGGCATTATGCACAAGTTTTTTTTCATCCTTATTAAGATTTTTTTGCATTGCAAGTAGTTGATTGGCGGAGTCAATGCGTATATTACCCTTGCCTATTTCCTTTAGAACCTCGCCAGCTTCTAGTTCTGAGTCACTACTAAAAATAAGGTCTTGCAAGGCAAGCATGGTTGTTGCGTCATCGTTTTTATCAATACGTCCGTGTGTAATGGCATCTACCACCGAGCTGCGCAATTCTGGGTCTAGGTCTTTGCGCTCTTGTACTAGATGTAAAGCTTGCATGGGGTCTT
>CAYJOP010000128.1:0-3776 GCA_964371835.1 uncultured Desulfovibrionaceae bacterium
CCAATCCAAATACCCCAAGGATAGTTGTCATCAAGATTGGTAACAGAACCAATACCTTGGGTGAAACGAATAACAGTTACAACAAGGCCCACAATAAGGATAATGGCGGTAAGAATATTACCAGGAGTTCTAAGCGAAAACTCGCTCATATTGAACATTTTGTCCTTGGTGGGGATTACAATATCATGATGGCTCATTACGCACCCTCCCCGTGGTTATGGTCGTCGCTTAGGGCTTGTTTTACCTTGGCGGCAACCTCTGGGCCTTGCTCGGCTTCAATTTTCTTCATAGCTTCGTCAATCTGTTGCTTGGCTTTGGCTTCTTTTAACTTAGAAATGCCATAGGCTCCAGCAAACAGTACTGGCCAAAAGCCAATAATCATGGGCACAGCACCCAACGCACCAGCAGTTAACTCACCCATGGGGCGATTACCAAGATGTGTATTTTGACCAAGTAATTCAGGGTCTACACTTTGCAAGGTCATCCAAGCAGTACCACCTGCATCGGTTTCACCATATACATAATCAACATATGCATCTGGTCTTTGCTCAATGCGCTTGCGAGCAATTTTAATTAAATCACTACGCTTGCCAAAGGTTAAAGCGTCCATGGGGCATTTTTCAACGCAACCTGGTAGCTTGCCTTCTTTTAAACGAGGCTCACAGAAGGTACATTTTTGCACCAATGGGTTAAATGCTTCTTCGTATTGATAACCAGGAGCATAAAATGGGCATGCAATCATGCAATAACGACAACCAACACATTGGTCGCCTTTATAACTTACAGCACCGTTTGGCTCTTTGTTAAAGCATTTTGCAAAACAAGCAGAAGCACAAGCTGGGTCATTACAATGTAGACATTGAAGTTTACGGAAAACTTCTTTTTCACCAGCTTCATAGCGGTTTACCACAGTCCAAGCAGCAGCGGATGTGCGGCGTTTGGTGTGGGTTACAGTTAAATCATCAAATGGCTTAGCAGGCATGGGCAGGTTGTTAACAGCCTGACATGCTTTTTCGCATTGACGGCAACCAATACAACGGGTTGTGTCATGCAAAACGCCATAACTATCTTTAAAGTATGGGTAGTCCACAGTACCTGCGGCATCTGCGACTTTTGCCGTGCCAAGGGCAGAGGCTACACCCGCACTTCCCAAAAATGTAAGGAATTTTCTACGGTTCATAGTGTACCTCCTCGCGCTAATTAGCGCGCTCCTTATGACAAGATGTGCAAGAAGTCTTGAGTGGTCTTTTGACACCCATGGCATCGTGACAACCCATGCATTGTAGGTGATAAGCAGCCTTCAAAGCCGGACGATCTGGAGTCTCCATGGACATAGTGGCAGAGTGACAATTTGCACACTTTGGTGGAGTTTGAGAAGGTGGACTTTGATGGTGACAAGCAGCACAAAGAGTTGCAGGGTCAGTATGGAAAGCAGAAGCTAGTTTACTATCAGCAACACGCCTAAAGAGTGATTGATAATGTCGTCTGTGATTAAACACATTGCCTTCATATTCTTCAGAAAGACCATCAATGATGACTCTATTAGGAATAAGATTTGGGTCAATGGGCTCTGCAGCAGAAACTTTTTCTTTGCGATTCATAACTGTTTCAGCAGCTAAAATTTCACTTTCTGCTGGGTCAAGCTCAATTTTTGAACCTTGGATAAATTGTTTCTTAGTCATAGAATCGCTCACATCGTGACAAGAAGCACAATACTTCTCAGTGCGTGGCGGTTCAGGTAAGATGCTATGACAACCTACGCAATCACGCTGCTTCAAATTTTCCACATGGCAACTAACGCAGCTTGCTGGTGTAATTGTACCCTCTGGTCTTTTAGCAATATCTTCGGCATGCATAGCCCGCTCAAGAGTTATGAAATTGCCATCAGCCTTACCTTCAACAGTATGACAGCTTGAACAAGTAATAGTGTCGCCAGTGTGGTGACACGATTCACAGTCAGCAATTTTACGTTCGTGGATAAGGTGATTAAATACAGCAGGACGCATCCCGGCCTCAGTAGGATTTGGTTTTTCGGTCACGGGAAACATCACCATGGCCGAAGGTGCACCACTATCTGTTGGCTCAAGCTCCGGTGCTGCGTGGGCTAAAAAAATCGAACACAGCATAGCAGTTGTTACCACAGCAAGCACCACCATAATCCTCATACATCGTAGTAGTGTTTTACCATTCCTCATGTAATTATCCTTGTTGAATACAGATAATAACCAATGTATGCCTACAACCCCAACGGCAAGGCACGCCTCCATAAGCGACTAATACATCCAAAAGTCATAGGTACAAATGCCCTCATACAGAGTGGACTAATATTACTTTATTTTGGATTATGCGTCAAGGCAAGAATTGCATAAGCCTTTTTTTTGTATGATTTTTACAAGCATATTAAAACAAAGTGAAATATTTCACGATTTTTTTATATCTTAAAATACACATGGCGAAAGCTTATGCCACACACAGTCAACACATAAAAAAGAATGCCATTTGGATAAAACTTAAGACTATACAAAATCAACTATGACTAAGCACAAATTGACTACAAGCCTTTAATGCATTTGCTACTCCAAAAATATAATAATTTTTTGCAACAAAATAACGATCATTTAACATATTAAAATTACATTCTAAAATTAGAATAACAGTTTTTTGACCTAAGCCATACATTAATATATTCTTACAAAAATCTTATTAAAATGGATAAATATAATGGATAAAAATAATGGATAAAAATTCATCAAAATACAAAGTAACAGCCATAGTTTCAGTTTATAATGCTGAGCGTTTTTTACAAGCTTGTATTGAGGATTTGGTTGCTCAAACTATTTTTGAGCAAACTGAGGTCATTATAATTGATGCTCACTCCCCACAAAATGAACAAGAAATCGCCTTAAAATTTACCAATAAACATAAAAATATTATTTATTTTAGGACAGATAAACGTGAAGGACTCTACACTTCATGGAATAGAGCCATAAAAATGGCTACAGGTAAATATTTAACCAACGCCAACGCCGACGATAGACATGCCCCCCATGCCTTTGAACGCATGGCAAATGAGCTTGATAATAATCCTGACATTGCTCTTGTTTACGCAAATTGTCGTATTACCAATATGGAAAACGCCCTTTTTAACTCAGCTCCCATCGTAGGATATATGCATTGGCTGCCCTATGATCATATAAATCTTTTACGCCGCTGCGAAATGGGCCCACAACCCATGTGGCGACGCGTAATACATGATAAAGTTGGACTTTTTGACGAAAATTTTACTGTGACTGGCGATTATGACATGTGGCTTCGAGCGTCTGAGCATTATGCTTTTAAGCACATTCCAGAGGAGCTTGGGCTATATCTAAGCTATAATAATAATTTAGAAAATCAAAACCAAGCTCACACTCAAAATGAATGTGTTAAAGCAAGAAGTAAGGCCGTTCAAAGATTTATGAGTGCAGATTTTAACCTACAAGTTGACATTGCTACACAACTTAAGGCGCATAAATATAGGCTTGAGCGCTATATGGAGAACTTAAAAAATGGCAATAGCATTAAAAACAAAAATAAATTAGCCTATCATATATATGCATTTATTTTGCTTTCTGCCAAAATAAATAACAATATTAATATGCTTGAACTTCTAAATTATTTAGACAATCCACAAGCACAAATTGATGCGACCTACCTTAAAAAATTATTAACATCCTAAATCAAGAGTCCTGCACAATTATTTTTCAACTTTATTTTTGTGCTTTTGTAGTAAATTT
>CAYJOP010000129.1:0-3762 GCA_964371835.1 uncultured Desulfovibrionaceae bacterium
TGAGGCAACACTCCGCATTTGCGGAGTTTTAAGGTTTAAATATTTTTATAAATTTTTTTATGAATATTTTTTCACAGCATCTTCAACACTAATACCAATGGCTTTGGCAACTCCCTTACCATATTCTGGGTCAGCCTTGTAGCAATGATAAACGTGTTTTTGTTGAACATCCAATGAAACACCGGCAATGGCGCGCCCTGTATTGCCAAAAAGAGATTCCTTTTGTTCATTGGTCATAAGTCTAAAAAGCTTACCCGGCTGCTCAAAATAATCAGCATCATCACAATCATATTCCCAGCGTCCAGCCTCGCCAGAAATTTTTAATGGTGGTTCTGAATAATCTGGTTGCTCTTGCCATGCACCTTTTGTGTTTGGCTCATAACCAATGGTGGCACCATGATTGTTATCCACACGCATTTGACCATCCCTGTGATAGCTATGGAATGGGCAACGTGAAGCATTAACAGGAATTAAATGATGATTTACACCTAAGCGATAGCGTTGAGCATCGCCGTATGAAAATAGTCTGCCTTGAAGCATTTTATCTGGTGAAAAGCTAATACCAGGCACAACATTTGCTGGATTAAATGCAGCTTGTTCAACCTCTGCAAAGTAATTTTGCGGATTGCGATTAAGCTCCAAAACACCCACTTCTATAAGCGGTGCATCCTTTGTGTACCAAACCTTTGTTAAATCAAATGGATGATAGCCTAATTTTTCAGCTTTTTCTTCTTCCATTACTTGAATATACATGGTCCATTTTGGAAAATCGCCATTATCAATACTTTCCAAGAGATCTTTTTGGAAGCTCTCACGATCACCAGCAACAATGGCAGCAGCTTCTTCATCACTAAGATTTTTTACACCCTGTTGGGTTTTGAAGTGAAACTTAACCCAATAACGTTCATTTTTTGCATTAATAAAGCTAAAAGTATGGCTTCCAAAACCATGCATATGGCGATAAGAATATGGTATGCCTCTATCGCTCATTACAACTGTTACTTGATGCAAAGCCTCGGGAAGTCCAGTCCAAAAATCCCAGTTATTTTGAGCGCTTCTCATGTTAGTGCGTGGATCACGCTTAACAGCGTGATTTAAATCAGGAAATTTTAATGGATCACGCAAGAAAAACACTGGTGTATTATTACCAACCATGTCCCAGTTGCCTTCTTCACTATAAAATTTAATGGCAAAGCCACGAATATCACGCTCAGCATCTGCTGCACCACGCTCACCAGCAACTGTTGAAAATCTTACAAATAAGTCTGTTTTCTTACCAATTTCTGCAAACATTTTAGCGCGAGTATACTTTGTAATGTCATGAGTTACAGTAAAATTGCCATATGCACCAGAACCTTTTGCATGCATACGTCTTTCAGGGATAACTTCACGGTCAAAATGAGCTAATTTTTCTAAAAACCATGTATCTTGTAAAAACATTGGACCACGAGGACCCGCTGTCAATGAATTTTGGTTATTTGGAACTGGTGCACCATTATTAAATGTTAATTTCTTGTCCTTACTCATAAATACACTCCTTGTTTAAAAGTTAAGCTTATCGCTAAAAGTAACCATTACTATTTAACCAAATACAAATACTAAGTCAATATATTATCAAAATTTATTTTCTTTGCAGGCCTAGTTCTATAAGCCTTTCTAACAATTGTATAAAGCTAATATTAATTGCCGCAGCTTCTTGCGGTATTAGGCTGGTACTTGTCATGCCAGGCAGTGTGTTTGTTTCAATGGTATATAGTTCACCAGTAGTCGTTAAGACAAAATCTGTGCGACTATAACCACTTAAACCTAAAGAACTATGAGCCTTTAGGGCTAATTCTTGCATCTTTGCATTTAATTTTGGTGGGAGGGGGGCTGGGCAAATTTCTTCTGCACCTCCGCTTTCGTACTTGCTTGCATAGTCAAAAAATACCCCTCGAGGACGTATTAAAATTGGTGGTAAGGCAACATCTCCTAAAACTCCGCAAGTTGTGTCAATGCCTTCGATGCTCGGCTCAAGCAAAACATCGCAACCAGATGAAATTATTTCTTCAATTGCCGCATCTAGCTCCTGTTTATTATTTGTACGAAATAATAAAAGTGAAGATCCGCCTGTATTACTTTTTGCAAAAATGGGATAGTCAAAGCTTGGCTGCCATTCTCTTGGTGGTATGTTTGGTAAAAACTCCCAGTCAGGAGTTGGTATGCCCTGCATACGATAAATTTGTTTTGTGGCAGCTTTATGTAAGGATAAAAAAGATGCTGCAGCGCCGCTGCCCTGATATGGAACATTTGCAGCCTCAAGCATGCATTGCACCAAGCCATCTTCGCCAGGAACTCCATGTAAATTTACAAAGGCAAAATCATGTTCTTTGGCAACAGAAATTAAGGAATCGAAATTTTGGCTTAAATCAAAATGCGTGATATTGTGTCCATTTTCTTCCAAGGCAGTGGCAATGTTTTTGGCACCATTTAATGATACCTCACGCTCAGCAGACCAACCGCCCGCAATCAAAAGTATATTCATTTAAATTAACTCCAAGCTTTGCTGATAAAGCACTTTCTATGCCCTTACCTTGCATGTATGATGCATATATGGATTTACAATGTGCTTCAGTAACTCCATAGCGCAACTTCAAATCTTCATACCGTATATCCAATGACACACATTTTTCATGCATAATTCGTTTATCTGCATACATAACAAAAAAGGGTAATTTGCATATATCCTGTGGCAACTCCCAAGGCCAGTGCACATGCATGGCAACGCCTTGGGCAATTTGTCTATTACCTGTAGAACTTATAACCCATGATGCACCAATTTGAGCATGGCTTCCGCCGTGCTCGATGGTGTAAGTTTTTGCAATATCGTGTAAAAGGGCACTTGCTCTAATGGAAGCAACGCAAACATCATGACCATTTTCCACAGCCAAATTTGCAACGGCAGTGGCAAAATCTGCCACCAATAAGGAATGAACTCGAATATTATCGAGCATATTATAAGAATCCCACAAGTCAAAACATGCTTCATCCGTTGGTATTGTACCAATATGCGATGAAGCTAAATTAAGAGCTGGCAAGACTGATAAAGGATGAATGGCTTTTTGTTCACTCATGGATTTATTGTATGTTTTTTTGCAAGAACTGTCTAGTGGATGCTATAATAATAAGCAAAGACATAGCTAAATTAACTGAGAACACATTAACAAGCAATGGCAAAACCCCTTAAATATTAAAATTTAAGGGGTTTTAAGACACGGCGCGGGAGTGGCCGGCTGTGCTTGCAATATAAACAAGCACCATACATAGGCTGTACCTAAAATCTACTATCGACAGTTTACGTTTATGCTTTAGAGCTTTAAATTAACTCGTATGTATTTTAATAAAAAAAGAGCTTAGAAGCTCCCTGAGTGCCGACAAAGTAAGCACGACCGATAAATCAAGCGGTAGGTGCAATTGCTTTGCGTGCGATTCTCGTAAGGCTCATTCTTCGCCTAACGGGTACACTACGTGCCCGCTCGGTCGAACTTGCGCCGTTAAGCGCTTGATTTTCGTGCCTTACTGCCAAGGCAGCTTGCCTGCCTTAGGCGACACAAACCCCTTAAGGGTTTTGTTATAACAAAAAGGGAGCTTGCGCTCCCTTCAGAGTGTTGACAAAGTCAGCACGACCGATAAATCAAGCGTAGGTGCAATTCATTTGCACCGTTAAACGATTGATTTTCGTGCCTTACTGCCAAGGCAGCTTGTCTGCCTTAGGCGGCACAA
>CAYJOP010000130.1:0-3753 GCA_964371835.1 uncultured Desulfovibrionaceae bacterium
ACAAAAGACTTAAAAATCAATCAGTAAACGGCGAAGCAAAGCTCCGCCTATTCTTGTTTTTTGGTCGCATTGAATGTCGTCAACGCTCCAAAAGACTCAGCACAATAGATTGTGCAGATAGAGTCTTGATAAGCGCATACCAAGCCTTGACCATACCCATAAAATATGGCAGTAACCTTGTATTAAGCCATATTTAGGAGTTATGCCGTGATTTTTAATCTTGAACAAGAAACATTACCCCGTGAGCAACTTGAAGCTTTGCAACTACGCAGATTACAAGACCTTTGTTCACGCATTTATGCCAACGTTCCTTTTTATCGTAAAAGTTTTGAACATATCGGTATTACTCCAGCAAATATTACATCATTAAAAGACCTTGCAAACTTACCCTTCACTGAAAAGCAAGACCTGCGCGACCACTACCCATATGGACTTTTTGCTGTGCCGCATGAAAATATTGTACGCATCCACGCTTCAAGCGGCACAACTGGTAAAGCCACTGTGGTTGGCTACACCAAGCGCGACCTTGATTTGTGGGCAGAAGTTGCAGCCAGAAGTCTTGCTTGTGCTGGTGCTAATGCTCGCGATTTTGTTCATGTTGCCTACGGGTATGGTTTGTTTACTGGTGGTCTTGGCATGCACTATGGTGTTGAAAAACTTGGAGCAACAGTTATTCCCGCATCTGGCGGTGCAACTAAAAGGCAAGTGCAACTTTTAAATGATTTTGCTGCAACGGTACTTTGTTGCACACCATCTTATGCCTTGCATCTTTGGGATGCAGCTCAAGCCTTGGGTGTTGATTTTACAAAATTATCTCTGCGTATTGGTGTTTTTGGCGCTGAACCTTGGAGTGAAAATATGCGCAGTGAAATTGAGCAAAAGCTTAATCTTGATGCATTAAATATTTATGGGCTATCAGAAATTATGGGGCCAGGCGTTGCCATGGAGTGTGTAGAAGCAAAATGCGGCATGCATATTTTTGAAGACCACTTCCTACCAGAAATAATTGACCCCATAACAGGTAAACAACTACCAGCTGGTGAAGTTGGCGAACTTGTAATCACTACCATCACTAAGGAAGGCATACCACTTTTGCGCTATCGCACTCGTGATTTAACAACTCTTGACTATACCCCTTGTAGCTGCGGTCGTACCCATGCACGCCTTGGACGCATTGAGGGGCGTAGTGATGATATGCTTATTGTGCGTGGTGTTAACGTATTCCCGCAACAAATTGAAAGTATTATACTTGAATGCGAAGGCACAACACCACACTATCAAATTATTGTCACTCGTGAGGGTAATTTGGACCAAGTGGAAGTTAAAGTTGAAATAGCAGAAAATAATTTCCAAGACGAAATTCGCAAATTGCAACAGCAAGAAATCAGCATACAAAAAACCATTAAAGAATACTTAGGCGTTTCTGTTAAAGTACGTCTTGTGGAACCACACTCAATTCAACGCTCAGAAGGCAAAGCGCAACGCATTATTGACCAGCGCTCCCAAAATTAACTGACATTTTAGCACTTTTTTTGCCCCAAGACTTGTACATAAAACAGGCTTGGGGCAATTTTTTTTAATTTTCCTTTAAAAAAATGGCCTTACCCTCTAGACGACTCAAGAACAAGACTTAAATATTCCTCGCACCCCAAAAAAATAATGGGGTGAAATTTCAAAAAAGTCCCCTGTGGATTTTACATATTTAAGTCCCATGCAATTGTTGCAAAGACTTGATTTAGGAGGAAGCCTTATATGTCTAAAATTATAGGTATTGACCTTGGAACAACAAACTCCTGTGTTTATGTCATGGAGGGTAAGGACCCAAAATGCATAACCAACCCTGAAGGCGGCCGCACCACACCATCTGTTGTGGCTTTTACTGATAAAGAACGTCTTGTGGGTGAAATTGCCAAACGTCAAGCAGTAACCAACCCGGAGCGTACCATTTTTGCTGTAAAGCGTCTTATGGGACGCCGCTTTGACACCCCAGAAGTTACCCGCTGGAAAGAACACTCACCCTACACCATTGCAGCAGGAAGCAATGGCGATGCAGGTGTTGAAGTTGATGGCCGCGCCTACAGTTCACCAGAAGTTTCTGCCATGATTTTAGCAAAGCTTAAGTCAGACGCAGAAACCTACCTTGGTGAAACTGTTAGTGAAGCTGTAATCACTGTACCAGCATATTTTAATGATGCTCAGCGTCAGGCCACCAAGGATGCAGGCCGCATCGCAGGGCTTGAAGTAAAACGCATAATCAACGAACCTACCGCTGCTTCTCTTGCATATGGTTTTGACCGCAAAGCCAATGAAAAAATTGCAGTATTTGACCTTGGTGGTGGTACATTTGATATATCCATCTTAGAAGTTGGTGATAATGTTGTTGAAGTTCGCGCCACCACTGGTGACACTTTCCTTGGCGGTGAAGACTTTGACCAACGCATTATTGACTTTTTAGTTCATGAGTTCAAAAACGAAAATGGTATCGACCTTGCCCAAGATCGCATGGCCCTGCAACGCCTTAAAGAATCTGCTGAAAAGGCCAAAAAAGACCTCTCTACTTCCATGGAAACTGAGGTTAACCTACCCTTTATTACAGCTGACCAAAATGGCCCTAAGCATATGCTTGTTAAACTTACAAGAACGAAACTTGAGCAATTGGTTGAAGATTTAGTTGAACGAACCATAGAGCCATGCCGTAAAGCATTAGCCGACGCTGGCCTTCAATCCAACCAAATTGATGAAGTTGTTCTTGTTGGCGGCATGACTCGTATGCCACTTGTACAAAAGAAAGTTGGAGAATTTTTCGGAAAAGAGCCTAACCGCTCCGTTAACCCCGACGAAGTTGTTGCCATGGGCGCTGCCATTCAAGGTGGTATCCTTGCTGGTGATGTAAAAGACGTTCTATTACTCGATGTTACACCGCTATCTCTTGGCATTGAAACCATGGGCGGCGTGTTTACCAAATTAATCGAGCGTAACACCACCATACCCACAAGAAAAAGCCAAACCTTCACCACTGCTGCTGACAATCAGCCTTCTGTATCCATCCATGTGCTACAGGGCGAACGTCCCATGTCCGGTGATAATATGACTCTTGCTCGCTTTGACCTAACTGGAATCCCACCAGCTCCGCGCGGCGTGCCACAAATTGAAGTATCATTTGACATTGATGCCAACGGCATTGTTAACGTTTCTGCCAAAGACCTTGGCACAGGCAAAGAGCAATCTATCCAGATTACTGCATCCTCTGGTCTGTCAGAAGACGATATACAACGCTTAGTACGCGAAGCTGAGGCCCACGCTGGCGATGACAAGAAAAAACAAGACCTTATTGAAGCTCGCAACCATGCCGATAGCCTAATCTACGGCACAGAAAAAAGCTTAAAAGACCTTGGGGATAAAGCAGATGCCGAAGTTAAAGCCGACATCGAGCAAAAAATCACCGCCCTTCGCGGCCTAATGGAAAGCGAAGATGTTGATGCTATCAAGCAAAGCACTGAGGAACTAGCCCAAGCTTCATACAAGCTTGCTGAACAACTCTATCAACAACAAGGTGCTGATGCTGGTGCCGCTGGCCCAGAAGGTGCTAGCGCAGGAGCTGATGCTGGCAACGACAAAAAAGATGATGACGTTGTTGACGCAGAATATACTGAAGTTAAGAAATAAAAATTAATTGTTTAAATTCTCTGGGGGAGGGAAAGAAACTTTTTTGCAAACAAAAAAGATTTCTTCCCCTCCCCCAGCCCCCCACCC
>CAYJOP010000131.1:0-3686 GCA_964371835.1 uncultured Desulfovibrionaceae bacterium
TAAAGCTTTTTCCAAAATTTTGGAGGACGCTTTTTTGTTGTTAAGTGGGTTGATGGCCTGTGCTTTGTCACTGCGAGGCAAGAGGAACAGCGAAGCTGTGACGATTAACGTGGCAGTCCAGATAAGGGAAAGTCTTAGCTTATTGAGAGTTTGCCATAATTCCAAGATGTTCCCATATCTGGATTGCCACGTCGCTAAAGCTCCTCGCAATGACCTTAGCAGAGTACGCTTTTCTCGCTCAAGGTCATTGCAAGCACATAAGCTTCAAACTAAACACTACACACTAAATATACCCACGGAGTAAAAATGCTAACAAAAAATGCCATTGGCAATTTAATCAATCGTTATAAGGCTGTGTTAAAAAAATGTCATTTATTAAACGCTTTTGGCTCTTTAGCTATGCTGGGAGTGTTGACAGCTTCCCTTGGGCTTACTGCAAATATGCTATTGCCTGAACATAGCCATGCCGCAACTCCGCCCGACCCTGCGGATACGAATATGCTTGTTATTGAAAATCGTGACCCAGCTACAACTTATTATTCCACCTTTACCGATGAAAATGGTGTGCAAAAAGGTGTTTTGCTAAAAAAAGGCGATGGAAGTGCGAATACATATTCAAGTATTGCCACTATTATTCCACGCACTGGTTCAGATTGGCAAATTATGACCGGCACTGGCGGTAGTGCAGATTTTGATATTGATGGTGATGGAACAAATGATTTTTCTGTGTATAACACAAATACTCCGCCAACTGCACTTACCAAAGCAGGCACTCGAAATCCTACCCCCACAGGTGCTATTAGCGGTAATTTTTATCTTTTATCTCCCCCCGCCGGTACTGACACTGGTGGAGCGATTGACAATCAAAGTGGGCCTATAACTACTATCAATGCCAATTTTATAGGCAATGCTGCAAAGGAAGGCGGGGCTATTAATAATGCGGAGAATGGCAAAATAAACGGCAACATCAATTCCAATTTTATAGGCAATAGGGCAACTCAGAACGGTGGGGCTATTAATAATGCGGAGAATGGCGAAATAAACGGCAACATCAATTCCAATTTTATAGGCAATAGTGCAATTCAGAACGGTGGGGCTATTTATAATAATGGCACAATATCAGGCAACATTAATTCCAATTTTATAGGCAATACTTCAGGGAGTGATGGCGGGGCTATTGCAAATCTTGAGACAATATCAGGCAATATCAATTCCAATTTTATAGGCAATGTCGGTAGGTATGGCGGGGCTATTTATACCCGTGGCGATTTAAATTTTTTGGCAAATAATAAAACCAATATATTTACGGGTAATATTGGTAGTACAGGCTCAAATGCCATACGTGTAGGTGGAAGCAATAATCGCACACTCACTTTTACAATGGCAGGTACTGGTGGCTTTATTATGGACGATAGCATAATTGGTCAAAATGCTTATACTGTTGCCATAAAAGGTGATGATACAAGTAATGTATTTTACCTTAACAATAGCATTGATAGCAATGGTTCTGTAACGCTGCAAAATGCTACTTTGCATTTTGGTTCTGTCACCCAAAGGGGCACAACGTATAACGGCAATGTGCAAAACCTCTCTACCTCAGGCACAAGTATTATCAGCGGCAATGCCGATATAAATGGTACGGCAAATATTGGCGGTACAACAAGTTTTAACGGAACAACAAGCTTTAATGGTGCGACAACTTTTACAAGCGGTTCAGTTCTTCTTGTGGATGCCAACGCTTTTACCAGTAATAGCGTATTGAACGGTAACAATACCAAGCTTGTGGTAGAGACAGGTGCAAAATTGCAAATTACCAACGGAGCAAACGGCGATATTGTTCGCATTGCAGAGGGCTTTATACATGCTGATTCTTCCATAGCAACAGATGCTTGGGATGGTGCAAACCTCACCTCAACATCTTCTTTGCAAGTGGCTAAAGTGGCAGATTTTGACAAAGCAGTTGGCACTTATAGCATTGTAATTGGTGGTAACTCCGCAAGTAACATTGCCCAAGACTTCCCCGCCATGCAAGATGTCACGGTTGCACTTATGGAAGAACTGGCCAAGGTTTTTAATGTAAATAGCCAAGAGGAGTCCATACGCTTCTTCTCCATTGTTATGGACGATGTTGTAGGCATTGGCAGAAATAACCCCACAGAAGCCGCCAAAATCGTTGAAAGTGTGTTGCAATTAGTCCAAGCTGGGGCATCCTCTAGCATGAGCATTGGGGCAAGCTATTCTGCTGCAAGTAATATTATCAGCCATCTAAGTAGGGCTGGCTTTAGGGCAAGTTCCACAGGCGGGCAAGGGCCAGCAGTTGTGCAAGTGAGCGAAGTTTTAGGCGATGGTATTGCGGCTGGTTCTGAAATGCCAGAAAATGGCATCAAAAACGGCATGGCACTTTGGCTTTCGCCCATGTATGAGCATAGCACAGTACAGGGCATAGAAGTGGGGCATTTTGAGCATGGCTATAAGTCAAACCTTGGTGGGTTAAGCCTTGGCGGCGATTATACCATTGATAATACTTACCGTGTGGGTCTTACCTTCAACCTTGGTACAGGATACGCAGAAAGCACTGGCGATTTAAGTAAGACCCATAATAACTTTGACTTCTGGGGCTTGTCGCTCTATGGAGCTTATTATAAGGAAAACTTTAGCCTCATGGCGGATGTGGGCTTTAGCTCCACTCAAGGTAGCTTTACCCAAGAAGTACCAAGCATCTTGGGCGTATCAAGCGTTGAGGCTAAAACACAAAGCACCACTTGGACGGCTGGCCTTACGGCTGAATACACCTTTAATACAAGCTTTATGGACATTACACCACATGTAGGCGTGCGTTATATGAACGTGCATACTGGAGCTTATGATACAGAAAATAGCCGTGGTGTAGTCGCAAGCACAGAGGCTGATAGCCAAAACATTTGGTACTTCCCTGTGGGTGTGACTTTTAGCAAAGACTTTGTGGGTGACAATGGCTGGACATTCAAGCCTCGTGTGGACTTGGGCTTCATTGCCGCCGCTGGTGATTTGCACTCAACTAGCGTTTCATCAATCCCTGGTGTTACAGGATCAGCAGAGTATACCATGCAAAATGTGGACGGCTTTGCCTTTAACGGCGGCGTGGGCTTTGATGTTATAAATGGTAAGGGCTTGACCCTTGGACTTAACTATAGCCTACAAGCCTCAAAACACGAAACAGGGCATTTAGTTAATGCTACGTTTAGATATGATTTTTAGAGTAGCAAAAGACATACGAATAGCGTTGTGTTGTTAGATTAGCTTATGAGTAAAATGAATAAGCTAATCTAACAACACATCAAAAAATTTTATATACTGCCTTAAGGCTATCACCTAGCTTGAAAATGACTACAGCATAGCACAGGGAGCAAGTAGACTGTCTTAAATTTTATTTCCCCTTCGTCCTCGTAGCGCTCAACATCTGCTTTTAGGTTTTGCTTAGTGACAAGGCAAAGCAAATTATAGTCGTCAGAATCATGTTTGAAGCTTGCAAAGCAATTTACGCATTTTTTACACTGGGAGCGATTGTAATTTTTTAAGCAATTTAATTCTGTTTGTAAGTTTTCAATTTCTTTGCCAGTATTTGAAGCTTCAGCAAAACGCTTGTTGGGACGAACCATTTTAGTTCATCTTTCATTACAGTTTTTCACAACAAAAGGTGGGAGAGA
>CAYJOP010000132.1:0-3593 GCA_964371835.1 uncultured Desulfovibrionaceae bacterium
GGGGGAACTTTTCTTCAGAAAAGTTCCCCCCAGAAAAATAAAAAAAGAACAAAGAAGTATAATTTTTAACCCACAGTTGTAAGGGGGAGCCGAGAGTGGGTGCGAATGGTTAATATTCGCAAGTATTCTCGGAAACCCCTTTTGTGAAAGGAACAATTAATGTTAGATATTTTTAATCCTACTCGTTTGAGTGCCTTTGTTGGCGGTAAGGAAATTATTTTTGAAGTGGGCAGGCTTGCCAATCAAGCTCATGGTTCAGTGTGGATTCAGTGCGGCGGTACTGTTGTGCTTGTTACAGCTTGTGCGCAAAGCTTAGAAGTGGACAAGGGATTTTTCCCATTAACAGTTGAATACACTGAAAAAATGTATGCTGCTGGTCGTATTCCTGGTAGCTTTTTCCGCAGAGAAATTGGTCGCCCCTCTGAGCGTGAAACCTTGGTTTCAAGACTCATTGATAGACCACTTCGTCCTTTATTTCCTAAGGGCTTGAAGGAAGATGTGCAAGTGCTTGCCAATGTACTTTCAGCAGATCAAGAAAATGAATCAGATGTACTTGCATTAACTGGCGCATCTGCTGCTGTGCTTATTTCACATTTACCATTTGATGGCCCTGTGGCTGGTGGTCGCATTGCTCGCATTGATGGTAAATTTGTGCTTAATCCAACTTTTGCTGAGCAAGAACAAAGCGATTTTAACATTGTTTTTGCTGCCACTCGTGACGCCATTACCATGGTTGAAGGTGAGGCCAAATTTGCACCAGAGGCTTTAATTATTGAGGCTTTGGACTGGGCACACAAAGAAATTCAACCACTTATTGACGTACAAATTAAACTTGCTGAGCTAGTTGGCAAGGAAAAAATAGAATTTACTGCACCAGAAATGGACGCAAGTTTTGTGGAGTTTGTTAAAAAATGCGCTACTGATGCTGGTGTTGCAGAAGCTGTGCGTGTTCCAGAAAAGTTAGAACGCAAAAATGCTCGCAAAGCTGTTAAAGATAAAATAATGGAAGTGCTTTTAAATGACCCCACATGGGCTGAGCATCCAGAGCTTAAGAGCGTTGGCGACATTTTGGGTGATATTGAGAAAAAGCTTGTGCGTAGCCGCATCGTTGACGAAGGCACTCGCATTGACGGACGTGACACCAAGACTGTACGTCCCATACAAATTCAAACTTCCTTGCTACCACGCACCCATGGTTCTGCTTTGTTTGCTCGTGGTGAAACCAAGTCCCTTGTGGTTACAACACTTGGTGCATCAACAGACCAGCAACGCATGGACTCTTTAAATGGCGACGTAACCAAGAATTTTATGTTACATTATAACTTTGCTCCATACTCTGTTGGTGAAGTTAAGCCTGTGCGTGTATCTCGTCGTGAAATTGGTCACGGTGCTTTGGCAGAAAAGGCTTTAAGCTACATTTTGCCATCACCTGAAAAGTTCCCTTTCACTGTGCGTATTGTATCTGAAACTTTGGAGTCCAATGGCTCATCCTCCATGGCTGCCGTTTGTGGTGGTTCACTTTCTCTTATGGACGCTGGCGTTCCAGTGACTGCACCTGTGGCAGGTGTTGCCATGGGCTTAATTCGTGAAGGTGATAATTTTATCGTATTAACAGACATTTTGGGCGATGAAGACGCCCTTGGCGATATGGACTTTAAGATTGCTGGTACTGCTGAAGGTATTACCGCTGTGCAAATGGATATTAAAATCACAGGCATTACCACAGAAATCATGGCAAAAGCCATGGAGCAAGCGCGTGAAGCCCGCTTGCATATTTTATCTGAAATGAGCTCTGCCCTTGAAACTCCACGTTCTGAGCTTTCAAAATATGCACCTCAACATGCAGAAATATTTGTTAATCCTGACACTATTCGCTTAATCATTGGTCCTGGTGGTAAGAATATTAAAGCCATTACTGCTGCCACTGGCGCATCCATTGATATAGATGACAGTGGTCGCATTTCTGTATTTGCACCCACTGCCGATGCCATGACTACTGCAAAGGAAATGGTACAATACTATGACCAGCGCCCAGACCTTGGTAAAAATTATGTGGGCAAAGTGCGTAAAGTATTAGAAATTGGTGCCATTGTGGAAATTCTGCCCAATATAGAAGCATTGGTGCATGTATCGCAACTGGATGTTAATAGAGTTGAGCAACCAGGTGACATTGCTCGCCTTGGTGAAGATATGATTGTTAAGGTTATTGAAATTAACGGTGACCGTATTCGTGCCAGCCGAAAGGCTGTGCTTTTAGAGGAGCAAGGCCAAGAGTGGACTCCTGAAAGTACTGCACGCCCACAACGTGACAATAGAGATCGCAATGACCGTGGCGGCCGTGACGGTCGTCGCAATGACCGTGGTGGCGACAGAGGTGGACGTCGTTAAATTGAATGAGAGCAATATGGCCCACAGGACGTGGGCCATACCGCGTAGCGGAGCAAGCCAAAGGCAAGCTGGAATTCACTTCCAGCGAGACGGCGCTTGCGAGAGCTTGTGTCGCATAGGACATGCGACCGAGCGTCATTTAATTAAATGAAAAAGTCTTGTATATAGGGATGAAATTTAATTAAGGATAATACTATGTCTGACATACCACAAAATCAAAATGACACTCGTACTCACTTTGAGGGCCTTGGCCGTCAATGGGCTGTATTGGTTGGGAATCCGGCAGGACTTATGCCACAAATTGTGGGTACAGTTGTCCATGCTGGTGCAACTCGTGAAGCATGGCAGCGTAAGGATGATAAAAAAGAAACCATACTTATGGCTTGGCCTCAAGAGGAGCCAATTCGTGCTGCTGTTATTATGCAAGGCGAGCTTGAAAGCGAGCTTAAGCCTATAACTGCAATGCCTTTGCTTGATGGGATAGCCAATGACTTAACTGTTGATGATAGTTATGT
Source organism: uncultured Desulfovibrionaceae bacterium (assembly GCA_964371835.1). Taxonomy (GTDB): domain Bacteria; phylum Desulfobacterota; class Desulfovibrionia; order Desulfovibrionales; family Desulfovibrionaceae; genus CAYJAD01. The sequence continues at coordinate 2,904 of CAYJOP010000132.1, forward strand.
ATGGGCATCTGGTGCTGAAGCCAATGTTGGCGCGGAAGTTGTAGATGGCCGCAGACCACTTTGGTTTTACAATCCCCTTTATTTTCGTGACAAAGAAGATTTGACTCCTGGTGTTACACATACATTTACATTGGCTGGTCTTGCTTTTGGTGTGCGTCGTGCATTGCTTGATGAAATGACCATCACTCAAGGTCCTTTATATGAAGCGCATGCTGCGGTTTGGCTTGAAACTAATCCTGAAAAGAGCCGTCTTGATGTGCCACCCATGAAGGTAGACCTTGCTGGCAAGCAGTTAATTATGCCTGGCCGTAATTTCTGCGAATATGAAATTCGTAATACAATTTTACAAATTGATACTGCAACACTTGAAAAGCAAGAAGTTTATATGCTGACAATGACCTTTCCCATGAAGGAGCGTGAACCTTTGAACTTGGTTGTTTATGCGCCTAAGCATTTGTTTAAGGACTATGAGCCTAAGGTTGGCGATGATATTGATGCCTATATTTGGCTCCAAGGCCGCATCCTTGATTAGTTTGTCTTGAAAAACAGTAATTTGCTACGTCAAAGAAGAATTTTGGTCAGGTCATGGGGTGAAGACCCACTCCAGACCTTCGGTCGGTTTAATGTAGCTATAACTAAGTAGTCGATGCTGAACAACACGCTTTAGCGTGCTGTTCAGAGAGGCACGTT
>CAYJOP010000133.1:0-3212 GCA_964371835.1 uncultured Desulfovibrionaceae bacterium
CCTTTACCCTAACACTTATTCTTACTTCCATTGGCGCACGCATGTACGGTCAAGATAAGTAAGCATACTTTTTGTCTTTATGACTGAAAAACAGTGTGCGTTAAACCTTACGCACACTGTTTTTTTATTTTGCATTCTTAACACTTATATAATATACAAATTACGCCTTATTAAAAACCAAGGACAATCTCATGACTTTAAGATATATGGAAGTTTTTTTAGCACTGGCACAAACACCAAATATGCGTGATGTTGCCCACAAGATGTTTGTTTCTCAAGCTGCTATTTCCAGTGCCTTAAGGGAATTTGAGTCTGAAATTGGTGTGGAAGTGTTTGACCGTGTGGGCCGTGGTATACGTTTAAATGAAAAAGGTCGCTTGCTGGAAAAACGTCTGGCTCCACTTTATCATCAATTAAACAACGTACTCGAGTTACTATCTAGTGATGAGCTATTTGGCAAACTCAATGTTGGGGCTTCTGTAACTCTTGCAAATTGGGTTATTCCACAAATTTTATACGATATGAAAATACGCTACCCTCATGTGGAGCTTGATTGCATATCTGCAAATACCTCTGAAATTGTTCAGCAAGTAGAGCACGGTCAATTGGACATTGGCTTTGTGGAGGGCGACATTGATGCTGCTGATCTTGAAATTACACCACTTGGCCATGAAGAATTAGTTGTTGTAACAACTGACAAAGAGCTTGCCAGCAAACCACGCGAAATTGAATCATTAATGGAATATTTTTGGTTACTTCGTGAAGCGGGTTCTGGCACAAGAGAAACTCTTTTCCGCCACATAACTCCACTTGGTTTACGCCCAAAACAAACTTTAGAGCTTGCTCATACAGATGCCATTAAACATTTGTTGCACAATCCTCGCACACTTTCTTGTCTTTCTCCACTTGTGGTAGAACATGAGCTTAAAGAAGGAATTTTACATTCCATACCCTTGGCTGATATGCATTTTAGCCGTATGTTTTACTGCATTGAGCGAAAAGGTAGCACATCAAGCCCCTTGCGTGAAGCCTTGTTTAACGAACTACAAAATAGGCTTCTTTAGCTTTATCATCTGTTAAATTACCTCAAAAAAACACTTGCCATCATGCATACTTAGATGCTATTTTATTAAAGTTTTTAAATTTCTTTTTATATATTAAAACTGGTAATTTATATGCGTTTATCTGCAAAACTAATTTTAATGACTGCAATATTGCTTTTAGCTTTTGCAGGGCTTGGATATTTTAGTTTAGTACAACTACACGAAGTTAATAAAAAATCAACCGACATTTCAACAATTTGGCTGCCATCAACCGTAAGTGTGCAGCATATAAACACACTCACTTCTGACTACAGAATTTTTGAAATTAGCTACGTTTATAGTAGTGATGAAAAATCAAAAATTGCACTTAAAGCAAATATTGAAAATATACTAAAAGAACTTTTTATAGTTAGAAAAATATATGAAAGCCTTATTTCATTAGAAGAAGAACAGATTATATACGATAAATTTTCTAGACTGTGGAGTAAATACATAGATTTAAGCCAAAAAATCCTTAAACTTTCAGAGGAAAAAAATCTAAAAAAAGCCACACTTTTGTTGCAGAATGAATCCAGAATCGTGTTTGAAAAAGCCTCCATTGAGTTGCTACACGCTGTTAACTTAAATAAATCCGAAGGATTAAAAGCCTCTCAAGAAGGTGATATGGTTTATGCTAATGCACGAAAATTAATTACAATTAGCATTTATCTTCTCATAATGATTACAGCTTGTGTTTGTGCTTGGGTTATTTATAGCATTAGAACGCAGCTGGGCAAGGACCCAAGCGAACTCATACGAATTACAACTCGTGTTATAAATGGTGATTATGATATTGATAACAACAAAGATCATCGTGGTGTATATAGACATTTAGTTAGCATGGTTTCGACTCTTAAGCATCACATTGATAATGCAGAAGAAAACTCTAGAATTAAAAGCGATTTTTTAGCAAATATGAGTCATGAAATACGCACACCTATGAATGGCGTGCTTGGATTGTTACATCTTTTATCTCAAACGAAACTTGACCAAAAACAAGACGAATATGTTCAAAAAACTCTATATTCTGCCAACAATTTAATGAGAATTATTGATGATATTTTAGATTTTTCTAAAATGGAAGCCAACAAACTTGAGCTTGAAAGCACAAAGTTCACCATTGCCAATATTTTTCAAGAAGTTACAGACCTATACACACCAAAAGCCAACAGTAAACACTTGGACTTTGAAGCTTATGCCGGAGATTATGCTAACAAAACTTTGATTGGTGATCCTTTGCGCATTAAGCAAGTGCTTTTTAACCTTGTGAGTAATGCAATAAAATTCACTGAACAAGGCAAAATAATTCTAAAAGTCACATATGAAAACCCAACAAATAACAAATTAAATTGCATTTTTTCAGTGGAAGATAATGGAATTGGTTTAACCAAAGAGCAGCAGCAAAGTCTTTTTACTGCCTTTACACAAGCAGATACATCAACCACTCGTAAGTATGGTGGAACAGGTTTAGGCCTTGCCATAAGTAAAAAAATTGTTGAAACCATGCAAGGCAAGGTTTGGTTGCGTAGCGCCGAAGGCCAAGGCGCAACATTCTACTTTTCACTAAGTTTTGAAATGATTGATGAAGATGATACAGTCATTAATGACCATGACAAAGCAACAAGCATGAATACTGTGGCTACCAACCAAAATATAAGTTCAGCTAAAGAACAAATACTTTTAGTTGAGGACAATGATATTAATCAAATGATAGCCAAGGAGCTATTGGAAAGCGCTGGTTATAAAGTTGATATTGCTGAGAATGGACTAATTGCATTGGATATGCTAGACAAAAACCCGTATGACGCTGTGCTTATGGACATTCAAATGCCAATCATGGACGGCCTCACAGCCACCAAAAAAATTAGACAAAATGAAGCATATAAAAACCTTCCAGTCATTGCCATGTCTGCCCATGCCATGGTGGGTGATCGTGAGATTAGTTTACAAAGCGGCATGAATGACCACATAACAAAACCAATTAACCCTGAAAATTTATTTGCTTCATTACAACATTGGCTTGGACATAGCAAAACTGACAAATAAAATTTCACCAAGCATTTTGCAAAGCTTATCAGAATTCACTTCTGGCGTCCCCAAAGGGGTATTTGAAGGCAACGTGCCTCTCTG
>CAYJOP010000134.1:0-3174 GCA_964371835.1 uncultured Desulfovibrionaceae bacterium
CGTGTAAGGCCGTAAGGCCGAGCCTATAAGATATAGAAGGAATATCTTCTTATTCCCAAGCGTTAAGCGCTATCTGCACCAACTCCCCAACGCTGTGTTCTTGTAAATGCCCATTTTCAAAGATACTACACAAGGTACAAAGCACATCATCTTCGCTTGCGGCAAGTTTTTTAAGCAATGGCACGGCGTCCAGCGGTGGTAACATATCCTTTGGAAATTGGTTAATGGCCCAAGCTGCCATGCCACGGCAGGGTATGTCATCATCATTTAAGCCTTTAAGTAACCAAGGCATAACACGCTGGCAAAGTTCAGGTCGAGCAGTGGCAAAACGCCCCACAGCCCAATAGCAGGAGCGACGCAAGATGTCGTGGTCGCAGAAATTATCATCACGCCCTGTATCCATAATATATGATAGCAGTACAGGGTGAAACTCTTTTGCCATGCGTGGGCAATGGGCAAGTGTTTCTGCAAAGGCTTCTGGTATGCCCCAGCCAATGTTTCCTGATTCTTCGTTCATATGCCACATGAAGCGACGCACGATGTTGCGTGTATCTTCGACCTTTTCAGTTTCAAGTTTGGCAAGGCAAAGGCCAAGGGCATGGGCTGACCTATGGGTCATGTCTGCGCCAAGCAAGAGGAATGACAAAAGTGGCCCTGTGGCTTCGCGCGGATTAAGTTTGGTTATTTCTTGTAAATGATCTTGCCAATTATCATGGGCGAGCCATTCACGAAGTAATTTTTTGTGTGTGCGTAGGCGTGGCATGGGTAATCCTTGTATGTGTTATGATGTTTTATTACACAATTAAAATCTATATATTTATGGCAAAATTTTCAAGTTGATTTTGCTTTACCTTTTTTTCTTGTGGTTGTACTTTCCCACTTGCAACTGCAAAATAAATTTTCTGTGCAATTTATTGCGTAGGACTTTTAAATATGGAGATAGTTATGTCAAAAGATTTATTACAGGATTTGAAGCCTACATTGCTTATGGGGCCTGGGCCTTCTTGTGTTTCTGATGCCGTATATGCTGCTTTGTCAAAGCCCACCATTGGTCACCTTGACCCGTATTTTGTGGAAATAATGGATGCCATTAAAGAACAATTGCGTAAGGTTTTTAATACTGAAAATGCATTAACCATGCCCATGTCAGGCACTGGTTCATCTGGCATGGAAACATGCTTTGTAAACCTTGTGGAAAAGGGCGATCGTGTACTTGTACTGACCAATGGCGTTTTTGGCAAGCGCATGCAGGACGTGGCAGAGCGTCTTGGCGCAGATGTTGACGCATTGGAAGTAACATGGGGTGAAGCTGTTGACCCAAAAGAAGTTGAAATTAAGCTTAGTAATGGTTCATATGATATAGTTGCCCTTGTGCATGCTGAAACATCAACAGGCGTTGTGTCTGATGCAGCAGCCATTGGTAAGATGGTGCACAATCACGGCGCATTATTTGTGCTTGATTGCGTAACCAGCCTTGGCGGCATGCCTGTGGAGCTTGATAATTGGCATGTTGATGCCGCCTATTCTGGCACTCAAAAGTGCTTGTCTTGCCCTCCTGGACTTGCTCCCATAAGCTTTTCTGCAAGGGCTTTGAAAAAGTTACAAGAGCGTAAAACTAAAGTTCCAAACTGGTATTTGGATTTATCGCTTATAGCATCGTATTGGGAAGGCACAACTCGCACCTATCACCACACAGCGCCCATAAATATGGAATATGCCCTCTATGCGGCCTTAAAGCATATATTAGAAGAAGGTTTAAGCAATGTACATGCAAGGCATATGGACATGCATAAACTCTTGGTGGCTGGACTTGATAAATTGGGTCTTGAAATGTTGGTTAAGCCTGAACATCGTTTGCCCATGCTTAATTCAGTAAAAGTGCCTCAAGGCGTTGATGAAGCAACCATTCGTAGCCGCTTGCTTAAAGAGTTTAACATAGAAATGGGTGCAGGTTTAGGGCCACTAGCTGGCAAAATTTGGCGTATTGGCCTTATGGGTCACACTGCACATAAACATAATGTGGAGCGTTTGCTCGACGTATTAACTAAGGTTTTATAGGTATTTTTATGAAAAGATTTTTACTCCTTACTTTAATGTTAATGCTTGTGGCTTGCTCAAGTTCTGTGGATACTTTGAATGGCTCTTGGCAAGGCAATGCTGAAGCCACGTTTGCTGCCAATAAAACTCCTGAATATCAACACAAAATTACCACAGCGGCTGGCAAAAAATTACTTTCTGTCATGCTTGAAGCTTCAAGCTTGCAAATTGACATAGAGAAAATGCAAATTGTTATGTCTTTTGCAGGCTTTGCACAAACAAAGACCTTTAGTATTGTTTCAGAAGATGGTGACACAGTTAATATTGATATGGACGGACAAAAAGGTAAAATCATAGTGGAAGATGATAACACCCTACGAGTAGAAAACATTACAGATAGTAAGGATATGACTGTTGTAGTATTTAAGAGGGTAGTGAAGTAGTAATTGCTAATTTTATTTTGTAAATAAACAATAAAAGCCCATGCTTGAATAAGTATGGGCTTTTTTTGTTTTGCTAAGACTTTGTGCGTCCTTGAAAATGACAGAATAAAAGGCATGGATGCTTTGCTGTTAAACAAGCCTACGCCCTGTCATTGCGAGGCAAACAAAGTTTGCTGTGGTAGCCACCCAAAGGGCGGCGAAGCCGTTTGCGTTGGGTAAGCTTGCGAACCTTACGCAAATGGACAGCAACGCATCCATGCCTTTCCTATCAATTTATGCTTTTAATACCAATCCAAGCCTTTTTACCTTAACCACAAATGCTTTTCGTTTTTGCTTAAGATAGAATTTTTTTTTATTTATTTTGGCCTGCTCCCGCAGTGGGGTAAGGGGATGGGGGTGGACCCCCGTTCCCCTTTACAATCCCCCTCCCCCCGCTTTGCGCTTGGCTGTATGCCTATCCCTGCGTAGCTGTTTTCGCTTTGCTCAAACGATCTACTACGGGGCAAGGCTAGACCTTGCTTGCATGGGCAAGCCAAGGGTCTAGCCTTGCGGCACAGCCCAAGCGGTCAGCCAGTAATGAAGTTTTGTATAAATATAGTGTTACAATCTGTCACTCCAAGCGGAGCGATGTGGCAGCCACCCAAAGGGCGGCGAAGCCGTTTGCGTTAGGTAAGCTTGCGAGACTTACGCAAAT
>CAYJOP010000135.1:0-3109 GCA_964371835.1 uncultured Desulfovibrionaceae bacterium
AAGGCTACCGATTGCTCGGTAGCCTTTTTTAATACCCTTAAATATTTTATTTATTACACATTTTCAGCGTACCACTTGCCAGCAAGTTCAAGCCCTTCTTTAACACCATAGGTTGGCGCATAGTCAAGTAAGGATTGTGATCTTGAAATGTCTGCCAAGGAATGACGTACATCTCCAGCTCTAAATTCACGATATATGGGTGTTTTGTCTTGTATGTCGGACTTATGTTTTTTAACTTCTGCTTTTATAAGTACATATAGCTCGTTAAGCGTAGTGCGCTCGCCAAAAGCCACGTTATAAACTTTATTACTAGCTTCTGCATTACTTAAGGCAGCTAAAATATTGATTTGTACTACGTTATCAATATAGCAAAAATCTCGGCTGGTTTCGCCATCACCATTTATATAAACATCCTTGCCTTGCAATAGGGCAGAAAACCACTGCGGAATAACTGCGGCATATGCACCTTCTGGGTCTTGGCGGCGACCAAAAACATTAAAATAACGTAATCCTACGGTGTTTAAATCATAACATTTATTAAATACATCAGCATAAAGCTCATTAACGTATTTAGTAACAGCATAGGGCGAAAGCGGCTTGCCAATAACGTCTTCAACCTTGGGTAGGGTTGGTGAATCACCATAGGTAGATGATGATGCGGCATAAACAAAGCTTTGAACTTTAGCATCCTTTGCAGCCACAAGCATATTTAAAAAACCATTAATATTGCAAGTATTTGTTAAGATGGGGTCAATGATTGAGCGAGGTACAGAACCAAGGGCTGCTTGGTGCAAAACATGATGCACGCCAGTGCAGGCTTTGTGGCAAGTATCAAGGTCGCGTATATCACCTTCCATAAAGGTAAAATTTTTCCATGCTTCATCGCCCACAAGTTTATGTACCATATCTAGGTTTTTTTGGTAGCCAGTCATAAAATTATCAAGGCCAACTACTTTTTGTTTGTGTAAAAGTAGCTTTTCTAGGAGGTTTGAGCCAATAAATCCTGCAACTCCAGTAATAAGCCAAGTGCGCGGACTTTGCTCTATTTTCTCTAAGGCTTTGGCATATGCTGTCATAATATTATCCTTTTCTGCCTAATTGAATTTTTTCATGGGCTGATATAAAATTTATAAATGCTGTTAATGCAATATACGTTGGAAACATAAAATTATGCAACAAATATTTAACATATTGAAATTATGAAAGTATTATTTATAGGAAATGAAGCACGCAGTAGTTACATTTTTTGGTCAAAGCTTATGCAAAATATACAAAGGCTTGATCATGATGTGGTATGCTGTGTGCCACATGAAAACAATAAGCATTATATTAAAGCGCTGCAAGCTCAGGGTGTTAGGGTCATAACATATGCCCTAGAACGTAAAGGTACTAATGTTATAAAGGATATAAAAAGCTTGTGGGCATTATATGATATATTGCGACAAGAAAAACCTGATAAAATTTTTACATCTGCTATAAAGCCAGTAATATACGGAAATATTGCTGCAAGGACAGCTCAAATTAAGGACGTGTTTTCATGCATCACAGGTTTAGGTTTTAGTTTTGAGCAAGATGGTGGCAAGCTTAAAAGAATTTTGCATGAGCTGGTAAAATTTTTATACAAGCTTGCTTTATGCAAAACCAAGATTGTTTTTTTCCAAAATGAATCTGATAAAGAGTTTTTTTTACAAAATAAAATTATTTCAAAAAAAACTAAGGCAATAATATGTAATGGCACAGGTGTGGATGTTGATTACTTTGCCCTGCAAAAAAAATTTCCAAAGCAAATTACATTTTTAATGATTGGCCGATTAATAAAGGCTAAAGGCATTAAGGAATTTGTTCAGGCCGCTAAAATAATAAAGCAAAAACATACAAAGGTAAGTTTTAAACTGCTTGGTCCAAAAGAATTGGGCCACGGCGCAATGGATTTTAATAAAATTAAAAAATGGCAAAAAGAGGGATGCATAGAATATTTAGGCGAAAGCCATGATGTTCGGCCATATATAACAGATGCCAGCGTCATTGTGTTGCCATCATATAGGGAGGGATTGTCTTGTGCGTTAATGGAGGCCATGAGCATGGGGCGGCCTGTAGTTGCAAGTGAGGTGCCAGGGTGTAAAGAGCTAATTAAGCATGGCAAAAATGGTTACTTAGTGCCAGCAAGACATTATGTAGCCTTGGCAAATGCCTTGGAACGCTTTATACTTGAGCCGCATACAATTAAGCCCATGGGCCTTGAAGCTAGGCGTATGGTGGAAAATGATTTTGAGGCCAATAAAGTAGCTTTGCATTTGATGCAACATATGAATATTATGGAGAGCAATAACAGCACCCATGATCTTAGCAAATTAGACGCAAGGCCTAAAAGAGCACTTAACAGCGGAGCCAAATAATGACGAAATCCGCGTCAATACATGAGCATCAAAATTGCCAAAATTTATTAATATCAAAAAAATACTTTTTGTTTATCAAACGAATTTTTGATGTGGCAATGGCCCTGATTTTACTAAGTATAAGCTGGCCTTTGTGTATAATTGCGGCAGTTTGTATCTACTTTGAGTCTGGAGGACCAATAATTTATGCCCAAGAACGTGTGGGTTTATGCGGCCGCGTTTTTACCCTATATAAATTTCGTTCCATGTACCACAATGCAGAAAAACATGGGGCAGTCTGGGCCAAGGTTGATGATGAGCGTATTACAAAGTGCGGTTATTATATGCGCAGGCTACGCATTGACGAATTACCGCAGCTTTGGAATGTACTGGAAAATAATATGAGCATTATTGGGCCAAGGCCAGAGCGTGTTGAGTTTGTGCAAGAGTTTGAAAAAAAAATTGAAGGCTACGCGTTAAGACATAGCGTTAAGCCAGGTCTTACAGGTCTTGGTCAAGTTTGTTATTCCTATGCTGCGTCTGAGGAAGACGCAAGGCACAAACTCACATATGACCTTTTTTATATAAATAATATGTCAGCATTGCTTGAACTTAAAATATTATTTAAAACCGTAGGTGTGATTTTATTTTCATCTGGGGCAAGATAGTTGTGGTATTATAATTAGTCGGCACTGAAAAAACACATAATACAACGAAAACAAATCATTTTTAAC
>CAYJOP010000136.1:0-2992 GCA_964371835.1 uncultured Desulfovibrionaceae bacterium
TGTGCCGATGACCCAGTTAATAGAGTTGATATGGATGGGCTTAGTTGGGTAAGTAATTTAGCTAATGCGGTTGTTCCTCCAGAGTACCGTGGAATTACAGCAGAAAATGCAGGGGAACTTTTTAAGTGCAAAAAAGAAGACAAGAAGTGATGAAGAAGCATTCTTGATAAATATCCTGACAAACGTACAGCAGCAATACACAATTATACAAGCCAGCATAAGGCGCAGTCACATATTCCTCTGAGCTTTGTGCGCAACAACCCTTGGTTTTTAGCCTAATGTGCATTATCATCTTATCCCAAAGCTAAGTGCCCTACTGCCTATTAAACCAATTAGTTATGTTGGCTTACTTAAGAGGCACATCGTTCACGAGGTAAGGTTTGTCATTAGTCTGAAGTTTTTTAAGTTCGTAGCATAGCCTTGCATAGTTGCTAAAATCTTAAATAAATAGTATAATAAATTGCAAGTCAAAATAAAAATCATGTTTTAAGAATTTTTTAAAAATTTGCCTAAGTTTTTTTATTTTATCCGTTATATTCAATATAATAATGCTGATCTTATAACAAAGGTAATACCCATGTTTTCAATAGAAAAAAAATTAAATATCTTCATAGGTAGCGTACTCCTTATAGTTGCAACTGTTACTATTATTATCAACTCAATATTTTATTATGGTAGCATGAGAGATCAGCTCATCAATCAGCAATTACCTCTTATTTCAAAAGAAATTGTTAATACCATTGACAACAAGGTACTAGAAGCTGGTAGAGCCATACAGCTTGTCATTAAAAGCCCCACTTTACAAAATTGGATAGCAAGTGGTGAATCAAATGATGAACTTGAAACCATATATGAAATGCTTGCCAGCATTCTTTCTACCTACGATGTGCTTGGAGCAAACTTTGTTTCAAATCAAACCAAACAATATACTGATTTAATCGGCACTGAAAGAAATTGGTCATATCGTGTAAGTGATGCTGACACCTGGTTTACTAATTTTCGTGACTCAAAAATAGATGGCAATATTGTAGTATATGTAAATGATCCCACTTGGGGCTATAAAGCTTTTATTAACAGGCGTGTCAACCACAATGGACAATTTGCCGGCATGCTTTCCATATCCATAGACATTCGTAATTTTGCTGAAGAACTAAGCTCACGCATTATTGGTAATGACGGCAATACTTTTTGTGTTGCAGAAGATGGCACCATTCGTCTTCATGCCAACACTGCCTTCATCAACAAAAATATTACTGAAGTTTATCCACAATACGCTGCTGTTTTTCCAAACATGCAAGGTGCAGAAACATATTTTGCAGAAATTGAAGGCGAAACCAACGGCAAAAGCGACAACATTTACACTTTGAGTACGCATATTCCATCACTTGGTTTTTATCTTATTACCGAGGCTTCTGAAAATGAATTCATGGCTGAAGTCACCACTGCCACCATTACAAGCATCATTGTTTCCCTCACTTTAACTATAATTTCCCTAATTTTTGCCTTCATGTTTATACGAAGTATTGTTAACCCGCTAAAGCAAACAGCAAACTTTGCTAAAGATGTAAGCACTGGCGAGCTTGAAAAACAATTGGAAGTTACACGCAATGACGAAATAGGCATACTGGCTGACTCTTTGCGCGCCATGGTTATATCACTTAGGCAAAAAATTCAACAAGCTGAAGAGGCAAGCGAACTTGCCAATCAGCAAATGATAACATCAGACTCAGCAAGAAGCGAAAGCGAAAAACAACAAGAAAAAATCATCAAAATACTTGATTCCATATTGGAAACCTCGCACGATGCCGCAAGCATTTCGCTGGCACTCAATGATGCAGTACGAGAGCTTGGCTTAGAAAATGATAACATAATTAATGGTACAGAAGAACAAATTGTACAAATGAAGAGAACCAGTGAATCTTTAAGTATTATGGTTAGCACTTTCAATAAAATCATGCAATTAACAGAAGGTGCTGCCCTAAAAGAAGACCAAGCTAGAAGCATAGCCCTAGAAGGCGAAATTAAAGTTCAAGCTGTGGTTAAAGCCAATGAAAATGTAACTGAAAATGCCAATATCATGCGTGAAGCCTTAAGCGAGTTACACGAACAAACAATTGATATTAATAAAATTATTGAAACAATTACAGATATTGCAGACCAAACCAACTTGCTTGCATTAAATGCTGCCATTGAGGCTGCAAGGGCTGGTGACAGTGGTCGTGGTTTTGCCGTTGTTGCTGATGAAGTGCGCAAGCTTGCAGAAAAAACCATGCTGGCAACAGCCGATGTGACCTCTGCCATCAATAAAATACATGAAGCATCAACACAAAATGATAAAAACATGAATAATACCTATGCAGCTGTAAATAATGCAACTGCACTTGCAAGTGAAGCTGGCGAGGCACTAAAAAGTATTGTGGCCCTTGCAAAAGAAAATGTGGAGCAAGTACACACCATTGCCTCTGCTGTTTCTGAGCTATCAAAAGATAGTGTTAATATTTCAGACGCTCTTAACTCTGTAGAAAATATTACCGAGCAAACTGTACAAGGAGTTACAACTTCATCAAACATTACCCAAGAGCTAATGCAGCAAGCAAAAAAACTGGACTCAATTATTGCAGATCTTCGGGACACTTCTGCCCATAGGTAATTTACTTAGTCGACGCTGAAAAACACAATAAACACTTGAAACAAAATATCTTTATAGTTAAAACGAACCAATAAAATTGCCAAAAAAAAGGATGTGAAGCATACTTTTTGGCGATTTTATGACGCAAAAAAATGGTTTTTCAAGCGGTGACTAACAGAATTTGAGCAAGGCTCAAATCCTGTGCCACAAAAAACAAGCAGGAATTCACTTCCTGCGACCGCAAAGCAGTGGTTGGAGTGGGCGTGCCTTTCTGAAAAATGCGTGGAAACGCATTTTTCAGCATCGACTACTTAGTCGGCACTGAAAAAGCACATAACACAACGAAAACAAAACATTTTTAAC
>CAYJOP010000137.1:0-2934 GCA_964371835.1 uncultured Desulfovibrionaceae bacterium
GCAGAAATAGTTAAGCTGCTTATAGAAAAGGGAGCTAAGGTTAATTTAGAAGGCAAGATAAGAAATGTGACACCCCTACAAATGGCTTGCGCGAGCAAGAATGCTACAGAAACGGCTAAAATACTTGTGGAAAATGGGGCTGATATTCACGCTATTAACGTAGGTGGGGCTGGATTTTCTGCTCTTATGTTAGCGGCTAAATTTAATAATAAAGACCTAGCAAGCTACCTTGTGAGCAAGGGGGCAAAGGTAAATGCAAAAAATAGTGATGGTATAATTGCCCTTATGGTTGCCGCTCAAAATGGAAGCCTTGATGTGGCTAAATTCCTTGTGGAAAAGGGTGCGGATATAAATGCCAAAAACAAAAAAGGTAACACCGCCCTTGCCCTTGCCAATGAAAATAAGAAAAAAGACGTGGCGGCATTTTTGAAGTCCAAGGGAGCGAAGTGATTTTTTTAAGTGAGGGAAAGGGGATAAAAGGCATGGATTCCCACGTCGCCCATCGCTTTGCTCGGTCTCCTCGGAATGACAGAGCGGGAGAACGTAGGGACGAACCCCCCATATTTTTGGGTTCGTCCGCAAATATGGCATATTAGCAAAATTTTCGTTCTGTCATTGCGAGCCGACCCAAAGGGCGGCGTGGCAATCCATAAGTATTAAACAAAGGCAAGAATTATGAAAAAAATACGCATAGTTACTCTGATAATGGTCATGGTGTTTGCTATGGCATCAGCACTTGCGGCTAAGGAAAATGCACCAAATACTGGAGCAAATGCCCCAGAGGTCATTATCGCAAAAGCCATGCTAAAAGCTAAAACCATGTCCATGGGCTATGTTAGCATACCCATAGATGAGGATTACAAGAATATCTTTGTAGAGTTACTTCTTGCTTCTAAGCTTGACGAAAATCTACCAGATGAAGGCCATGCCTTTAATCATTTTAGCCTACAAGATAGCAAGGCTTCTGTAAGTTTTGGTAGTGGTGCATCTGACTATTATTATATTAATTTAACTCTAAAAGACGGCTCATATAAAAAGTTTTTTGCCATAACTGGCAGTCATGTTCCTAAAATGGATACCTTTGCTAAGGAGGCTTTTAATAAAGCTCTAGTCAGTGGCACAAGTGATCTTGATGAGGTTGTTGGTGAATACAAATATGCATCCATAAATCTTGATGAATACAAATTGCCAAACATTATTAACTCATTAGATAAATTAAATATATTAAAAGACTATGATAAAGAATCCAATAGAAAGGTGAGACTTACAAAGCAAGTTCGTGAAAGCTTGCCAACCTTACTATTAACAAAACAGTGGCGGTTAACAGACAATTTTAGCTTTAAGGATGTTAAATATTTAAATATGATTCTTACAGTTGACGAATACAGCGAGATGCTAATGGAATTTAGAATTTCCAATGGTTTATATTTCATAGTGATTACTGACCATGGTGATTTTAATAATGTCACCTTTGAAGTGCCAAAACAAGCCTTTATAAATTTGGGGCTTGTGGATAAATAGTTTACACTGAAAAATAACAAACTTTTGAAATACAAAGTTTTATCTTGAAAAATGGGCGAAAAAAATTGCCAGAAACAAGAGTGGAATGCGAATTTCTGGCAAATTTGAAGCACAAAGAAAGTGTTTTTTAAGTGTAGACCAAACAGTTTAAGGAAAAAGCATTATCAACCTTTAACCTGAGAGGAAGTTATGAAGAGGAATTTGATTTCAATGACTATGGTTTTGTTCTTGCTGGGCTGCGGTTCCGCAACTATGCAGTATAACTATACACCAACTACCAATCAAACGGACTTTCCAGCCTTAAACACAGTTACCACCGTGTATATTGGTGATGAAATGCTAATTCAAGGCGATACCACCGTATCACATCACCTAAATTTACAAGAAACTACCGACATTGGTTGCTATGATGTTCCCCCAGGGCAATACCCACAAGCCGGTACTGAAGGTGGCAAGAATTATTATTCCATGGACGGCGGCATGGGTGAACCTGTGTTTACTGGCGGCTGGGTTGGCACTTGCACACCCATAACAGGATTATATACTGACCCAACTAAGCCTGGCGAGCTTTGTGGGGTTTTGCAAGACGGCACAACATCTTGCTCAAGCTCCACCTTTAGCCGTGAAGAAGTACAAGACCCACAAGCTAGTGATATACAAAAGACTTTGTACTTCTCTGGTCGTAAGGGTGACGAAGTCTTGTTTATGTATACTGAAAAAGCAGGCGGTCTTGCATCGCATACACATAATGTAACCTATAACATTAAAAATACTCCTGTTATTGGCTACAGAGGTGCTAGAATTGAAGTTTTGGATGCAACCAACGAAAGCATAACCTACAAGGTACTTGAAAACTTCCCAGAAAGGAAATATTAGCCATTAGATGTAAGTTTCCTAGAAGACTATGACAAAAAAGGAGCAAAGAATGAAAGCTAAATTTAGTATTTTGATACTAACATGCATATTAACATTAGGCCTTGTGGCTGTGACTCCTGCTATAGCCAAAAATGTTCATTTCACAAATGGAACTAATACTGGTATGCATATAGCCATTTGCTACCAGCAGGGGAATAATTGGGTGACAACTGGTTGGTTCAGGGTCATGCCAAATATGTCGTTTAATACAAACCTTCCAACTAATAGCCACGAAGTATTTGTTTATGGAAAATCAGGGTTTAGAGAATGGCGCGGCAATGAGAATATTACGCTTTTTGTCACACCAGGAATTGATTCCTTCACATTCCATAACAACAATCATGGTGGTGTGCCAGTGGTTGGTGTTTCTTTTATTCGTACCAACGGTTCGTATACTTTTAGGTAAAGTATAAATTACTAGAGGCGACAAAATGTCGCCTCTACAGACTGATGACAAACCCCCTTATGGGCGTTTGTGCCGCCAACGCAAGCAAAGCT
>CAYJOP010000138.1:0-2325 GCA_964371835.1 uncultured Desulfovibrionaceae bacterium
ACATAATGCAAACTACGCTCATCCACTGGCATTATGGGAAATTCTTTATGGCAGCCGTCGCATTGCACCATAGCAGGATGAACTGGCGACACAAGGGGAACATGCTTTTTGCAATGCGGGCATGGATAAAAAAATAGAAGTTCCATGCCTTCTGGGCTTACTGGCTGTATTGGTTTAGATGACATTAGCATTTCTCCGCAATATTTTTACCTTGCATGGTAGCAGGTTTAACTTTTTCCCATAGCCCTATTATAGTTGGAGCAACATCAGCTAAAGCTCCGTCACTAAGTGACGTACATTTATCATTTTGCACTAAAATACATGGTACTGGATTTGTGGTATGTGCCGTTTGTGGGTTGCCAGCATCGTCAAGCATTTTTTCACAATTTCCATGGTCAGCAATCAGCAATATTCGCCCATTAACGGCAAGCATTGCTTCAAGCATACGTCCAACGCATATATCCACAGCCTCACAAGCGGCAATGGCTGCTGGCAATACACCAGTATGCCCCACCATATCGCCATTGGCAAGGTTACAAACTATGAGAGAATATTTATTTTTTTTAATTTCTTCAATGCACTTATCAGTAACAGCCACACAGCTCATGGCAGGGGCTAGGTCATATGTTGCCACATCACGAGGTGACGGAATTAAAATGCGATCTTCACCTTCAAATGGTTCTTCTCGTCCACCATTAAAAAAATAGGTCACATGAGCATACTTTTCAGTTTCAGCAAGGCGCAGCTGCTTTAACCCCCATGTGGAAACCATTTCACCAAGCCCCATGGACAAACTATCTTTAGGAAAAGCCACTGGCAAGGTAAATGATGCATCATATGCTGTCATGCTAGCAAGTTCAGAAAATTTTGGCACAGCTCCACGTTCAAATCCTGTAAAATCCGTCAGAGTCAAAGCTTGCACTAACTCTCGCATGCGGTCCGCACGAAAATTAAACAAAAAAAGCCCATCACCATCTTGCCAAGTTCCTTGTTCACAAATCAACGTTGGTTTAACAAACTCATCCGTAATGTCATGCTCATATGAAGCCTTTAGGGCATCTTCAGCACCATGACATCTTTCGCCAATTCCATGCACAAGCAAGTCCCAAGCTTTATTAACACGCTCCCACCTTGTATCACGGTCCATTGCATAAAATCGTCCGCAAATACTTGCAATTTGGGCCTTTCCAGAAAAATTTTTGTCATTTTGAGTGGATAAATACTCTTGTAAATCACGAACATAACCAATGCCGCCTTGCGGTGGTGTATCTCGTCCATCCATGAAGCAGTGCACATATACGTCTACACCAGCCTCAACAGCAATGCTCAGCAATGCTTTTAAGTGGTTAATATGACTGTGCACACCACCGTCTGACAAAAGTCCAGCCAAGTGCAAGCGTCCAGAACCTGCGCGCACTTTACTTATAAGCTCAGTGTAAACGGCATTATTAATCAGCTCATTATTTTCAATGACCATATCAATGCGGGTCATGTCTTGATAAAAAACAGAACCAGCACCAATGGTTAAATGACCCACCTCTGAATTACCAATATAGCCGCTGGGCAAACCCACAGCACGGCCCGAAGCTTCAAGTTTGCTATGAGCATAATCTTTAAACAGGCTATCCATATGCGGTGTATGGGCAAGACTTGTGGCATTACCAGCACCACTGGGCGCAAGGCCCCAGCCATCAAGTATTAGCAACAATGTGGGAGTGAGCATAAATTTCCTATTCCATTGCTTCGGTTTCTGGCTTTTGTGGCAACTCTGCCCACAAAGCTTCAAGGTTATAAAGGTCTCGAGTGGATTCTTGAAAAATATTTATTACAACATCATTTAAATCTAACAAAATCCATTGCCCTGTCTGCTTGCCTTCCATGCGTAAAAATTCAAAATTTTCTCGCTTGCAAAAAGTATTTACATTCTCTGCCAAGCTTTGGGCATGCCTTACTGATGTGGCAGTGAGTACAATCATAGCCTCAGCAAAGGTATTTTGATGTGTTAAGTTTAATACCACAGGCTCTTTTGCTTTATGCTCTTGTGCAAATTCAAGCAGTTTAGCTACTTTATCCATAGTTGGCAGGGGTGAGTATTTCTTTTTCATAATTCTCCAAAGGGGGCATTTTCAAATGCCAAAAATATGGTTGCGCATAGAATTTTTCTTCATATCTCAAACTTTAACCAAAGGCAAATTTACATTTTTTCAGTAATTTTTTCATATGCTCAATGTTAAACATGATAAAAGAGCCCTGCACAATTATTTTTCAACTTTATTTTGTGCTTTTGCAGTAAATTTGCATGTGCTAGAAAATTTAGCTGTGCAG
>CAYJOP010000139.1:0-2306 GCA_964371835.1 uncultured Desulfovibrionaceae bacterium
ACATAAGTGCATTGGTGCCATTTTTTTCCGCTATACCTATGTCAGCACCATTATTTAGCAAAAACTTTACTACTTCAAGGCTTCCACCACCTACTGCATATATAAGTGCCGTTATACCGTCTTCATCTTGCTCATTAATATCAATATTATTTTTGATTAATACCTCAAGTTGATTTACGTCATTATTTGTTGCAGCCTCAAATAGAGTATTGGCATGCAAAAACTGTGGGCAAAACATAAAAGCAATGAATAATAATGCTATTTTTTTATGAAGCATGGCATCCTCTTTTTGACATTATTTTGCCCCCTTACATACAGCCAAGCCCACAAGTAAAGGTGAGCCTTCAACAGACAACTAAATAAAATCACTCCACACCTAATCCTACCTTAAATAACAACTTCTGACAATTTAAAATAATTACCCTATTGCACATAACCCAAAACAAAAAAAACTGTAATCATCCTTAAAACATTACAAGTCAAAAATGCGGGCTATACAACTTCTTAAATTTCTGAGTTCTTTGCCAAAGAAGTAAGCTGTAAAAATAAGATCCGAGAATCAAAAGGCGAAACCACAAAACCTCGGTTTACATAAAAGCTTGCGGCCTTGTCATGTAATGCATGAACAAGCAAGGCACGTATGCCCGCAATGTCTACTACTTGTAGTGATCGCATTAGGGCATCACGAAGTAAACCAGTGCCAATATTTTTTTGAGCATAGTTTTGGTCAACGGCAAGGCGAGCTAATATCATTACAGAGATTGGCTCTGGCATATTCCGTTTGACTTTGCTTGGAACAAATTTATGCTCAATGCCACCCACAGCTAATGAGTAGTACCCAACAACTATGCCCTCAACACAAACCACATAAGTGCGACTTGCCCCTGCCTGTTCGTTCTTTAAAGCACGCCCTTTAAGCCATGTATCAAGCGAAGCCTCACCGCATGAAAATGTCGTTATGTCGTGCTTATCTGTCAACGGCTCAGGGCTGGTTCTAATCAAAGCCATTCCCTATGCATCCCAAGGAGCTTTGGCGGCAAATAGTTTTTGCAAACCCTGCATTTGCGATAGAGAAGGCTTACTATCCAAAGCTTTTTGTATAGCACTCCACTGCTGCGCATCAAGCTGAAAACGAGTACGATCAAGGATAACTTCTTCAGCCTTTGCAAGACTATACTCCAAGATAAAAGCCGTGCGACTCTTGCCCATACTTTGTGCTGCATAGTCAATAAGTACACGTTCTTCTTCGGATATTCGTAAATTTATGGTTGCTGTTGCACTCATGCTGTTTCCTCCTTTAAGAGACTACTACCTACACACTATATTTTTGTCAACACAATGTATATACATTTTAATTTTATATCGTAAAAATATTGATTTTATAAATACTTGAAAAAATAAATTAGCCAAGGCATAATGTTATTATAAAATTTATCAAATGTCGGTCGAATTGCACTTGCGGAAAAGTTTATAGATAACAACAAGAATTACATAAAGAGGACACAATGCATTTTAGTAAAGTAGACATACAAAATTGGGAAAGAAAAGAAATATATCTAAAATACTTAGATATAATTCCTTGCACTTTTAGCATGACTGTAAATATGGATATTACAAAATTTCTTACCACTGTAAAATCAACTGGATATAAGCTATTCCCCTCTTTTTTGCATGTTCTTTCCTGTACCGTAAATGCGCATAAAGAATTTCGCATGGGCCATGATAAACAAGGCAACCTTGGATATTATGACGTTTTGCATCCAAGCTTTACCATATTTCATGAAAATACAGAAACATTTACCAATGTGTGGACGGAATTTTCTGATGATTATGCCCATTTCCTTAAAAACTATACCTTGGATGTGGAAAAATATCAAAACAGACACGACAAACCTCAAGACGATGATAATTTTTTTAATGTTTCATGTATACCGTGGGTAAATTTTACTGGATTTAACTTGAACCTACAAAAAGGATATAATTATTTTGCCCCTATATTTACAATGGGCAAATATTCTACGTCTGAGGGGAAAATTCTCTTGCCTCTAGCAATTCAAGTACATCATGCAGTATGCGATGGATTTCATGTGGCCAAATTTATAAATAATTTTCAAAAAAAATTAGACGAATTTATGTCACATTGTAGTGTAAAATAATCAATGCCTATTTTCTGGCATAGGTATTATTGTTTTGCCATATTTAGAATCAAAAAAATGGCAATAGTAGCACAAACCCCAAACAAAAAACACTTACGCCAATATATCGTAAGTGCTTAATTTCTTTTGCGCGCCCGGCGTGAATCGAAC
>CAYJOP010000140.1:0-2183 GCA_964371835.1 uncultured Desulfovibrionaceae bacterium
TAAATGCCGCCATTGAAGCTGCGCGCGCAGGTGAAGCAGGGCGCGGTTTTGCTGTGGTTGCTGACGAAGTGCGCAAATTGGCAGAAAAAACCCAAGAAGCCACAAGGCATGTTAATGAAAGCATTAACACCATAGTTGAAGGCATTAATGTGGGAGCAAGCGAGGCTAACAAAACCCTTGAGCTCATGGGTACTGCAACGGAATTTTCACAGCAGTCAGGCGAAGCATTGGAGCGCATTTACCACATGATGCAAAACACTACTGATAACATTAACACCATGGCAAGTGCTGCACATGAACAAACTGCCACAGTTGATAGCATGTCGCAAGGTGTTGGCATTATTAACTCCATAGCAGCAAATACCGTTAATTCCATGAATGTTGCGGGTAATGCTGTAAAAGAGCTCGATGAAACTGTGCAAAAGCTAAATAATATTATTGCTAATATGACCAAGAGTTAGCACAAATAAACTATACAAAAAAAATCACTTAATGAGGAAGTAAAACCTATTAAGTGATTTTTTAATTTAAATTTATTTTATAATATTTCCCTTAACCTTTCTACCAACAACTCTACATCTTCCAAGCTCGTACTCCAAGAAGTAACAAAGCGAACTGTGTGCAGTTGTTCCTTCTTTTCCCATATTTGAAAATCATAATTTTTAGCTAACTTATCCGATGCTTGGGCAGAAATTTTAGGGAAAATCTGATTAGTATAGGTAGGCACAAGAAAGCTTACGCCCATCCTTTGAAGCTCTACATCAATATATTTCGCCATTTTATTAGCATTGTCAGCAAGTTCATAATAAAGCCCATCACGAAACAAAGCCTCAAATTGTGCTGCCATGGAAAAACCCTTGGCCAATAAAGCACCTCTTTGTTTGCATAAATATCGAAAATCATTTTGCATATCTTCATTTACAAGCAACAATGCCTCACCAAACAAAGTTCCATTTTTTGTTCCACCAATATAGAATGCATCACAATACTTAGCTACGTCTGCAATACTTGGTGTATCTTCCTCGCAAGTAACCGCCGCCCCAAGGCGAGCACCGTCCATGTAAAGATATAGATTAAGCTCCTTGCAGGCCTTAGAAATTTCTGCAAGTTCAGACTTCGTATACACTGTGCCAAGCTCAGTGGATTGTGAAATATATACAAGCTTTGGTTGTACCATATGCTCATTATTGTGCTCAATACATATGGCCTTTAAGTGGCTTGGCCTAAGCTTACCGTCATCGCCTTGAGCTTTAATAATTTTATGTCCTGTTGCTTCAATGGAACCTGTCTCATAAACCTCAATATGCCCACTATTTACTGCAATGACAGCCTGATGCGGGCGTAAAAATGAAGCAATACTTAACAAATTAGTAAGTGTGCCCCCAACTATATAATGAACTTTAGCTTGCAGACATTTGCAATGCTCACGCAATAAATCAGCAGTTCTTTTACAAACATCGTCTACGCCATAACCAGCATGACGGCTAGTTCCCAACTCGGAAAATGCCTGCAAAACCGCAGGGTGACAAATTTGATTATAATCATTCTTAAAAGCAAAATTTAAATTATTTGACATGGTTTAACCTTAATTTTTAAAAGCCATGAATAAAAAAAGTCATAGCTTATACTACAAAACAAATTACTTACAACAATTCAAACTTTACACATGGTTAATTAGCCTGTCAATAATTCAACTAACTTAATAGAATCTTAAAACACTCTTACATATCTTCTTTTAAACATACAACTACAATATATTTTTACTAAATGCCAAAAGTTCAGCCCAATGAGCACGAAGTGTTCCTCTTGGCAAAATAGGCTTTCGGCAATTGCACACGCAGAAATTCTTGCAGACTAAGAACATGCCACTTTTTTGGCTTTTATGTCGTGCGAAACTTTTTTTAAAAAAACTTCGTTAGTTTCTTGCTCACTGATGAGCGACTGATTGCAATCATAATATTACCAAAAACTTGTATTAAAACTATCTTCTTGGCAGTTTAGTTTTATTTTTTGCTGTAAAAACTACCATATTACATGCTAACTAGTCGGTCACTTAAAAGCAGATTAACCCTTTAATTTAAAACTTTTTTTAGTGTGCAATTTTATGACAGTAATTATGAGTTTTTCCAGTGACGACTAACAAAATTTTTCTGTAAGAAAAATTTTGCGCGGCGTAAAATGAG
>CAYJOP010000141.1:0-2101 GCA_964371835.1 uncultured Desulfovibrionaceae bacterium
AGTATACGGGCTTAAACCTGTATCGAGAGTTCAAATCTCTCCCTCTCCGCCATAAAAAAAATAAAAGGTCTTACTGAAAGCGGTAAGACCTTTTTTGTTTGTTTATACTGTAACTATTAAATTTTTAAGAACATGCTATGAAGATAGTAGCAAATGTTAAAACACATCAAGGTCTGCGTGAAAATGAATAGTAAAAGACCTTATTAATGATGAAATCATAAAAAATATTATATAGTTTTTCGTCAATATTTGGATAAGCCATCACATTGAGTGTGCATGTTTCATCATGTTCTTTGTAGGTTGGTTGAAGGTGTTTATACTTTGTCATGGTGAAGCCGTGCCGTTTGTAAAAGTCCATGCGTCTTTTGGAAATGTCATCCACGGGTGGGTCAATTTCTAAAATAATGGGAATATTTTTTTCACTTTTAATTTTTTCAAGTATGCGTCCACCTAAGTTTTGACCTCTGGCACTTTCTAAAATTGCAAAATGCTCAATGTAAACAAAATCTTCTGTTTCCCAATTCAGTAATAATCCCATGGTTTCTAAATTGTCGTTGTGAATAACTTGAAAATGGTAGCTGTCATCACTTAAGGCTTCTATTTGGTCGTTTAAGGCTCTTTTTTCATTTATGGGAAAGCTTGCCTCATATATTTGTATGGCAGCTTTAAACTCAGCTGTATTGTTATCAATAACTCTTTTGAAATTCATAGAAAATCCTAACTTAGTTATTTTAACTTAACTATTTTTTTGTTAGTAATACGCAACTTTCCACATGGGCAGTGTGTGGAAATAAATCCACAGCACTGACCTTTTCTAGCAAATAATCAACACTTAAAAGAGCTATATCTCGTGCTAAGGTTGCGGGGTTGCAAGAGATATAAATAATACGTTTGGGCTTTGCGTTCAAAATGGCTTGTGTAACCTTAGCATGAAGACCTGCCCTTGGTGGGTCAAGGATAATCACGTCAGGCTTGGGCCAAGTGGGGGCTTTGACTTGATTATTTATATGTTTTTTTACATGTTTTTTGATATGGGCTTTAGCCTGAGCTATGGTGTTTTCTGCTGTACCTGTAAAATAATTACAATGCTCAAAGCCTAGATTTTCAGCATTTTTCTTTGCCATATTAATTGCTTGAGCATTGCTTTCAACTGCGTAAAGCTCTTTGGCATTTTTGGCAAAGCTAAGGCTTGGTGCACCAACACCGCAATATATATCCCAAATAATTTCCTCACCTGACAAATTTGCCATCTCTTGAACCTCAGTGCATAAAAATTCAGCAGCAGGGGTATTAATTTGAAAAAATGAACTGTAATCCATTAAGTAAGGTGTGTTAGACAAATTTTCCTGTATGATATTTTGCCCAAGCTTTGTGATGTTTTGTTCACCTTGTGCATAAAGTGTACTGCTAGTGCGCTCATCATGTACAAAACCCGTAACACCAAGGTCAGAGTTTAGTAGTTCTTGACCAATTCTTGCTATGCTAAGTCTATTTTCAGGCGAAGTTTGAGCGGTAATAATTTGCACATGGCAATTATTAGAGGCAGAACTTGCATAAGGCTTGCGTATGACCACATGCCTCCATAGACCTTGACCATTTTGCCATGGCTCAAAACCAGTCCCCTTCATAAGCTTCAGCAGTTTTTGCAATACAGATCCACACTCAGTAGGCATGAGTAGGCATTTGGGAGTTGATATAACATGATGAGAGTTTGTAGCTCTTAAGCCCAGTATCAGCTCACCCTTCGCATTTGCAGTATTTGCAGTGTCTTTTGACTTACCAACGGCAAATTCCATTTTATTTCTATATGCCCAAAGCAATGGTGAAGCATACAACTTTGTAAAAGGAATTTCTTTAATTTTACCAATGCGTTGCAATGCATCCTTGAGCATGTTTTCTTTCCAAAATAGTTGCTGCTCGTAGGGCATGGCTTGTAAGGGGCAGCCGCCACATTCCAGAGCATGTTCGCATTTTGGAGCTATGTAGTCAGGTGATTGCTCTAAAATTTCAGTGCAAATTGCTTCAATAAAATTTTTTTTTGCTTTAACAATATCTGCGCGCACCACCTGACCTGGTAGGCCATCTTGTACAAAAACAACTT
>CAYJOP010000142.1:0-1937 GCA_964371835.1 uncultured Desulfovibrionaceae bacterium
TTCCTGGTTGTATAAACTCTAATTCAACTCCGTGCTGTTCTGCCCAAGATGCTAAAGGTAGGTCTTGTAAGGTTTTTAATTCTTGCAGCACATATTGTTCTGTTAAAGAGCCTTTAAACTCGGTAAAGATGGAGTTTCCCTCAATGATTGCTTGGGCATCGAGTAAGGCCTTGGCGCATAGTAGACCGCAATCTATGGTATAGAGCTTAAAAGCAGAACTTGATTCATAGGAATTAACTCAGCGGAATCCATTATACACCGCCCTCACGTTCATCTTGCCCAAAGTGACAAATTTTACGCAGTTTTGGCAGACTAATTTGCTTGTAGCTCGTAGCTCAAAGAAGAAAATAAGGCCAGCAAAATCTGCTTGTTAGCAGGTTCATATGGCCTAATTTGTTTGTAATGAAGAATTGATTTTCCAGATTATTATTTTCCGCATTTACTACTCAATGCCAATCCTACCCATGGTTTTTATCAGCTCTTTCAGGGGTTTTTCTTGCATTTATGTGTGTTTTTGTCGAACCAAAAAATCACCTCATTGCAATGGGGGCAAGTGCTTTCAATGGTTTTTTTTTCGACCCATGTGCTTACGCCGTGGTCTTTCATGTAAGCTAGGTCAGATATCACATTTGCGTGGTGGCAAATTCCGTTTTCCCAGTGTTTTGTGCTGAAATCTTTAAGTTTTTTGCAAGGAAACTCCTTGCATTCATAACATCGGACAACCTTGTGTTTCTTTGTGCAATCACGAAAATCGCAATCGACGCAATGTTCGGCTACTTTATCCGAAAAGCAACCGTGGCATTCATTTTGATACAAAGCGCAATCTGCGCAAAACAATCCACAAATTGCAGCGGTGGCTTCGTCTACTTTATATTCTTTTGCTTTTGTACTCATAGCCTTATCCTTTATATTATAGTTGCCTAGACTTGTCATATTTATATGTTTAATTTATGAAACCTTAAAATTATACACAGGCTTTATTATGTCCATAACCTCAGCTGTATCATCTATGTGTTCAAGGATTTCATCCATATTTTTATATGCCATGGGAGATTCATCTAAGGTGTGCTCTGAAACGCAAGTGGAATAAATACCCTCCATGCTTGCCTTAAATTCGTCTAAATCAAGAGTCTTTTTAGCTTGCTGGCGAGCATAAACTCTACCTGCACCATGTGGGGCGGAATTATTCCAGTCGGCGTTGCCTTTGCCTTTGGCAATGAGGATACCGTCCCTCATATTGAAGGGTATGAGCAATAATTCATTTAATTTTGAAGATACAGCACCCTTTCTTAATATCATAGATTTTGAATCTGAAAAATCAATATAATTATGTATTGTTTCAATTTTATTGCTTTTATTTATATCGAAACCAAAATGAGTAAGAATGTTTGATGTCATCAAATAACGATTGCAAGATGCATATTCTTGCATAATTCGCATGGCGTGCATGTATTCATCAAATAAATCATTTTTTGTAAGATATTTAAGATTTTTATGCACATCATCTTGGCAAATTTTCATGGCTTCTTTTTGAAATACAGTAGCAATTTGAAGGCCTATGTTCCTACTACCAGAGTGCACAGTTATCCAATAATGACCCTGCCCATCTTTACCAACTTCTATAAAGTGATTTCCACCACCAAGCGAGCCCAAAGACATGGCGGCCCTTTCTAGTACCACGTCATCCAAACGAGCGGAATTTAAATATAGCAAAAGTTTAGGCTTAAATATTTCCTCAAATATAGGTTGGCAATTTTTATGCACACCTTTGCCGCATGGAATATTCTTTCTTATAAAGATATCAAGTTCTTGAAAGAAATTTTCTGGGATTTTCTTTCCCATATTATAAGCTGTAAGTCCACAGCCAATATCCACCCCAACCAAATTAGGACAAACTTTATCACTAATAGTCATAGTCGTACCTATGGTACAGCCAG
>CAYJOP010000143.1:0-1743 GCA_964371835.1 uncultured Desulfovibrionaceae bacterium
TTCTGTCATTCAGAGGAAGTGTACGCAAGTACACGACGTAGGAATCCATGTCTTTTCCTTTTGTATTTAGAGCCTTTCACATGCCCTTACTTTGCACCATATCGCTTAACTAGCTGTATCATCACCGCATTTTTTGATTTTTGGGCAAGGCTTAGTGGTGTTTGCCCATCATCGCTCTTGGCATTGACATCGGCTCCCTTTTCTAAAAAAAGCTCAGCCATTTTTGTATTATCTTCGGAGCTTAGATTGGAATTGCCCATAAATGTACCCTCAGGGGCAGTTTCAAGGTCGGCAAAGCGAGAAAGTGCTGATAATAAAGGCGTATATCCGTTTGTGCCTTTTACATCTACATCTGCCCCATATTCCACCAATAAGCGTGCAAGCCTAGCATTACCCCACATAACTGCATAGCCTAAGGGGGTCTGCCCAAGATTATTTTTTACATTAACCTTGGCACCATGTTCTAAAAGAAGGCGTACACTTGCAGTATTAATAAATTTTACACTGCATATTTCTTGTAGTATGGTCTCACCATTTTTATTCACTGCATTAATGTCAGCACCTTTTTCTATTAATATCCTTACCACTTGGGCTGGATTATAATTAGTGTCATACATTGCACCCTGAGCAGCAAAGCCAAGGGCAGTTGTGCCATATTTATTCTTGGCATTTATATTAATACCTCGTGATAATAGAAAGTTAACCACATGCATGTTCCTAGTACGCACGGCTTGCATAAGTGCATTATTGCCCTTGTCATCGGTGGTATCAATTTCATATCCCCTATTATCAAGGAAGTCTTTTACCGCAGCTAAATCCCCCTTTCTTGCGGCCTCCACCAAGGCATTGGCATGGACGTCTACCACAAACGATAAGGACAAGCACAAACATAGAGTTATAATGCGTAGATTTTTCATATTTACAACCATTGTATGGTGTTAAAGAGCAAACTTTGCCCCATGTTTTTTAAGCAGCTCTCTTGTTTCTTTATTGCTACTTGCCGCATACTCAAGGACGCTTTGACCTTCATTGTCCACAGCATTTACATCTGCACCGTGTTTTAGCAATAATTTTACAATATTAATATGCCCTTGGTGGGCGGCATAAAAAAGAGCTGTTTTGCCGTCTTCTTTATTTTTAACATTAATGTCAGCACCCTTGCCTAAAAGTAGTTTTACAATCTCCACATTACCAGCACTTGCCGCAACCATTAGTACGCTTAGGCCAGTGCCTTGAAATTTTGCATCAGCCCCTTTTGCCAAAAGCAACTTGACCATTTCTAAATTGGCATTGCTTGCGGCATTCATAAGAGCCGTTGTTCCATAAGCACCCACTAAATTAACATCAGCACCGCTTTCAATAAGGTATTTTGTGACTTCATCACGATTGTCAAATGTGGCAACGGTTAGGGCCGTCCAGCCTTGTTTACTAATGGCATTAACATTAACACCGCTTGATATAAGGCTTTTTACCCTTGCAATTTGCCCCATATTGGCAGCGTCCATAAGCTCGTCAATAAGATTTTTTGCATGGGGACTTTGGGCGTGGACAACAAATTTCCCAAGCCCAAAGCTAAAGCAGAGAATAAAAAGTATTATGCAAAGTCCATTTGTCAAATTTATGTTATATTTTTTCATATATAGTTTTTTTAATTTTTAAATTTTAACTAGAGGCGACATTTTGTCGCCTCAGAGTGCTGACAAAGTCAGCACGACCGATAAATCAAGAGTAGGTGCAATTCAC